>DATGDN010000037.1:0-49580 GCA_035310865.1 Pseudolabrys sp. | reverse complement strand
AAGGCACCCAGGCCTTGCCACCAGTGCGGATCGATAGCGGAATTCGGCGATACGTTGACGCTCGCGCGCAGCGCCGGCGCCGCCGTAAGGTCCTCGACGACCAGCTCGAGCGCACGAAAATCAAGCATGCGCACCAGCCCGACCCGTTCGGCTACCGGAATGATCTCATTCGCCGGGGCGACGCTGCCATCGGCTCGGTATACGCGCATCAGACACTCATAGAACGCAACGTTTCGGGTCCGCGTTTCGACCACGGGCTCGTAAGCAAGCGAAATCCGCCGCTCGTTGAGCGCTGCCACAATTTCATCGCCGGCACGCGCACATCGGCGCCTCATCGCATCCCGTTCGACGTTCGGAACGTAGGCGGTAAACGAGCCGTGGCGTTTGGCGCGCGTCGCGTGCAAAGCATCCTGGGCGCGCGCGAGAACTGCCGTCACGGTGCGGGCATGGCGTGGAGCAGCCACACCCCCGATGGTAATTGTAACGCCCGAGATGATCCTTGCCGCGCAGCCGGGCGCGGATACGCTTGGCGACCTGCGCGATCAATGCATCGGTGATATCGAAGCCGTACGCCTCGTTTAGATGGTTGAGGTTATTGCGACCAGCAGAAACCCGCAAGACCCGCGGAAACGCACGGCTTCATTGAGGGCCGCACCGAGCGCCTCGGTGAGACCGACGCGATTGAGTTCGCCGGTCAGCGGATCGAACTTCGCCCGCTGTTCGAGCCGGCGCTCGCGCTCGCGACGTTCATTGATAAAGCGGACAACACCGTGCGCACGCAGCGGCTTGCCGTCGAGGCGGCAAACCAGCGCCCGATATCTTCCAGCCAGATCTTTTCATCGCCGCGCTCGAATGCATACTGAATTTGGTACGGGACACCGTTGCCGGTTTCCCGCCGTGTTGTTTGTTGAATGACATCAATGCGCGTCGGCCCGCGCGCGGCGTCAACGTGCTGCGCGAAGGCACGGCCGGTGCCGATCTCGTCAACATCGACGCCGAGCAACGCGGAAGCATTGTCGCTCCAGGTCAAGCCGTCGGTATCCAAGCCACTCATAAACGACGTCGCCGACAGACCGCAAAATCTCCGCGGCGTCGAGAACTTGTGATTGATTGAATGGGCTCACACTCGCCCCTTTTTGGAACGCTAAGACGTCTTCCGACCTTGGTTTTTGCGACGGATGCGCCTGCAAATCTAAGGCAATTCGTTAAACAATTAGAAAAGGTGGGATTTCGGCTGGATCCGGCGCGGTTAATGCCGCGCGGCACGGCCTTGCCCTTTTGACATTGGAATTGAGTCAACTGTCCTGAATTGAGACGGCATGAAGATGCGGATCGGCGAAACCGACACATCGCGTTTGCGGCACTCAAATCCGGCTGCGCATTACCCGGAGCCGCAGTGCGAAGCTGCGAGTCCGGAAAACCGCGCGCTTGTCGCCATTGACCCTTTGTCCGACTCGTCGCAGCGGCCAGCGGGCTACCGCTACGCCCCATTTCTCGCCCACCTGGTCGCCACCAAAGACCAGCATCCGCAGACGCGTGAATGCCGGCGCGCCGAGCCGAACGACGCACTGGCTGCGTATCGGGCTACCGCCGCCCTCAACGCTTAGTACCCGAGAGCGCAGCCGTCCTTGCGCGGCTCCGAACCGGCAATCAGCACACCGCGGTCCCAGTCGATCTTGATGGTCTGTGCTCCGCCCCAGGGCGACGTTGCCATGACCACGTCGTGGCCCCGCACTTTTAACCCCTCGATTGTTGCCGGCGGCGTGCCCCGTTCGACATCGGTCTTCTCACCCTCAAAAAAGAAGCGCGGCGCATCGATCGCCTGCTGCACGTCCATGCCGTAGTCGAGCATGTTGAGGATAATCTGGACATGGCCCATGGGCTGATAATGCGCACCCATGACCCCGAAGCTCATGTCGCAACGGCCGTTGCGCATGGCGAGCGCTGGAATGATCGTGTGCATCGGCCGCTTGTTTGGACCGAATGTGTTGGGATGGTCCGGCTCAAGCGTAAAACAGGCGCCGCGATTGGTGAGCATGATACCGCTCTTCTCGGCGCAGATGCCGACGCCGAAACCCGAATAGAGCGAGTTGATGAAGGAGACCGCCATGCGGTCGCGATCGACGATCGTGAGGTAGACTGTATCGTTGCCCGGCGCCGGCGCGCTCGGCAACTTCGAGCGCTTTTTTATATCGATGAGCGAAGCAAGCTTCTTGCCGAAGTTCTTGTCGAGTAAATCCGCAACCGGCATGCGCATATGCGCATCGTCCGCAATGTGTGTATCGCGCACGGCAAAGCCCAAACGCGCGGCTTCCAGTACCAGATGGAATCGTTCGGCGCCGAGCGGATCGAGCGCGGCTATATCGAAGTTCTCCAAGATATTGAGCATCACCAGCGCGGTGAGCCCCTGCCCGTTCGGCGGAATTTCCACCACATCGAGCCCGCGATAGTTGGTTGAAACCGGCTCAACCGCATCACCGCGATGCCGCGCGAAATCCTCTGCAGTGAGAAAAGAGCCGCGTGCGGCCAGAGTTTTCGCCATGTCCTCGGCGATTTCGCCTTGGTAGAAAGCGCGCGCGCCCTTGGTGGCGATGGCTTTGAGTGTCGCCGCCAGCGCAGGAAAACGGATGACATCGCCTTCATTGGGCGCTGCGCCATTGAACAGATAATGCTTCGAGGCACCAGGATCAGCCTTGAGTTTGGCGACGTGCTTTTTCCAGTCGAAGGCCACGCGCGGCGCGACGGGAAACCCGCCTTCTGCATATTTGATCGCCTGTGCGAGCGCACGATCGAGGCCGAAGCGGCCATGCGTTTTCAGAATTGCTTCCCAGGCATCGATGGCGCCCGGCACAGTGACCGCGTGGATCGAGTTGCCGATTTCCGACATCCCTTTCGC
The DNA here is from genome assembly GCA_035310865.1 of Pseudolabrys sp. Lineage (GTDB taxonomy): Bacteria > Pseudomonadota > Alphaproteobacteria > Rhizobiales > Xanthobacteraceae > Pseudolabrys. Next base: position 46,684 of record DATGDN010000037.1, on the reverse strand, counting down.
ACGCAGCGCTTGTTCCGAAGCGTTCGCGCCGGCACGGCCCGATCCGTTGTAGCCCCACACCGGCTTGCCCGGTTGTGAAACCAGACAAAAACAGTCGCCGCCGATGCCGGTCATGTGCGGCTCGACCACGCATAAGGTCGCCACAGCAGCAACAGCGGCGTCCGCAGCGGTGCCGCCGGCGCGCAGCGTATCGACCGCTGCAAGGGTTGCGAGGGGATGCGACGTTGCCGCCATGCCTTCGCAGGCGATCACGGGCGAACGGCCGGGGAGCTGGAAATCGCGGCTCATGAGAAAACCAGAAGGTTGGAACGATCAGGACGAAACTCGCTCCACGCCCTCGACCGTAAGGTCTCGCTGGGCGGAGCGCAAAGTCACCGCGAAGCCGCCGAGCACGTCGATAAAACTCACGACCAGCAGCAGGAAGAAGGTCGCAGTAGCGGCCTGTTTGACGAGGATGAACTCAACGATCATTCCGAGAAACAGGACCAGCGACAGTGCGTGATTGACAACCGTGCGGATACCGATGCGCGTCGATTTCATCAATTCGCCGAACAGCAGCAGGATCGCCAGCAGGATGAGCATGTCGCCGGCCGACATGGTCCAGTCCGCGCCGGAAACCATGTGGACGCTGCTTACAGGTGCCGTCCATGACACACCCGGCATCAGGAAGGCGATGATGTTGTAGATGGCGAATGGGACCAGAAGCAGGGGAAAGCCGAGCATGAACATGGCGCAGCTGACCTCCGGCCCTGGGCCGTTGCGTTACGCCTCGGTCTTGGCTTTCAAGACCTGGCGGCCCTTATACATGCCGGTCTTCAGGTCGATGTGGTGCGGGCGACGCAATTCGCCGGAGTCCTTGTCTTCCACATAGGCCGGTCGCTTGAGCGCATCGGCCGAACGGCGCATACCGCGGCGCGACGGCGAGATTTTTCTTTTCGGCACAGCCATGGGACGAAACTCCTGAAAAAGCGCGATATGTCGGTTTTGAAGCCGGGCTTATAGAGGATGAAGCGCGTCAAGGCTAGTGTCTTTGCCGCAGGCAGGATGCTGCCCCCGGCGCTCGCTCGGCGCGGGCAACGTAAAGTCCAGCGAGCCGGCGCAGCCCCGGACCGGGCTGCCGTGCGTTCCTTGCAGCCGGATTAGGCAGCATTGCCGCGAGCAGTGCCGCTTGGTAGCGCGAAACGTCGTGTGCCGACTTGCCGAATGCACGTCGCGCGCCGGCCTCGACGCCGAATTCACCATTCGGACCCCACTGCGCGACGTTGAGATAAATTTCCATGATGCGCCGTTTCGACAATACGAGGTCGATCCAGAGCGCCAGCGGAAATTCCAGCGTCTTGCGCACGACGCTGCGGCCCTGCCAGAGGAATAGGTTCTTCGCCAGCTGCTGCGCAATGGTCGAGCCACCGCGCATTTCATCGAAATCTTCGGCTTCGTTTATGGCCTCGCGAATTTCCGTCAGATCCACGCCGTGATGGCTGCAGAACCGGCCATCCTCGGCAATGATCACCGCGAGCGACACCGCCGGCGAAATGCGCGTGATGGGCACGTAATAGCGCTCGACCCTCGCTCCGCCAAGGCGTCGCCAGAGCATCAGGGTGGAGACCGGGTCGACCACGGCGTAGAGAGGCGTCAGGAGGTACGGCAGGAGCAGCAGTGCCAATGCCGCAATGACAACGGCGCGCAAACCGCGCCGTAACCGCAGACCATAGCCAAATCCCGACTTTTTAACCGCCTCTCCCACCCCCGCAGACTAACCCATCTGAAGCCATGTTTGCCGAGGGTGCGTTAAACCGGTGCCACTTTGCGGGACGAGGCGTTGCGGCTATCAATGCCACGATGAAAAGCGATACCGCAGATTTCGCCGGCCGGCTCGCCGCAACCGCGGGCGATATTGAGACATTGCTCGACCGTTTGCTAAGCCGTGCGGCGTTGGACGGGGAGACGGCGCGGCCACCCCGCCTTGTCGCCGCAATGCGGCATTCAGCGCTGGATGGAGGAAAGCGCTTGCGCCCTTTCCTGGTGGTCGAGACCGCTGCCCTGTTCGGCGTCAACCGCGCGAGCGCACTGATGGCCGGTGCCGCGCTCGAGCTCGTGCACTGCTATTCTCTGGTACACGACGATCTGCCGGCAATGGACAACGACGAACTGCGACGCGGACGGCCGACAGTCCACAGGGCGTTCGACGAAGCAACCGCAATTCTCGCTGGCGATGCATTACTGACGCTCGCCTTTGACGTCATGGCGCGCGCCGAGGTGCATGCAGACGCTGGCGTGCGCATCGCACTCATTCTCGAACTTGCGCGTGCCGCCGGACTTGGCGGCATGGCGGGTGGCCAAATGCTCGACCTTGCTGCTGAAGGCCGGTTTGAGAAAAAGCGTGCACTCGACGAAAGCGAAATCGTCACGTTGCAGGCCATGAAGACTGGTGCCTTGATCCGCTTCGCCTGCAACGCCGGGGCAATTCTCGGAAAGGCAGATGTCGCCGCGCGTGCGAGCGTCGCTCGATACGGCTCCGCGATCGGGCAGGCATTCCAGATTGCCGATGACCTACTCGATGTCGAAGGTGATGCCAAGACGCTGGGCAAGGCTGCGGGTAAGGACGCCGCGGCCGGCAAGGCGACGCTGGTCGCCACGCTTGGAATTGATAGTGCACGTGCTCGTCTTAATGAACTTGTCGCGGAGGCCAACGCGGCGCTGACGCCATTCGGCACAAAATCCGGTACACTATGTGCAGCGGCCCGTTTCATCGCTGAGCGGAGCGCTTGAACCACGCAAGGACTGCGACATGGCAAAAAACAAACGCCTGCCGCCGTTGCCGGTGCGAGTCGTCAAGCTACACGCCAAACTTGCGATTGCGATCGTCATCGGCATCGCCGTAACGGCTGCCATGGCAGCGTTTGAATTCCGAGTGCTGGCGCGCGTACTGACGGGCTGGGACGTGGGCGTTGTCGTTTATCTGGTCCTGACATTCTCCATGATGGGGCGCGCCGACGTGGCACGCATCCGTCAGCGCGCGGCGGAGCAGGATGAAGGCGCCCCTTTCATCCTGCTGTTGTCGATCGTCGCCACATTCGCGAGCCTAGTCGCTGTCGTGTTTGCGCTCGGCAGCGCGAAACAGGGCGCACAAGGTGACTCCACACTGCATGCACTACTAGCCTTTGTGACGATCCTGCTGTCATGGGCTTTCGTGCATACGATCTTTTCATTCCACTATGCCCATGAATATTACGGTGAACGGGGCGACGGGAAAATCGGCGGGTTGCATTTCCCTGATGATGACAAGCCGGACTATCGAGATTTTCTCTACTTCTCGCTGGTCATCGGTATGACCTCGCAGGTGTCCGACGTCAGCATCAGCAGCAAAGTCATTCGCCGTATAGCTTCAATCCACGGCGTGCTGTCGTTCTTCTTCAATCTCGTAGTGCTGGCACTGACCGTGAACATGGTGGCGAACTTGATATGACCGCGGTTATGCAGACGCTGCTGTTCATGCTGGCCGTGCTGGCCGCGGCTGCGGTTGTCGCGCAACGGCTCAAAACCGCACCGTCGATCGTGCTGGTCGTCGCCGGTATTGGAATGGCGCTGGTCCCCGGGTTGCCGCAGATCCGGCTGGCTCCGGAAGTTGTGCTGCTGGTGATGCTGCCGCCGCTCATCTATTCCGCCGGCGTCGCCATGAGCTGGCGCGAGTTTCGGTTCAACCTAAGACCGATTGCACTGCTTGCCTTTGGCTGTGTGTTGTTCACCACCTGCGCGGTGGCAGCGGCCGCGCATTACCTGCTGAATTTTGATTGGGCGGTGGGCTTCGTGCTCGGTGCGATCGTTGCGCCACCTGACGTGGTCGCGCCGCTCGCGATCGCGCGCCGTCTCGCGCTGCCGCGGCGCCTCCTAGTTGTTCTTGAGGGCGAAGGCCTCGCTAACGACGCGACCGCACTGATCCTCTACCGCTTCGCCGTGGCGGCAGCGGCAACCGGGATGTTCTCGTTGCCGGAGGCAACCGGCACCTTCGCATTGATCGTGGCCGGTGAAATTCTATATGGCCTCGCGGTCGGCTGGTTGAGCCTGCGGTTGCGGCAGTGGGCACACGATCCACGCGTCGAAATCACGCTGTCCCTGATGACGCCTTACCTTGCTTTCTGGGTACCACAACATCTCGGGGGATCAGGCGTGCTGGCGACCGTCGCATGCGGGCTTTATGTAAGTTGGGTCGGCCCGCGCCTGATCCCGTCCGCCACGCGCCTGCAAGGTATCTTCTTCTGGGATTTGGTGGTTTACCTCATCGAAGGCTTGGTGTTTCTGCTCACCGGCTCGCAGGCGCGCATGCTGATTGAGCAGGCGCAGGCCTTCTCCATCCGTGAATTACTGATTGCCACCGCATTGACCACGCTGATCGTCATCGCGGCCCGCTTCATCTGGGTATTCCCTGCGACCTATATCCCGCGGTGGGTCAGTCCGTCGCTGGCGAAGCGCGACCCATCGCCGCCGTGGCAAGGCCCGTTTGCGATCGCCTTCACCGGCGTTCGCGGCGTGGTTTCCCTCGCGGCTGCACTTGCAATTCCCTTTACGCTCAACAACGGCCAGCCCTTCCCCCACCGCGACCTGATTCTATTTGTGACTTTCGGCGTGATCATTTTCACGCTGGTCGGCCAAGGCCTGATGCTGCCGCTGGTCATGCGGTGGCTCGGACTCGCGCAGATCGGTCGAGAAGAGCGTGCCGGCGAAATCCAGTCAGAATTGCAGGCGCGCGTGTCGGCGCTGCAACGGGTTGAAAGACAATTGGACAAATTCATCGAAGAACGCAAGTTGCCGGATGAAGTCATCGCACTGTTGCGAACGCGCAACCAGAGTCGCCGACAAATACTGCCGAACAACATGAGCGACGGGCTGCAGTTCATGCGCCAAAGCGCCGCGCTGAAAAAAGAGCTGATCGATACCGAACGGGAATACATCTATCAGCTCTTGCGCGACGGCAAGATCACCGACGAGGCGCGTCGACGCATAGAATACGAACTGGACCTGGAAGAGGCGGGCGTTGCCAATCGCGGCCGGGACGGCGGCGGCTGGATGTGAATTTTGGCACACGTCTCGGCCGCCGCCAAAGTACTTGCTTTGATCTTATAAATTATGCCGAACTGATCACTACATCAATTCCGAAGGGCCTGACGATGAATAGCCGCAGGAAATGGCGGCGTTCTTTTGGTGGCTCGCGCAAGCCGTTTCAACGCTTCGTCCGTGCGGCCTGCTTTTCGAAGCGCGATCGCCAGTTGCGTTTCGATTGCCGGATCGCGCAGAGAGCGGAATGCTTTCTCCAGACGCTCGATCGCATCGATCGGCTTCTCTTGCATCAACAAAGCGTAGCCGAGAATATGCAGCGCCTTTGGTTGGCTTGGATTTTTATTTAGGACATCTGTCGCCAGACGAGCGGCCTCTTCGGGCCGCTGGTTTTGGATTGCAGCCATAGCTCGTTGTAGCGTCTCGTCTGCCGCAGTTGCGTGTTGCGATTGTCCCATATCGCTACGTTTCATAGATCAGAAATTCGCGAATATTGCCGTCGAAATTAGCATCAGCGCGAACGATTCACCAGTATTAGACCAGCGGCGACCAGCGCTACGGCGGCAGCGAAAGCCGGAGTCAAAGGTTCATTCAGGACCAGATAACCAGCCGCCACGCCGAATAACGGCGTGAGAAATGTGAATGCCGATAGCCGGCTTGCCGAATAGTGCGCGATCAGCGCGAACCAAACGACGAACGTTACGCTGACCACCCACACGGTTTGATAGACGAGCGAGCCGAGTGCCAGCGCCGACGGCATATGCGTCATACGCTCACTGATTGCGAGGGCGGCCATTGCCATGATCGGGCCTGATACGACCAGCTGATAGAGCATCACTTTCTCGGCCGACACCCGCGTCAGCGGGCTAGCCTTGATGATCAGCGTGGTCGCAGCCCAGAACAGTGCCGCGCCGACCATCATCACGTCGCCGATGATCTGGCGCGGATCGAGTGCAGGGGTCGGAACGCCGAACGCGACCAGCATGCCGGCGAACGACATACCCAGACCAAGCCATTGCGCGGCGCCGAAACGATCCGCTGGGAGGACGATACGCGCCCCGATCACAACAAAAAATGGCGCAAGATAGATGAACAATACGGCGCGCGTCGCAGTCGTATAGAGGAGACCCTGGTAGATCAGGATGAATTCAATCGCAAAAAGAAAACCGGCGGCAAGCCCGAACCATAGTGTGCCGTCACGATCGAACAACGCGATGCCGCGTAGCCGGCACCAAGCCCCAATCAAGAGAGCGGCGACGAATGAGCGGGTAGCGGCCTGAATGAGCGGCGGGATGTCGTGGATCGCGAGCTTGGCCGCGACCTGATTGAAGCCCCAGGACAGGCACAGCACGACCACAACGGCGGCTGCGAGCGCGTCGAGTGGACGCGTTGTTGAGGTGTAGGCAGGAGTGGAGGACAAGGGGGATTTCCGGACGCGCGTAATATCACGCCGCCTTGCAGTGCGCGCAGACGCCGGAAATCTCGATAACCGGTGTCTTGGGAACAAACCCGGCTGCGCGCGAGGCGTTTTTGATCGTGTCGGCCACTGCTGCCGAGGCCGCCTCGCCGACTGCACCGCATTTCTCGCAGATCAGGAAGACGACAGGATCGCTGCTGTCGTGATTGTGCACGCAGGCGATGAATGCGTTGCGGCTCTCGATGCGGTGCACGAGATCCTGCTCGCGCAAGAAGTCGAGCGCGCGATAAATCGTGATCGGCGCCGGCCGCGCACCGCGTCCAGCCAACCGGTCGATCAGTTCATAGGCGCCGAGCGGATGATGGCTCGCCAACAGTGCCTCCAGCACGCGCCGGCGCATCGGAGTCAGTCGCTCCTTGCGCGCGGCGCAGATTGTTTCCGCATGGGCAATAGCATCGTTCGCGCAGCGCCTGTGATCGTGATCAGGCTTGGGGAATATCATGCGCGCGGATGATTTTCTGGCCACTGACGTGTTCCAATTCCGACGTAAGTCTAACGTCAAACCGCTGCAAAACCTATGTTGCCAACATATATGTTGCACCGCAGCAAGAATAAAGGCAGGTTCCGTCCGCTCTTCCACCCGACGCCGTCGACACTCTCGCGGCCTCACGCATTGAGGATTGCATGCTCAAAGGCAAAACCGCCCTTGTCACCGGCTCAACGTCAGGCATCGGGCTCGCCACGGCGCGAGCGCTGGCGCAGGACGGCGCCAATATCATGCTCAACGGCTTCGGCGACAAAGCGGCAATCGAAAAAATTCGCACCGGAATTGAAAAGGATTTTGGCGTAAAGGCGCGCCACTCGGCCGCCGACATGACCAAGCCCGCTGAGATTGTCGAGATGGTGCGCACGACCGAAAAGGAATTCGGTGCGCTTGATGTGCTGGTCAACAATGCCGGCATTCAGCATGTTGCCAACATCGAGGATTTCCCGATCGAAAAATGGGACGCGATCATCGCGATCAATCTGTCGTCCTCGTTTCACACCATCCGCGCCGCGGTTGCCGGGATGAAGAAGCGGAAATGGGGGCGCATCATCAATATCGCCTCCGCGCACGGACTGGTGGCCAGCACGCAAAAGGTGGCCTATGTCTCGGCCAAGCATGGGCTTGTCGGCCTCACCAAGGTGGTCGCAATGGAAACTGCGAACGCAGGTGTGACGTGCAACGCCATATGCCCGGGCTGGGTACTAACGCCTTTGGTGCAGCAGCAAATTGACGCGCGCGCCAAGGTCTCCGGCAAAAGCGTCCGCGAAGAAGAAATCGCGCTGTTGTCGGAGAAGCAACCAATGCACCAGTTCACCAAGCCGGAAAGCATCGGTGCGCTCACTGTTTTCCTGTGCGGCGACGCCGCCGCGACCATCACCGGTTCCGCCTATTCGATCGACGGTGGTTGGGTGGCGCAGTGAAATTTCGGTCATTCCGGTGCGGGGGCGGAATGACAGCGAAGGAAGCCCATGATTGAATTTCTCTCCCGCGCTTTTGGCGGCGATAGGTCCGACAAGCCGAAGGGCACCAAGCGCATCAATCTCGCATTACAAGGCGGCGGCACGCACGGCGCCTTCACCTGGGGCGTGCTCGATCATCTGTTGACGGACGACAGGCTGAGTATTGAAGGCATTTCGGGCACTTCCGCCGGCGCGGTGAACGCGGTGATGCTGGCCGACGGGCTCAGGCGCGGTGGTACTGCAGAAGCCCGCAAGCGGCTTGCCGATTTCTGGAAGGCAGCAAGTCTTGGCGGCGACCTGCCACTGGTTCAGCGCGCAGTGCTCAACCGGCTGTTCTCACTTTTGCCGAGCGAAGGCTCGCCATCGCTCGACTGGCTCACCGCCTGGTCGCGCTATCTCTCGCCCTACGACGTCAATCCACTCAACATCAACCCGCTCAAGGATCTCATCGAGCGCTTCGTCGACTTCGATGGTCTGCGCGCGGACGCACGGCAGATTTTCATCGCCGCAACCAATGTGCAGACCGGCCGCCTGCACATATTCCCGCGCGAGAAGATTTCCCCCGAGGCGGTGATGGCCTCGGCCTGTCTGCCCGCGGTGTTCCGCGCCGTCGAGATCGACGGCGTGTCGTACTGGGACGGCGGCTATCTCGGCAATCCGGTCATCTATCCGTTCTTCCGCTCGACCGGCACCGAGGACGTGCTGATCGTTCAGATCAATCCGCTTGTGAGAAAGAAAATCCCGACCTCGACGCGCGAGATCATGAGCCGCGTCAACGAGATCACCTTCAATTCGTCGCTTTTGGCGGAACTGCGCGCGATCGAATTTGTCAACCGGCTGATCGACCAAAGGCGCCTGCCACACGGGACCGGACCGAACGAGTATCGCCGCATCAACGTGCACCGGATCGTGCTGGAAGGGCTCGGAGAGCGGTTTTCGGGAGCGACCAAACTGCGCAACGATTACAAATCCTTCGAGCTGCTGCGTAAGCTCGGCCAGCGTGCGGCGCGGCGCTTCCTCGATGCTCACTATGAGGATATCGGGGCGCGCTCGAGCATCGATCTCAAGGCCGAGGTCTATTCCGAGCGCGGGTGATATAGTCACCCGCATGACCGTGCTCACCGCCGAAATCGGCCAGACCGCGCTGGAGATCGTCGTCGCCGACATCACCACGCTCGATGTCAACGCAATCGTGAACGCCGCCAACCGCTCGCTGCTCGGCGGCGGCGGGGTCGATGGCGCCATTCATCGCGCTGCCGGGCCGGAATTGCTGGCGGAATGCGAAACGCTCGGCGGCTGCAACACCGGCAGCGCCAAGATCACGCGCGGCTACCGGCTCAAGGCCAAACACGTGATCCACGCGGTCGGCCCGGTATGGAGCGGCGGCGGCAAGGGCGAGGAAGCGCTGCTGACGAGTTGCTATCGAACCGCGCTCGATCTTGCAGCCGCCAATGCCCTGACGTCGATCGCCTTCCCGGCGATTTCGACCGGCGTCTATCGCTTTCCGGCCGATCTCGCCGCCCGCATCGCGGTCGGCACAGTGGCGGCGGAAATCGCCGCGCACCCGCGAGGGATGAAACGCGTGGTGTTCTGCTGCTTCTCGGAGGAAAGCGCCGGGCACCACAAGAACGCATTCGCGGAATTGGGGTTGGTCTAGCCCTTCGGCGCCACGTCGAGGCGAACGACCCAGTTTTCCAATCCCGCCTTCGCCGCCGGATAAAGCTTCAACACTTCCGGATCGTGGCCGGGCACGATGTGCTGGCGCGAGCTCGCCAACTTCTGGATCGTGCGGTAACCCTTGAGCGTATCGCCGACACTATAGGTAATCGGAAACACGCGGCCTTCGTCGATATGCGAATAAAGATGGATACAGTCGGACGCGATCACGACGTTGCCCCGCTTCGTCTTCACCTGCACACACTGCAATCCCTTCGAATGGCCGCCGATCTTGTGCACGGTGATGCCGGGTGCCAGCTCCTCGACACCATCGTGGAATTCCAGACGATAGGCAAAGACCTTCCGGACCATCGCGAGCACATCGCTTTCGCTGAACGGAATGCGCAACATCTGATGGCACATGCAGCGGCCCGTCGCGTAGGCCATCTCGGTGTCCTGGATGTGGTAGCGCGCGTTTGGAAACAGGTCGTAGTTGCCGGCGTGATCCCAGTGCATGTGGGTTGCGATCACGTGGTCGACCTTATCGGGCGCGACACCGAGCGCCTGCAGGCCTTCGCCGACCGGATGGATAATCTTGCGCACGCGTTCCTTTGCCGCTGCCTCATCGAAGCCGGTATCGCAGACGTAAGTGCCATGCGGACCTTTGATGACCCAGACGTAGTAGGCAATTGAGGTCATCTCATCATGCGGATCGCCGAAAATGTAGTTCTCCGAGCGCTTGCGAGTGTGGCTCGCGTAACAGACGGCATAGACCTCGTGGATGTCATCACTCATGATTTCTTCTCCGCCCCCACGATGACGCCGGCGCGCTTCTCGATCATTTTGACGATGGCAGTGAAATCGCTGTCCCCGCCGTATTCCGCATTGGTCGTTTCCCATTGATCGAGCACGGCACTCATCACGGCCTTAGGAACGTCAAAATCCTTGGCCTCCTCGAAGCAGAGGCGCACATCCTTGAGCATTAGCGCTGTGGCGAAGCCGTAATTGAACGTGCGCGGCAGAATCGCCTGCGGGAATTTTTGGTCCGATGCCGTGGTGCGGCCGGAGCCGGCATTGATGACGTCGATCATCACCGCCGGATCGAGCCCGGCCTTGACGCCCATCGCCACCGCCTCGGAGGTCGCCGCCATCGCAGTCGCGGAGAGGAAGTTATTGGCGAGCTTCATGGTCTGCGCCATACCGGGCTTTTCGCCGATAATGAAGACTTTGCCGAAAACGGCGAGCGCGTCCTTCACCAAATCGATTTCGGTTTTCGGCCCCGAGACCATGACCGCCAGTGTGCCTTTCTTCGCGCCGCCGACGCCGCCGCTCACGGGGCTGTCGATTTGCACGATGTTCTTCTTCGCCAATGCCGCAGCGATTTTTGCCGCCACCCGTGAGCCCGTGGTAGACAAGTCAATGAACCGCTTGACGCGCTTGCCGTGAATGACACCGCCCTCGTCGGTCGCGACTTTTTCGGAGATCTGCAGCGACGGCAGGCTCGCCATCACCGTCTCGACGCGGTCGGCAACGTCGGCGGGAGACGACGCAAGCTGCGCGCCGAGCGCTACCAGCGGCGCCACTGCATCGTTACGTGTATCGTAGACGACAAGCTTGTGCCCGGCCTCGATCAGCCGGCGTGCCATCGGCTGTCCCATGTTGCCCAAACCGATAAAGCCGATGTCCATGCTGTTTCCCCCAACGTAAGCGGCGCGCAGCTTAGAACAGCTTGCCGCCGAATTCCGCCCTGATTTTTTCCGTGTGCTCACCGAGCGCCGGGATCGGACCATAGGTCCGCTCTTGTCCTGCGCGCACTGGCGCCGGCGCCGGCATGCTGACCGGCCCGCTGGGAGCGCTGACCGTGATCCGCCGCAGGTGCGCATGCTTCGACAGCAGTTCCCAATCGTTGACCCGCGCGAAGGCAATGTCTGCGGCTTCGAGCTTCTTCATCAATTCAGCGACATCGTGGCTGGCGAAGCTCGCGGCGACCTTCGCATCGGTTTCACTGCGGTTCTCGACACGCTTCGGATTGGTCGCGAACTTCGTATCGCTGCCGAGCGCGGTCTCGCCCAGTACCTTCTCCGCCAACACCCCCCATTCGCGATCATTCTGGACGGCAATTAAAATGTCGGCGCCATCGCAGCTCCTGAACACGCCATAGGGTGCGATTGCAGCATGGGCGAGGCCGATGCGCTTGAACGGCGTGCCGCCTTCGCCGTGCAGGAGCGGCACCGTCATCCATTCCGCCATGGCGTCGAACATGGAGACGGAAATTTCGGTACCCTCATTTGTCTTCGCCCGGGCGATCAAGGCCTCAAGGATGGCCTCATAGGCGTTCAGGCCCGCAGCAACATCGACGATCGATACTCCGACGCGCGCCGGCCCTTCTGGTCCGCCGGTCACCGACGACACGCCCGACTCGGCCTGGATCAGCAGATCGTAGGCCTTGCGTTGCGCATAAGGGCCACTCTCTCCATAGCCGGAAATCGAGCAGCAGATCAGCCGCGGGTATTGCTTACGCAGGCGCGAGATCGGAAAGCCGAGCTTGGCGAGCGCGCCGGGCTTCAGGTTCTGCACGAACACGTCGGCCTTGGCGAGCATCGCTTCGAGCAGTGTCTTGTCGTCGGCCTTGGCGAGGTCGAGCACAACGGATTGCTTGCCGCGATTGAGCCAGACGAAGTTGGCACTTTCGCCATGGACCACATGGTCGTAGTGGCGGGCGAAGTCGCCCTCGGGGCGTTCCACTTTAATGACGCGCGCACCGGCATCGGCGAGCCGGCACGTGCATTGCGGTGCTGCGACCGCCTGCTCGACCGAAACGACGAGAAGGCCTTCGAGCGGCAGCGCCATCTCAATACGACCGTGGCAAGCCAAGCACATGCTCGGCCAGATACGAGAGGATCATGTTGGTGGAGATCGGCGCCACCTGATAAAGCCGCGTTTCGCGGAACTTGCGCTCGATGTCGTATTCCTCGGCGAAGCCGAAGCCGCCATGCGTCTGCACGCACATGTCGGCAGCGGCCCATGACGCGTCGGCGGCAAGCAGCTTCGCCATATTGGCTTCTGCGCCGATGTCTTCGCCCGCTTCGTATTTGCGCGCGGCCTCATGCACCATGAGCTCGGCGGCGCGCATCTGCGCGTACGCGCGCGCAATGGGAAATTGAACTCCCTGGTTCTGGCCGATCGGACGGCCGAACAGCTCGCGATCCTTGGCGTATTGAGTTGCCTTGGCGATAAACCACTTGGCGTCACCGATGCATTCCGCCGCGATCAATATGCGCTCGGCATTCATGCCCGACAGGATATAGCGGAATCCCTCCCCTTCCTCTCCAATCAGATTTTCCGCCGGCACCCGCAGGTCGTCGAAGAAAATCTGCGTGGTGGCGTGGTTCATCATGGTGCGGATCGGATTGATGGCGATGCTCGCGCCTTGCGCCAGCCGCATATCGACCAGAAATACCGACAAGCCGTCCGTGCGTTTCTTCACCTGCTCTTTGGGCGCGGTGCGTGCGAGCAGGAGCATCAGATCGGAGTGCTCGGCACGCGAGGTCCAGATCTTCTGGCCGTTGATGATGTAGTGGTCGTTGCCTTCGCGTCTTGCCGTCGTGCGCAAAGACAGCGTGTCGGTGCCCGAGGTCGGCTCCGTGACACCGAAGGCCTGCAGGCGCAATTCGCCGCTCGCGATCAACGGCAGATAGCGCTCTTTCTGTGCGTCGCTGCCATGCCGCAGGATCGTACCCATTGTGTACATCTGCGCATGGCAGGCTGCTCCGTTGCCGCCGGAAGCGTGCACTTCCTCCAGAATGGCGGCAGCCGCGCCTAGATCGAGGCCGCTACCGCCATATTGCTCGGGGATGAGTGCCGCCAGATAGCCGGCTTTGGTGAGAGCCGCGACAAATTCGGTCGGATAGGCTCTTTCCCGGTCAAGCGCGCGCCAATATTCGCCCGGGAATTTGGCACACAACGCGCGTACGCCGGTCCGGATGTCGGCGAATTCCTCCTGCTCGGGGCCACGCTTCTTCATAGGCCCACTCTATGCAGCCGGCAGCGCCTGACAAGTGTGCCTAGATCGGATCCCAGTTGAACACGTCTTCCGACCGTTCCAGCGGCGTGAGCGAGGATGCGAAGGCGGTTTTAAGCTCGCCCGCGATCTGCTCCGGCGTCCAGCCTTCGGCCTGATGAATAGTCTTGATCGGACGGGGCTGGTTGAACAGATAGATCTCGTTGTTGCGAACCGAAAAAATCTGCCCGGTGATACCGGCGGCTGCATCGGAGCAAAGAAACACGGCAAGCGGCGCGATCTTTTCAGGCGTCATGCGCTGGAAGGCTTCAATGCGGCGCTTGTCCTGCTCCGACTGCGCGGGAATCGACTCGATCATGCGTGTGAACGCGAACGGCGCGATGCAGTTCGAGCGCACGTTGAAGCGCGCCATGTCGAGCGCGATGCCCCGCGAAAGGCCCATGATGCCAAGCTTGGCCGCCATGTAATTCGCCTGGCCGAAATTGCCGACGAGCCCGGATGTCGACGTCATGTGCACGTAGGCACCCGAATTCTGCTCGCGGAAAAGCGGCGCGACGGCGCGGCTCATATTGAACGAGCCGTTGAGATGAACGGCGATCACATCGGACCAGTCTGACCAGCTCATCTTGTGAAAAATCACGTCGCGCAGGATACCGGCATTGTTGACCAGGATGTCGACGCGGCCGAAGGCATCAAGCGCTGATTTGACGATGGCCTCGGCGTTTTTTGGTTCCGTGATCGACAGCGCGGATGCAATGGCCTCGCCGCCGGCTTTTTTGATGGCGCTGACCGTATCGTGCGCCGGGCCCGTATCACTGCCTTCGCCTTGCAGGCTCGCACCGATGTCACACACCACCACGCGCGCACCTTCCTTCGCGAGCAACGTGGCAATGCCGCGGCCGATCCCGCGCCCTGCCCCGGTAACGATAGCGGTTTTACCGGCGACGATGTCCGCCATTAACGTCCCCACACTTCATCGGCGAGCTCAACGATCATCCGTAGTTTCGCCCATTGCTCGCCCTCGGCCAGCACATTGCCTTCTTCCGTCGAGGCGAAGCCGCATTGCGGCGACAGACACAGCTGATCGAGCGAAATATACCTGGAGGCATCTTCAATCCGGCGCCTGATCTCATCCTTCGACTCGAGGCGGCCGGTTTTGGTCGTGACAAGTCCGAGAACCACGTGTCTGTCTTTCGGCACGAGCCTGAGCGGCTCGAAGCCGCCGGCGCGCTCGGTATCGTATTCCATGAAATAGCCATGGACCTTGATGCGGTTGAACAAAATTTCCTGCTCGGCCTCGTAACCGCCGGCGCCCATGAAGGTCGATTTGTAGTTGCCGCGGCACATGTGCATCGTAATGACCATGTCGGACGGAATATCCGACATGGCAATATTGATGAGGTCGCCGTAAAGCTCGCCGAGTTTTTCCGGATCATCGCCACGGTCTTTCATTGCCTGCCGATATTTTGGATCGCACAACATCGCGATGAAGACTTCATCGAGCTGCAGATACCGGCAACCGGCATCGGCAAATGCACGCACAGCTTTTTTATAGGTCTGCCCAAGATCGTCGAAGAAGACGTCAAGCTTTGGATAGACCTTGGTATCGATCGGCGTGCGCATTGGCCGGCCATAGGCGGCAGACGGCGCTGGAATCGTGATTTTCGGCGTCCGTTTCGTATGAGCCGCAACGAACTTGAAATGATCGATCATCGGATGGCCGGAAAAGCCGACCTTGCCGGTGACCTTGAGTCCCTCGTTGCGTGTCGTCACGGCAGCGAAAGCAACGCCGGTATCCATCACATGTTTTTCGATGCCGTCGAGACCCCAAAGAAAATCGAGATGCCACCAGGAGCGCCGGAATTCGCCATCGGTGATCGATTGCAGGCCGACGTCCTCCTGTTTCTTGATGACGCGCTCGATCTCGCGGTCCTCGATGTCGTTGAGCTGCACCTGCGTGATTTCGCCCTTGGTCCGTTGGTCACGCGCCTTCTTCAGCGCGGCCGGCCGCAACAGACTGCCGACATGGTCGGCACGAAACGGCGGCTTTGTTCTCTTGCTCATGGCTAACCCCAGACCTCGCCGGCAAGCTCCACAATCATCCGCAGCTTCGCCCATTGCTCCTCTTCGGCCAGGATATTCCCTTCCTCGGTCGAGGCGAAGCCGCACTGCGGCGACAGGCAAAGTTGCTCCAGCGGCATGAACTTCGCCGCCTGATCGATGCGGCGCTTGATGTCGTCCTTCGATTCAAGCCGGCCCGATTTTGAGGTAACCAGCCCGAGCACGACGGTTTTGCCTTTCGGCACGAGCCGCAACGGCTCGAAGCCGCCGGCGCGGTCGCTGTCATATTCCATGAAATAGCCGTGCACATTGATGGCATTGAACAGGATCTCGGCAACCGGCTCATAGCCACCCGAAGCAACGAAAGTTGACTGGAAATTGCCGCGGCACAGATGCATCGCGATGGTCATGTCGGGCGGAATATCCGAGATTGCCGCATTGATCATGCCGGCATAAATCAACGGCAGCTTCTCCGGGTCTTCGCCGCGGTTGGCCACCTGCGCGCGCAGCTTTGGATCGCAGAGATAGGCGAAATTCACTTCGTCGAGTTGCAGATAGCGGCAGCCTACGTCGGCGAAGGCGTGTACGGCTTTACGATAAGTCTGGCCGAGATCGCGGTAGAAGTTGTTCATATCTGGATAAATCGAATCCGGGACGGCGTCGCGCCCATAGCGAAAATGCAGCGACGAAGGCGACGGAATCGTCATCTTCGGCACTGCGCGCGTGTGCTCCTTCACAAACCGGAAGTGATCGAGCATCGGGTGGCCAGAAAATGTACCGAGCTTGCCGATGATGCGTAGCATCATCGGCTTCGGATTGACGCCCTGAAACTTGATCTTGCGCTCGCCGAGGTACGCTTCGACGCTCGGAAGGGCGCCGATAAAATCATAGTTCCAGAATGCGCGCCGAAATTCGCCGTCGGTGACGGCCTTGAGTCCGATCTCTTCCTGCTTCTTGATGACGGTTGCTATCTCGCGGTCCTCGACCACTTGCAGCGCCTCAGCGGAGATTTCGCCTTTTTCTCGTTTCGCGCGAGCTTCCTTCAGGGCTGCCGTGCGCAACAGGCTGCCGACGTGGTCAGCGCGAAATGGCGGTCTTTTTCTTTTCATTAAGACGGGAACCCAAACAAGCGGCCGACGCCTAGGAGGCGCCGGCCGCATTTTGCAGCGAAAAACGAATTCGCCAAGTCTATTTCACGATGGCCTTTTCGTAAGGATAGATGACCTCGCCACTCTTGTACTTGGGCGGATACACAATCACCTCGGTTTTCAGATCGCGGAATTCATCGATGCTGTTGCCCTTAATATTCTGGAATTGGGCCGCCAGCGTTCTCTCTTCCGCCCACTCGCCTTGCTTTCCGAATTTCACGTCGCCGACCACTGTTTTGAACGTGGTCTTCCGCATGTAATCTGCAAGAACGTCGTCGTTGACGCTCTTTGTGGCGGCAATCGAGTCACCAAGCACCTGCAGATACGCATAGGCCCACACCGGCATGTAATATCCGAGTGGATCGGTCCCGGCGGCTTTGGCTCTTTCCTGGTATTTCTTCAACAACTCCATCGAGCCAGGGAAGTCCATCGACTTGGTGGGTAACCAAGTTTCGAAATTGACGACACCATTGAGCATCGGACCCAGCTGCGTCTTGAAGACCGTTGCCTGCAGCCCGACCATCGCACCGCCCCACATCTTCGGCTTGAAGCCGACTTCATTCATAGACTTGACCATGCCAACGGTATCCAATGGATAAGAGCAGATCACCAGCAGGTCCGGATTCAACGACTGGATCGCCCGTACGATCGGGGAAAAGTCGGTTGTACTTGGCGGATAGGCCTTGTTGTAGACGATCTTGAACCCTGAAGCTTTGGCGTTTTCCTCGGCGCCTTCGCACGCATTACGACCGAATTCGGCGTCCGCCATCGCTATGGCAATCGTCTGTGGCTTCGGCGTCTGCACTTCAGCGACCTTGAAGAATCCACGCGTGAAGGCTGGCTTCGGCGTGGGGCCGTTCGGAATCATGGAGAAATATTTTGGATAATCGAACTTCTCGTTGACGCCTGTGCCGAAGAGGCTGACGAACAGCTTCTTTCTTTGAATCGCGATGGGTAACGCCGCCGCGATTTGGGTGGAGGCATAGCCGCTGACGATGAGATCCACTTTGTCCAGGTCCAGCAGTTTGGCGTAAATGCTCGGAACCTGCGACGGGTTGCTTTGGTCGTCGTAGTACACAAGCTTGACCGGACGGCCGAGCAGCCCGCCTTTGGCATTGATGTCGTCTTCCCAGATCTGCATCGCGACCAGCGACATTTTGCCATTGGCGGCGAGCGGACCTGTGAGCGCCATGCCGAACCCGATTTTGATCGGATCGGCCGCAATTGATGGCGTTGCCATGGAGAGAAGCGCGGCGGCCACAGCCGACAGCGTCAAGCGACTCATTCTAAGCCATTGAGATCGTGCGGACATCTCTATCCCCCTTTCGGTTCGGGTGTGCGGAGCATTCGTATTGACGGAATCCGCGATTGGGTAAGCTAGTCCGCGCGGGTCGAGCCGAATTGCGAAATATCAAATCCGGCCCCAGACCTCATCCGCCAACTCGACGATCATTCGTAGCTTTGCCCACTGCTCGTCTTCGGCGAGTACATTGCCTTCCTCGGTCGAGGCGAAGCCGCATTGCGGCGACAGGCACAGCTGGTCGAGTGCGACATATTTGGTCGCTTCATCGATGCGCCGCTTGATGTCGTCCTTGGGCTCCAGCCGCCCACTCTTCGACGTCACGAGACCGAGGACGAGCTGCTTTTTTCCCATGGGGAAATGTCGCAGGGGCTCAAAGTCGCCGGCGCGGTCGCTGTCGTATTCGAGGAAATAGCCGTCGAGATTGGTCTTGCCGAGCAGATGTTCGGCGACGAATTCGTAGCCACCCTGCGCGATCCAAGTGGAACGGAAATTGCCGCGGCACGAATGCATGGTAATCGCCATGTCGGCCGGTTTGCCTTCCAGCGCAGCGTTGGTCACGCGCGCGTAGATGGCCGGCAGTTTGTTCGGATCATCGCCGCGCGCCTTCGACTGCTCCCGCTCCTTCGGGTCGCACATCATCGCCCAAGCCGTGTCGTCGAGCTGTAGATAGCGGCAGCCCGCGTCATAGAAGGCGCGGATCGCCTTGCGCCATGCCGCGGCGACATCTGCGAAGAACTGATCAATGTCCGGGTAGACTTCCTTGCTGACCAGCGCCCGCCCTTGCCGGAAATGGAACGTTGACGGCGCCGGGATCGTCATTTTCGGGGTCACGCGGCAATGCGCCTTCAGGAACCTGAAGTGCTCGATTTGCGGATGGCCGACAAAATCGACCTTGCCGGAGATCCTGATCCCCTCATGCTTGGTCTCGACACCGTGAAACTGGATGCCGGTGGATGTTGTGATCGGCTCGACGCCCTTGAGCCCACGAAAGAAATCGAAATGCCACCATGCACGGCGAAATTCGCCATCGGTCGCAAGCTTCAGCCCGACCTCTTCCTGCTTCTTAATGATTTTCTCGATCTCGCGGTCTTCAATAGCTTTCAGTGCGGCAGCGTCGATCTCGCCCTTGGCGCGTTTGATCCGCGCCTCTTTCAGCGGTCCAGTGCGGAGGAGGCTACCGACATGGTCGGCACGAAAGGGCGGCATGGTGCGCTGGGCCATGTTCGGAACTCCCTACTTCGCTCGTCCTCGCGACAACGGGAATGAGGGGGACTTTTACTTCCCCCACACCTCGTCCGCCAGTTCGACGATCATGCGCAGCTTTGCCCACTGCTCGTCTTCAGCGAGCACGTTGCCTTCCTCGGTCGAGGCGAAGCCGCATTGCGGCGACAGGCAGAGCTGATCGAGCGCGACATATTTGGTCGCTTCTTCGATGCGCTTCTTGATGTCGACGCGCGGCTCTAGCCGGCCTGACTTCGACGTGACCAGGCCGAGCACGACGATCTTGTTGCCCTTCGGCAGGAAGCGCAGCGGCTCGAAGCCGCCCGCTCGATCGGTGTCGTATTCGAGGAAATAGCCGTCGTAGTTGCACTTGGCGAGCAGGTTCTGCGCCACCGGCTCGTAGCCGCCCGATGAAATGAAGGTCGAACGGAAATTACCGCGGCAGACATGGGTTGTGATCGTCATGTCCGCAGGTTTTGCCTCGAGCGACTTGTTGATGCAGCGGGTGTAGGTTTCCTGCAGGTGATCGACGTCGAGCCCGCGGTCCCTGGCCTTCTTCAGTTCCTCCTGCGAGCATAGATAGGCCCAGGCGGTGTCGTCAAATTGCAGATAACGGCAGCCGGCTTCGTAGAACGCCTTGATCGCCTTCTGATAGGCTATGGCGAGATCATCGAAGATGGCATCGCGGTCCGGGTAAGCGCTCTTTGCGACCGCGCCGGGTTCGAGCCGGAAATGCATAACGCTCGGCGACGGGATCGTCATCTTCGGCGTCGCCTTGGTGTGCGCCTTCAGGAACTTGAAGTGCTCCACCATTGGATTGTTCGAGAAGCCGATCTTGCC
The DNA here is from genome assembly GCA_035310865.1 of Pseudolabrys sp. Classification (GTDB taxonomy): domain Bacteria; phylum Pseudomonadota; class Alphaproteobacteria; order Rhizobiales; family Xanthobacteraceae; genus Pseudolabrys. The sequence continues at coordinate 26,459 of DATGDN010000037.1, read as the reverse complement.
GGTCACCTTGATGCTGCGCGGCTTGGTTTGCACGCCCTGAAACTGAATGCCGTGGTCGAGCTCATAGATGGCGACGCCGTCGAGCATTCCGAAGAAATCAAAATGCCACCATGAGCGGCGGAATTCGCCATCGGTCGCAAGCTTGAGCCCGATCTCCTCCTGCTTCCTGATGATTTTTTCGATTTCGCGATCTTCCACCTCTTTGAGTTGGGCCGCAGTAATCTCGCCTTTCTCGCGCTTGGCGCGGGCGTCTTTGACTGGCGCGGTGCGCAGAATGCTGCCGACATGGTCAGCGCGAAATGGCGGTTTAGTCCTTTGCGTCATCATCTCCTCCGCGAGTGGGCCCGCTCGTTCAGCGGGTCTTAATTGCTTCGAGCCATAGCACGGCCCGCGCCGTGCCGTCCTGCGGCGGCTTTGCATGCATAGCGCGCAGATTCAAGCGCCCCGCCGAATGAAAAATAATGCGGAGCAACATCGCCCAAATTAGCGGCCGCCGAAAGCTTTTCGATTATGCGATCCGGCCCGACATGACCAACCAGACCGCTGGCGACCCCAGAGACCAATCCGCGCAAAGAGGCCGCTACCCCGCAGCGTTTCGCGTAGCGCAGGAGTGCGGGGACACTGGTCGGACCCGCCATCCCGATTTTCACCGGTTTGCTAATGCCGCAGGAACGCAAATGCCTCAGCCAGGTCAGGATGTGCTCGGGCGAGAATGAAAACTGGCTGACGATATGGACACGCAGGCCCTGCGCGGTAGCGGCGGCGATTTTCTCGTCGAGCGAAGCCTCCAGTCGCCCGGCGGGAATGCGTGGATGTCCTTCCGGATAGGCTCCGATTCCAATCTCTTCAATGCCAGCCTCGCGCAAGCGGCCCTTTTGGATGACCGCGAGGGCGTCGGCAAAGGCCCCCGGCGCATCGACATCTCCACCGATCACCAGCAGCCGCCGTACATCGGCTTCACCGCGCAGGCCCGACAGCAACTCCTGCAGGTCCGCGGCACTCGCAAGGCGCCGTGCCGCGATATGAACGACAGGCTCAAGCCTGGCTTTGCGCAATGACGCCGCCGCGGCGATGATCTCCTGCCGCGTGATAGTTGGTACGGCGGAGAAGTAGATCGGCGTCACCGGCGGAACAATATCGGCCAGTGCAGCAATCTCGGTCGCACTCGGCCGCGTTGCTTCGAGCGAGAATCGCCGCGCAAAATCGGCAGCCTCAGGTGCTGGAGCCGCGACGGGCATATTGCGCCTATTCGCGCCGGCGCGAGATCACAAAGGATTCGTCGTAGAACCACAACCCGCCGTGCTTTTGAAGGACCTCCCGCGTCGCCTCGATATAGCGGCGGTCGCTGTTCACGTCGGACAGGCGATCATCTTCCACCTGCGCCACGTAGATCGCCGCGTTCCACGCTGCAAGCAACGTCGACGTGCCGATCGAAGAGGAAATCTCCGACGGCAAAGTGTGCATGTCGTAGCGGAACAGCGAGCGTTGGTCGGCATAGGCATTGAAATTCAGATCGCGGCCGGCCGCGCCCAGATCGTGTTTCACTTCCTTGAGCAGGTCGTGACGGTTGTGGATGAACGGATTGTCGTTGGGCCAGACCTTGTCGATAATTTCCATGCCGGGATCGTGTCCATACGAATGGATCGCGATCATGCGGCCGCCGGGGCCGAGCGCGCGCGCAAGTGGCGCGAGTACGCGCTTGGCCTTGAACTCAAGCGATGCGCGTGCGCGATAGGGCTGCGAAGCGATGACGAGATCGTAGTCTGCAACCGTGCCGCCCGGCTTGGGCACGATCTGATCGAGCAGGAAGCGGTGGTCGTTTCGGTAGATCACCAGAATGACCGGGCGTTCGTAGATCGGATTGCCGCTTTTGGCGCTGACCCGCGCCTTCCAGTTCTCGGAAAGGAAGGGCTCGAGATCCGTGATCTGCTTTTCGAAGCTGTGCGCGGTGTTGCCTTCCATCGCCAGCTCTTTCCACACCAAACTAGTGGCAGCGCTGAGCGACTTGACCGCCAGCCAAGGGGCCTCCGCATAGGCGAGATTGGTCAGCACCAGCACGCTCGAGGGATGCTCAACGAAGCGATCCGCCATCTTGTGCAGCGTCAGCCGGATATCCTCAAGACTGATCTCCTTGCCGACGACATAGAACGGCGTGGTCGGAAAGCGGTCGTGCATCGAGCGCATGACGCGAGCGAGCACGGTGCCATCGCCGACGCCGGCGTCGAAGATGCGCACCGCGGGCGGACGCGGATGAATATTGGCGAGCTCAAGCCCGACGCGCGATGCGACTTCCCATTTTTCCGAACACGTGTTCACGAACAGCAGATATTTCTGCCGATTGTCGAAAAACCGGAAATTGCGTTGCGGATCTTCGCCTGACATTCCGGAAGCGACAGGCGGCGCCGCCGGCTTTACGACGGGCAAAACGCCTGGCGGCGTCGGCTCGAACAGAACGCGGCGGCGCGCCGGCGTGCCATCGGAATTGCGCGCCATGAACGTGCGGATGCGCTCCAGTGTATCGGTTGTAATGCGGCCGCCGTTGCGCAGGCGGCTGGCAAGTTTGCCGTCGTTGACGGCGCGGCGGCCGAAGGTCGACTCGGCGAGCCCGCGCGCGCGGCAGAATTCACTGATCTCCTGGAGAATTTGTTCGTTCATGACGGCGTTTCCTGACCGGCTCTCGATGGCCGTTGTCGGTAAGCCAACCAACTCCAGCCCCAACCGTCAACTATAAATATAGTGTTGGGAAAGATGGGCAAGGTGGGTGGGCACATTGCCCGCCACCAAACCAGCTGCTTTTCTGGAAATAACGGCAGTTATTGATTTCGCCAGAGCCTTGGTCGTTGGCAATGGGCGACGCTGGGCGAAAAGATAATACAGCCTCGTTTCCAAAATCGGCTCACGAAGCCATGAAAACGGCCGCGATCGATCAGATGTCGAAGAAAACCGTCTCGTTCTCGCCCTGAACGCGGATGTCGAAGCGGTAGACCGGCATCTCGCCCCGCATCTCTTTGTGGGCAATGAGAGTCCCCCGCCTGTCTGCCGGAACCAGCGTCAGGATGGGATCGCTGTTATTCGCCGGCTCGTCCGAAAAGTAGAGTCGCGTGTAGATCTGCCGAAGCATGCCGCGCGAGTAGATGCAGAACACGATGTGGGGGGCCTGCGGCTTCCCGTTTGGCCCAGGGACAGGGCCCGGCTTGATCGTGTCGAAACTATAGACGCCATTCTTATCCGTCGCGGAACGACCGAAACCCATGAACTTGGTGTTCGGACGGCTGCGGTTGTCGCGCGGATGGGCATACCGTCCCTGCGCGTCCGCCTGCCAGACTTCAACCATGGCGTCGTTGATCGGCATGCCGTCACCGTCGAGCACGGCGCCCTCGATGCGGATCTTCGTGCCGGAGGCGTCCGCGGTCATCAGATTGGCGCCAGCGGTTTCCTTCCAGTCGTAGATGTCGCTTGGTTTCCAATCGCAACGGCTGTGCGGCGCAAGGCCGTATGCGAAGAATGGGCCGACGGTTTGTGAGGGAGTGATGTCCGACATTTAATGCTTGTCCGTATCCTGGGGCGTGGCTTCGCGTCCGCGCAACACGATGTCAAAGCGGAAACAAAGCGCCCAATCGGGAATGGTGTTCTCCAGATCGAAACTCGAGATCATGCGCTGCCGCGCCTTCTCATCGGTGACCGAATTAAAGATCGGATCGAATGGAAACAGCGGATCGCCCGGGAAATACATCTGCGTCACCAGCCGCGACACGAACGAATGGCCGAACACTGAGAAATGGATATGGTTCGGCCGCCAGGCATTGTGATGATTGCCCCAGGGATACGCGCCGGGCTTCACCGTGATGAACCGGTAATAGCCTTTGTTGTCCGTGATCGTCCGTCCAGCTCCAGTGAAATTCGGGTCGAGCGGCGCCGGATGCTGATCGACATTGTGCACATAACGGCCGCAGGCATTCGCCTGCCAGATTTCCACGAGCGTGTCGGGAACCGGACGTTTGTCCTCGTCGAGCACATGGCCGTGCACGATGATGCGCTCACCCAGCGGCTCACCTTTGTGCTGCTTGGTCAGATCGGCGTCGCCTTCCTGCACAGCATCGTGGCCATAGACCGGGCCGGTCAACTCCGACAATGTATGCGGCGCGAGGATCAATGGCTTAGAGGGAGACCGCTTGACCGTGCTGCGATAGTCGGGAGAGAGATGCTTGGGGAAAACCGTGAGGCTCTCCTTCGGAAAAATGAGCGTCATTCCTATTGCCCCTTATTGATGCCCCTTAGCCGACCCGTTCGAGGGCCAGCGACACACCTTGACCGACACCCACGCACATCGTGGCAAGCGCCAGTTTCCCGCCGTTTTCCTCCAATCCATGTGCGGCCGTCAGCGCGAGGCGGGCGCCTGACATGCCAAGCGGATGACCGAGCGCGATCGCACCACCGTGCGGGTTGACGTGCGCGGCATCGTCGGCAAGCCCCAACTGCCTCAAACAAGCTAACGATTGTGAGGCGAAGGCTTCGTTGATCTCGATCAAATCATAGTCGGCGATTTTGTGCCGGAGGCGCGCCAGCAATTTCTGCGTCGCCGGGACCGGTCCGATTCCCATGATGCGCGGCGGCACCGCGGCAGAGGCCATCCCGAGAATGCGCGCGCGGGGTTTGAGTTCGTGCGCCTTAACAGCGGCCTCCGATGCGACAATCATCACGGCTGCGCCGTCATTCACACCGGATGCATTGCCTGCAGTGACGGTGCCCGGGTTGCGAAATGGCGTCTTGAGTTTGGCGAGTTGTTCGAGCGTCGTTTCCGACCGCGGATGCTCGTCCTTATCAACCTTGACGGGGCCAGCTTTCCCGCCCGGCACCTCGACGGCAACAATTTCCTCGGAGAAATAGCCGGAAGCAATCGCCTTGCCGGCGCGCTGTTGCGAGCGCAGCGCGAAGGCATCCTGGTCGGCGCGGGTGACCTGGAATTCCTCCGCGACGTTCTCGCCGGTTTCCGGCATGGAATCGATGCCGTACTGTTGCTTCATCAGCGGGTTGACGAAGCGCCAGCCGATGGTCGTGTCATAGATCTCAGTAGTCCGCGAAAATGCTTCCTGTGCTTTTCCCCGCACGAAGGGCGCGCGTGTCATCGATTCGACGCCGCCAGCAATCGCGAATTCCATCTCGCCGGCCCGGATCGCGCGCGCGGCGGTGCCGACCGCCTCCAGTCCCGAAGCGCAAAGCCGGTTCAATGTTACACCCGGCACGCTGGCCGGAAGCCCCGCAAGCAAAAGCGCCATGCGGGCAACATTGCGGTTGTCCTCGCCCGCCTGGTTGGCACAGCCGTAATAGACTTCATCGAGCTTCGCCCAGTCGATCTTCGGGTTGCGCGCCATCAGCGCCTTGATCGGGACCGCCGCAAGATCGTCGGTACGCACTTTCGCAAGTGCGCCGCCATAGCGCCCGATTGGTGTACGCACCGCATCGCAAAGAAAGACGTCGCGGGTCATCACGCGGCCTCTTGTGCGCGCTTGGTGCGCGCCTGCAGGTCGCGCAGGACGTCGAGTTCGCGGTGCGTGGGCGCCGGTGTTTCCGCGACTTTCGCCGCGTAGACGACCTTCCAGCCGGAATTGTCCTGGATCTGCTCGCGGGTGACGCCGGGATGAATGGAAACGACGGTCATCTCCTTCGTCACCGGGTCGGGCTCGAACAGCGCCAGGTCGGTTATGAGCTTGGTCGGGCCCTTCGTCTTCACGCCGAGCTTGCTGCGGCTGTCACCGCCCGACACATGACCGATCGAGGTGACGAAATCGAGCTTATCGACGAAGCTGCGTTTACCCTGCGCCATGATGATGAAAATCTCGCCGCATGAGGTCGCGATCTCCGGCGCGCCGCCGCCGCCGGGCAACCGGACTTTAGGCTTATCATAAGTACCGACCACGGTCGTATTGAGATTGGCAAACCTGTCAATCTGCGCGCCACCGAGGAAGCCGACCTTGATACGGCCGCCTTGCAGCCAATAGCGAAACATTTCCGGCACCGAAACGGTGGTGATGGCCGTCTCGCACAATTCACCGTCACCGATCGAGAGGGGCAGAATATTCGGCTTGGTCGCAAGCGTACCCGACTCGTAGATGAGCGTGATGTTCGGCGCGTGCGTCAGGCGCGCGAGATTGGCTGCCGCCGACGGCATGCCGATGCCGACGAAACAGACATCGTCATCCTTCAGTGCGCGGGCGGCGGCGACCGTCATCATCTCGTTCGGCGTGTAATCGGCCATGATGCTCACTCTGCCGCCGCGCGGAATTTGCGTACGTGTTGTGCGAAGACCTCGGGCCCCTTGCTCAGCACGTTCTCTTTCATCCAGGCAAGAAATGAGTCCCGCTCGCGCGAGATCGCGTCCCATTCCTTGTAGAAGCTATTGGTACGCGGATAGTAGCCTTGTGCGTACGATGGATATGCGCCGCCAGGCACCTCGACCACATGGCCGATGGTCCAGTGTGGCAGCACGACCGCGTTGAGGCTGCGCTCGGGAAGCTCGTCCACGACCTCTTCGACCGTCACCACCGAACGTTTGGAGGCGAGAATCGCCTCCTTCTGTACACCGAGCACGCCTTCAAGCATGACGTTGCCGGCCTTGTCGGCGCGTTGCGCATGGATCATGGCCACATCCGGGCGGTGTGCCGGCACGGCGGCGAGCTCCTCGCCGGTGAAAGGACATTTCACGCGTTTGATCTTGGAATTGACCTTCGGAAGATCGCCGCCGATGTACCCGCGGAAAATGGCGCAAGGCAGTCCGGCTGCGCCGGCCTCATAGGCATTCGCCATGGCAGCGTGTGAATGCTCTTCGAGTTCGAGCTTGTGCGGCCAGCCGTTCTCGACTGCGTCGCGCAGCCGATGCAGCGACCCGACGCCCGGGTTCCCGCCCCAGGAAAAGACCAGCTTGGCGACGCAACCCATCCCGATCAGCTGATCGTAGATGAGATCGGGCGTCATCCGGATCAAAGTCAGTCCCTTACGGCCCTGACGGATGATCTCGTGGCCGGCGGCATGAGGAATGAGATGGGTGAAGCCCTCCAGGGCGACCGTGTCGCCATCCTGGACAGCAGATTTTATGGCTTCGGCGAGCGAGGAAATCCGCGCCATTCAGAGTGAGTCCCGGTTGCGCCCCGTATTTACGGCTGGCCATCGGCAGGGTCAAATGCCAGACAGCCTATAAGTTGGGACCCCAACGGATTTCGTCCATGCTGGGCAAGCAACCCATTTTCACGATTCACGCAGAGCTCGAGGGCATCACCAACTTTGGACGCACGCCCTATGGTGAGCGGCGCGTTATCGGCATTCTCGGTGGCACCGTGCGTGGCCCGAAGCTCACTGGGCGGATCCTGCCCGGCGGCGCGGATTGGCAGATCATCCGTACCGATGGCGCCGCCGATATCAAGGCGCGCTACACTATCGAGACCGACGCAGGCGCGCGTATTATGGTCACCAGCGAGGGGCTCCGGCACGGGCTCCCTGAGGTGATGGAACGGCTGGCGCGGGGCGACAATGTCGATCCTGCTCTCTATTATTTCCGGACCGTGATGCGGTTCGAGACCGCCGATCCGAAGGTCGATTGGCTCAACCGGATTCTTGCACTGGCGCGCGGCCATCGCGAACCGCGCGCCGTACGGCTCGATGTCTACGAGGTGGAATAATGGCGGAGCGTCTTGCGATCAGGCTTCCTGCCTCGCTCATTGCCGAGCGTGAAGGTGCGGTCGCGATTCTGCGCCTTAACCGCCCGCAAAAGCGCAATGCGCTCGACGACGAGACGATCATCGGCATCGAACGGTTTTTCACGTCGCTGCCGGATGGCATCGGAGCGGTCCTGATCGCGGGCGAAGGCGAGCATTTTTCTGCCGGCCTCGACCTCTCCGAACTGGAGGAGCGCGACGTCACGCAAGGCATTGCACACTCGGGGCTATGGCACAGGGCATTCAATAAAATTCAATTCGGCAAGGTGCCGGTGGTTGCCGTTTTGCACGGGGCAGTGGTCGGCGGCGGTCTTGAGCTCGCCGCCGCGGTGCATGTGCGCGTCGCCGAGCGCTCGGCGTATTTCGCACTGCCCGAAGGCAGCCGCGGCATCTATGTCGGCGGTGGCGGCTCGGTCCGCCTGCCGCGACTGATCGGCGTTGCGCGCATGATGGACATGATGCTTACGGGCCGGACCTATTCCGCCGAAGACGGCCAAAACATTGGTTTGACGACATATCTGGTCGAGCCAGGCAAAGGTTTCGCGAAAGGGCTGGAGCTCGCGCAGCGTATTGCCGGCAATGCACCGATGACCAATTTCGCCGTGATGCATGCGTTGCCCCGCATCGCCGAGATGGATCCGGAAAGCGGCTACGTGATCGAGGCGCTTATGTCGGCGATTGCGCAGGCCGACCCGGATGCAAAGGCGCGTCTGAAGGATTTTCTGGAGAAACGCGCGCCAAAGGTAACGCGCAGCTAGTCGAGGTAATAACGCCAATGCCGAGTGCAGCGTCAGAGATAAAGACCTACGCAGCCGCACCATTGCGGCCGGTGCGGCTCGGCAAGCTCGATGTCGTCCTCGAACGGCGAACGGGCGGCGTTATTCACATCCGCACCGCGCAACCGCTTGGCAGTTACCATCGCAAGCTCAGTGATGCACTCGAACATTGGGCTAAGGCCGCGCCCGAACGTGTATTCCTTGCGCAGCGCGATGCACAGGGCCAATGGCGCAAGCTCAATTATGCGCAAGTCCTTTCCGACGTGCGGCGAATTGGCGCCGCCTTGCTGCGGCGGGGATTGTCCGCTGACAAGCCGATCGTCGTGCTATCCGGCAATGACATCGAGCATGCGCTGCTTGGCCTTGCGGCCATGTATGTCGGCATTCCTTATGCGCCGATCTCGCCCGCCTATTCGCTGATGTCGAGCGACTTCGGAAAGTTGCGCGCGATTGTCGATTTGCTCACACCCGGCCTTGTCTTCGTAAATGACGGGGGCCCGTTCGCACGCGCACTTTACGCGACGGTGCCGGACGAGATCGAGCTGGTCGTCACGCGCAATCCGCTCGGCGATCGAAAGACAACTTTGTTTTCCGATCTGACCGGAACTCAAGATGATGAAGGCGTTGCTGCGGCGCATGCAGCCGTGACGCCGGACACGATTGCCAAGTTCCTGTTCACATCCGGCTCAACCGGGAATCCCAAGGCCGTCATCAACACGCATCGCATGTTGTGCTCGAACCAGGCGATGCTCGCGTCGGGCTTCGCTTTTGTCGCGGATGAGCCGCCAGTCGTGGTCGACTGGCTTCCCTGGAGTCACACTTTCGGCAGCAACCATAATTTCAATATGGTGCTGACATACGGCGGGTCTCTCTACATCGACGATGGCAATCCGACGCCGCCCGGGGTGCCCAAGACTGCACGAAATCTGCGCGAGATTGCCCCCACCATCTACTTCAATGTCCCGAAGGGCTATGAGGCGCTGATCGCGCACTTTCACGCGGATGAGGCACTGCGCCACAATTTTTTCAGCCAATTGAAAGTGCTGTTCTATGCCGGCGCCGGCCTGAACCAGACCACATGGGATGAGCTCACGCGGCTCGCGGTCGAGACGACCGGTGAGCGCATCATTTTTCTGTCATCGCTCGGCTCGACGGAAACATCGCCTTTGGCGCTGGCCTGCTCATGGGATTTCGACCGGCCCGGCAATATCGGCGTGCCAGTACCGGGTGTCGAGCTCAAGCTGGTCCCGAATGAGGGCAAGCTTGAAGCACGGTTGCGCGGCCCGCACATCACGCCGGGCTATTGGCGGCAGGCCGATCTTACGCGCGAGGCATTCGACGAAGACGGCTTCTACAAGATCGGCGATGCGCTGAAGTTCGTCGACCCGGACGATCCCGGCAAAGGACTGTTGTTCGACGGCCGCATTGCGGAAGATTTCAAGCTCTCCACCGGCACATGGGTAAGCGTGGGACCGCTGCGCGCGCGCTTCATCGATCATTTTGCGCCCTACGTCCGCGACGTGGTTTTCGCAGGCGCCGATCGCGATCTGATCGCAGCGCTCGTGTTCCCGGACATTGAGGCTTGCCGAAAGCTTGGCGGCTTTGGCCCCGACGCATCGCCAGCCGATATCACTGGTGCACTGGGCGTCCGCCAGAAATTCGCCGAGCTGCTCAAGAAGCTCGCTGCAGCGAGCCAAGGATCCTCGACGCGCATTGAACGCGCGATCCTGATGGCAGAGCCGCCGTCCATGGACAAAGGCGAAATGACCGACAAGGGATCGATCAATCAACGCGCCGTCTTGAAGAATCGCGCCATCCTGGTGGACGAGCTCTATAGCGAGCCTTTATCTTCGCGGGTGATCGCCGCTGGAGAAAGCCGCTGATGGAGATCAAGGGACAGGCTGCAATCGTAACCGGCGGTGCGTCGGGTTTGGGCGCCGCGACGGCGCGGGCGCTGGCTGCGGCCGGCGCCAAGGTTGCAATCGTCGACGTCAATGAGAAAGCGGCTAGCGACATCGCGGGTGAACTCCAGGGCGTTGCAGTCGCCTGCGACGTATCCGATGCCGCGAGCGGCGAAGCGGCCGTCAAGAAGGCTGCAGCCGCGCACGGTCCGGCCCGTATCCTTGTCAATTGCGCGGGTGTCGGGCCCGCCAAGCGCATCGTCGGCCGCGACGGGCCCATGCCGCTCGCCGACTACGAGCGCGTCATTCGCATCAACCTGATCGGCACCTTCAACATGATGCGGCTTGTCGCCGCCGCCATGCAGAGCACGGAGCCGCTACCGGGCGGCGAACGCGGCGTGATCGTCTCGACGGCGTCGGTCGCGGCTTTCGAAGGACAGATCGGACAGGCCGCGTATTCGTCGTCCAAAGGCGGGGTTGCCGCGCTTACTCTGCCGGCAGCACGTGAGTTCGCGCAATTTGGCATTCGCGTGCTGGCGATCGCGCCGGGAATTTTCGGCACACCAATGCTGCGGGCGCTTCCGCAGGAGGCGCAGGACTCACTCGGCGCCGCCGTGCCGTTCCCCAAGCGGCTCGGCGAGCCGCGGGAATTCGCCGCGCTCGTGCTTCATTGCATCCACAACGGCTACCTCAACGGCGAGGTGATCCGCCTCGACGGCGCGCTACGCATGGCACCGCGCTGACGCATGTTATCACGAGCGGATGGAAGCCGGCTGTTATGACGACGTCCAGCAATACCCGTACGGTGCGGATCGAATGGGGCGACTGCGATCCCGCCGGAATTATTTATTATCCACGCTACTTCGAGATATTTGACGCCTCGACCGCGCTGCTGTTCGAGCGCGCGCTCGGAATGACCAAGTTCAAGATGCTTAAGGAGCTCGAGTTCAGTGGCTTCCCGCTCGTGCGCACACGCGCTCGCTTCTTAAGGCCAACCCGATTCGGCGACGATGTGGCGGTCAAGAGCACCATCACGTTCGGCCGTTCCAGTTTCGATGTCGAGCATCAGTTGAGCCTGAACGGGGAACCCTGCGTCGAGTGCTCGGAGAAACGGGTGTGGGTGATCCGCGACGCAAGCGGCCGCCTCAAATCGCATCCGGTTCCGCCGGAGGTGCTCAGCAAGTTTCGGTAATCCGGAAGGCTAATCGAGCTCTGCCGCGATCCTCTTCAGGATCTGGATGAACCGCTTGCGGTCGCGCGCGCCGATGACACGGTCGAGATTGCGCTCGTGCCGCCGAGCACAACGCGTCAGCATTGTGAGGATCTTTTTTCCGGCGGGCGTGAGGTTGAGGCGATATGTGCGCCGGTCGCTGTTCATGCGCTTGCGCTGGACAAGCCCGCGCCGGACCAGATCTTCGACCACCGGCGTGAGGCTGGACTTGTCGCGGCCATTGGCGAGCGACAACTCGGTCTGGCTGATCCCGGGATTGCGGGCGATCAATGTCAAGGTCGCGAAACGGCCCGGGCTTTCGCCAATCTCCTGCGAAAGATGTGAAAACGCCTGAAAGGCCGCCTCCTGCGCAATGCGCAGATTGAAGCCAACCCAATGAGCGAGCGGACCAAAATTTATCGACAAGCCAATGGCTTCACCGTTCCTGTCAAGCCGCCGACCCCCTGTGCCGTTCGCTCCGTGCACTGCATCTTTCCTTTCAGCAGCCGACGACCGACCGCTCCAGCATTTAGTTGGACGTCAAACTATAAGCTTTACAACGCCGCTGGCATTCGGCTGAATATTGCAAAAAGTTGGCGGCTTAACCAACACCCAACCCCCAAGGGAGGAACCCATGAAACTCCGTTTCGCCGGATGTGTCTACGCTGCCGCCCTGCTGCTCGGCGGCGCGACCGGTGCGATCGCGCAAGACAAGACCTTTGAACTAAAATTGTCGCACTGGGTGCCGCCATCGCATCCGCTGCAGAAGGCGTTGGAGGAATGGGGCGCCTCGGTCGAAAAAGATTCCGGCGGCACCATCAAGTACAAGGTCTATCCGGCCCAGCAGCTCGGCAAGGCGTTCGACCACTATGACATGGCGCGCGACGGCATCGCCGATCTCACCTACATCAATCCCGGATACCAGCCCGGCCGCTTCCCGATCATCGGCGCCGGCGAATTGCCGTTCCTGATGACCAATGCCAAGGGCGGCACACAGGCGCTCGATGCCTGGTATCGCAAATATGCCGACAAGGAGATGAAGGACGTCAAGTTCTGCCTCGCCTTCGTGCACGACCCCGGCGCATTCCATTCGCGCTCCAAGAAGATCCTGGTGCCCGCCGACATCAAGGGCATGAAGATCCGTCCGGCGCATGCGACGATGGCAACCTTCGTCACCATGCTTGGCGGCACCAATGTGCAAGCCGCCGCGCCGGAAGTGCGCGACATTCTGGAGAAAGGCGTCGCCGACGCGGTGACGTTCCCCTGGGGTTCAGTGCCGCTGTTCGGCATCGACAAGGTGACCAAGTACCACCTCGATATGCCGCTCTACGTCACGACCTTTGCCTTCGTGTTCAATAAGGCAAAATACAACGAGATGTCGGCGGCGCAGAAAAAGGTGATCGACAATCACTGCACGCCGGAATGGGCACTGAAAGTCGCCGCTCCGTGGGCCGACTTCGAGCATGCCGGCATCGCGAAAATCAAGGCAGAGGCCGGCCACGAGGTCACCGAGCCGAGTGCGGCGCAAATCGCCGAGTGGAAGAAGGCAACCGAGCCGCTGGCCAAGACCTGGGCGGACAACGTCAAGAAGACGGGCGGCGATCCGGACACCATCATGAAGGAGCTCAAGGCGCAGCTCGCGAAAGACAAGGCGGCCTACTGAGTTCTGTTTTCGGCTGATGTCTGCACTGAGACATTGATACTAAGATATGCAGCGGCGGCAGCTGCCGCCGCTGCCCGATCTGAGCCGGTCACGGAGAACTCGACGTGAAACGCGTCTACATGGATCGGTTCATCGATTCGATTGAGTGGGTTGCGGCCGCATTCGTGGGGATTGTTGCGGCAAATATCTTCATAGCCGTCCTCCTGCGAAATTTGTTCAGCTATGCGATCCCGGATTCCTACGATTTCGGCCGGTTGATGCTTGGGATACTGATTTTCTGGGGCATCGCCGCCACCTCCTATCGCGGTACGCATATCACCGTTGACCTGGTGTGGAGCAATGTCGGGCCGCGTTACCAGCGCATGATCGATGTTTTCGCAACGCTGGTGCTGCTGTTCGTGGTCACCGTGCAGACCTACACGCTATTCGACAAGGTGATGACGACGCGCAGCGACAACGTACTCACATTCGACCTGCGCCTGCCGACCTGGCCCTTCTTCATGGTCGCCTGGCTTGGCGACGTCTCGGCAGTTCTGCTGATCGCGGTGCGTACATATCGCCTGATCTTCCATCCAGACTACATGGCCGACCCGGTCGCGCAGAAAGAGATCAAGCCGGTCGAATAGCGATGAGCACCGACACGGTCGCCATTCTCGGGTTCGTCGCGCTGTTCGCGCTGATGCTGCTGCGCGTGCCGGTCGGCATGGCGATGGGCTTGGTCGGCATTTCGGGCTTTAGCTATCTCGTCGGCGGCGCACCGGCACTCAAGCTCGTCGGGCAGACCTCGATGCGCACGGTCACCGATTACACCTTCGGCGTCATTCCGATGTTCCTGCTGATGGGCGCCTTCGTCACCACCTCCGGCATGAGCCGTGAGCTGTTCCGCACCGCGAATAATTTCGTCGGCCATCTGCGCGGCGGACTCGGAATCGCCACGGTCGCGGCCTGCGGCGGATTTGCCGCCATTTGCGGCAGCTCGGTGGCGACCGCCGCAACGTTTTCGACCGTGGCGTATCCCGAAATGCGCCGCTACGGCTATCCGCAGAGCTTTGCGACCGGCGTGATCGCGGCCGGCGGCACGCTCGGCGCCATGTTGCCGCCATCCACGGTGCTTGCGGTCTACGGCATCATCACAGAGCAGGATATCGGCAAATTGTTCATCGCGGGGATTGTTCCCGGCCTGCTGGCGATCACCATGTACATGATGACGATCGCTGTTATCGGCTGGGTGAAGCCTGGCTTCCTGCCCGCCGGAAAGCGCACCGCCTGGAAAGGCCGCATAGCAGGTTTGAAAGACATATGGGCGCCGATGTTGCTGTTTGTGTTCGTGATCGGCGGGCTCTACGGATTGCCGTTCCTGCCGAGATTCACGCCGACCGAAGCCGGCGGTGTCGGTGCCAGCGGCGCTTTTCTCATCGGTGTGCTGAGCGGACGGCTGGACAGAGACGGCATATTGACGTCGCTGCTGCAGGCGACCCGCACGGCAGCTGCGGTTTTCACCGTGCTGATCGGCGCGCTGCTGTTCGGCTATTTCCTCACCATCACGCAGACGCCGCAGAAGGTGACGGCTTTCCTCACCGCGCTCGGGCTCGGCCGCTACGGCGTGCTCGCGCTCATTATGTTGATGTATCTGCTGCTCGGATGCCTGATGGACGCGATGGCGATGATCATTCTCACCATTCCCATCATCTTCCCGGTCATCACGCACCTCGGCTTCGACCCGATCTGGTTCGGGGTAATCATCGTGATGACCGTCGAGCTCGGCCTGATTCATCCGCCGGTCGGGATGAATGTGTTCGTGATAAAAAGCGTGGTCAAAGATGTGAGCTTCACGACCATCTTCAAAGGCGTGATTCCGTTTATCATTACCGACTTGATCCGCCTGACGATTTTAATCGCATTCCCGATGCTCGCGCTGTGGCTGCCCTCCCATATGTAGGCGAGATGTGGTATATAGTTTGGGTCCCAACTATCTGCCAAAGGCCTGACGATGGAACGCTCGTTCAAGAAGGAAGTGCAGACGCTCAAACTTGGTGACGGGGAGACCTTCCATGGCGAAGGGATCCTTGCGGTGGCCAAGGCGCTGCTGCAATCGGGCGTGTCCTACGTCGGCGGCTACCAGGGCGCGCCGGTCTCGCATCTGCTCGACGTCCTCGTCGATGCCGAAGACATCATGTCCGATCTCGGTGTGCATCTGGAAACCTGCTCAAACGAAGCGTCTGCCGCTGCAATGCTGGGCGCCTCGATCAACTATCCACTGCGCGGCGCCGTGACCTGGAAGTCGATCGTCGGCACCAATGTCGCCGCTGACGCGCTCTCAAATCTGGCTTCGCCCGGCGTCATCGGCGGCGCCATGATCATTCTCGGCGAGGACTACGGCGAGGGCGCCAGCGTCATCCAGGAGCGCTCTTATGCCTATGCGCTGAAATCCTCGATGTGGCTGCTCGACCCGCGCCCCGATCTTCCCTCGATCGTGCGCACGGTCGAGAAGGGCTTCGAGCTGTCCGAGGCGAGCCATGCGCCGGTCATGCTGGAACTGCGCATTCGCGCCTGCCACGCCACCGGCGAGTTCGCGGCCAAGAACAACCGCAAGGGCGTCGTGTCCGGGCTCGACAAATTGCCCGGACCGCCGCGCTTCGAATATGGCCGACTTGCGCACCCGCCGGTGATCTTTTCGCAGGAGCGCTTGAAGGTCGAAGAGCGGCTGCCGGCCGCGCGCGCTTTCATCCGCGAACACAAGCTCAACGAGACGATCGCCGGTGATTTGAGCGACGTCGGCATCATCGTGATGGGTGGGCTTACCAACAGCGTGCTGCGCGCGCTCGAGCGCATCGGGCTTGCCGACGTATTCGGCGCTTCCCGCGTCCCGATGCTGATCCTCAACGTCGTCTACCCGCTGGTGCCGGAACAGCTGCGCGAGTTCTGCGCCGGCAAACGCGCGGTGCTGGTCGTCGAGGAAGGCTACCCCGACTACATCGAGCAGGCCGTCAACGTCGAACTACGCCGCGGCGACCTCAACGCGCGCGTGCTCGGCAAAGGTCTGCTGCCGAACGCAGGTGAATATGCCTCCGATGTGCTGCTGGAAGGGCTTGCCGCGTTTCTGCAGGAGACCCAGCCGAAAGGCATCGATGCCGAAGCAATCGCGAAAATTGCGCGCGGGTTGATCGCACATAAAGCGAAGGCCGCTGCGGCGCTTGGACCGCTTCCCCCTCGCCCGCCCGCCTTCTGCACGGGCTGTCCGGAACGTCCGGTGTTCTCCGCCATCAAGCTGATGCAGCGCGAGCTGGGCCCGACCCACATCAGCGCCGATATCGGCTGCCACTCCTTTGCAACTTTCGCGCCGTTCTCGCTCGGCAATTCCATCCTCGGTTACGGCATGTCGCTCGCGAGCGCCGCGGCAGTCGGACCCAACATGGACCGGCGTCCAATCGCGATCATGGGCGACGGCGGCTTTTGGCATAACGGGTTGATCACCGGCGTTGCGTCTAACCTCTTCAACAAGGGCGACGGCGTGCTGATCGTGATGCAGAACGGCTACGCGTCCGCCACCGGCCAGCAATACATCCCGTCGAGCGCAGCCAGCAAGGAAGGCCCGGCGCCTGGAATGGGCATCGAGCAAACGCTGCGCGCCATGGGCGTGAAGTGGCTTCGTACGGTGCGCACTTACAGTGTCAGTGTGATGGTGCAGACGCTGAAGGAGGCGATGAAAACCGCGGAGCGCGGCCTGAAAGTCATCATTGCGGACGGCGAATGCCAACTCGCGCGGCAGCGGCGCGTGCGCGCAGAGGATGCCGAGAAGCTCCAGCGCGGTGAGCGTGTCACGCGCACACGCTACGGCGTCGACGACGAGATCTGCACCGGCGACCATTCGTGTATCCGCCTGTCGGGTTGCCCGTCGCTCACGTTGAAGCCGTCGCCAGATCCGCTGCGGACCGATCCGGTGGCGACCGTGGTCGAAAGCTGCGTCGGCTGCGGGCTTTGCGGTGAAGTCGCCCACGCAGCCGTTCTGTGCCCTTCGTTCTATCGCGCCGAAATCATTCGCAATGCGGCCTGGCGCGACCGGTGTATGCATCGGCTGCGGCAGAAGGTGATCGGCTGGCTCGGCGGCTATGCCGGTGAGGCGGCGGCATGAACTCGACGCGGCCGATAACGATGCTGATCGCTGCGCTCGGCGGCGAGGGGGGCGGCGTGCTCACGCAATGGATTGTGTCAGCGGCGGCGCAGGCCGGCTTTCCGGTGCAAAGCACCTCGATACCCGGCGTTGCTCAGCGAACCGGCGCCACAACGTATTATGTCGAGATCCTGCCGATAAAAACCGCGGACCTTAAAGGCAAGCACCCTGTTCTCGCGCTGACGCCGGGCGTCGGCGACATTGATATCGCGGTGGCAAGCGAATTGCTGGAAGCCGGCCGCACGGTGGCTAACGGTTTTGTCACGCCGGACCGCACGCATGTCATCAGCTCGCTCAGCCGCTTCTATGCGATGGACGAAAAGATCGCGATGGGTGACGGCCGCTTCGATCAGGACAAGCTCATCAAGGTGATCAAAGAGCACGCGAAGGATGCGCTTCTTGTCGACATGGACGCGCTCGCAAAGCAGAGCGGCTCGATCGTCAATGCGGTCATGCTCGGCGCCATCGCTGGCTGCGGACGCCTGCCACTGACGCTTGAGCAATTCGAGGCGGCTGTTCGCGAAGACGGCAAAGCGGTCGACAGCAATCTGAAGGGATTCCGCGCCGGCTACGATGCCGCTCGCGCGAACCTGCAGGCCGCGAAACTTGCCGAAAAGAAGAAGAATGCCGCCGCAACACCCGCGCTTGTCGAGCATGAGGTTGCCCGCACATTTCCCGCCGTTGCACAGTCGACCGGGCTCGAAGGCGTGCGGCGTCTCATCAACTACCAGAGTGTCGCTTATGGGCGGCTATATCTTGATCGCCTGAGACCGATCATCGCGGACGATCAGACCATCGGCGCGCAAGGTAAGCTGCTGAAGGAGGTCGCCCGCCATCTTGCGGTTCGCATGTCCTATGAGGATGTGGTCCGGGTGGCGCAGGCCAAGATCGCCCCCGCTCGCATGCAACGCATCGCGCGCGAGGAATTGCGCGCAAATGGCGAACCCTATTCGGTGCACGATTTTCTCAAGCCCGGCATCGAGGAGCTTTGTCAGCTGCTGCCGCCATTTCTCGCGCGGCCGATCCTCCGACTCGCCGAACGCAAAGGCTGGCTTGGCCGGGTGTATATCGGAATGGAGATCAATTCCACCTCGATCACCGGCTACCTGCGTTTTTGGTTGCTCGCCAAACTTAGAGTCCTGCGGCCGTACGGCTATCGCTATAAACAGGAGCAGCAGCAGATCGAGAGCTGGCTGCACTTGGTCAGGGAAGCGGCAAAACATTCGCGCGAGCTTGCTCTCGAAGTTGCCGAATGCGCGCGGCTGATCAAGGGTTATGGCGACACGCACACACGCGGGGTGTCGAACTATCACGCCATTGAGATGCGCGTGATCCGGCCGGCGCTGGCGGGACAGATCCCGTTGGCGCGCGCGGCCGATGCTGTTGCCAGTGCGCGCACTGCAGCCTTGCTTGATCCGGAGGGCGAGAGTCTCACCAAGTGCCTCGCCGAGATCGATGGCCAGCCAGCCTTGCGCATTGCAGCAGAATAAAGCGCAGGGCTGACGCGCGCGCGCCTCCGTTGTCAGCTATTCCTCGGTCGAGTAAAACCGGGCCCACAAAACGAACGCGTCCGCGGGAACCGGACCATCGAGGGGCGAAGCGAATGGCCGCGACACCGACGGGACAACGGCCAACGATCGCCGCCGAAGCTTTCCTGCGTGCGCTTGCCGATCACGGCACCGACTATTTTTTCGTCAATCCGGGCACTGACTTTCCACCGATCGTGGAAGCATTCAGCCGCGCCAAAAAGACCAATGCCAAGGTCCCAAGACCAATTCTGGTACCACACGAGAATCTGGCGGTCGGCATGGCGCACGGCGCCTATATGATGACGGGCCGCCCGCAGGCGGTCATGGTGCACGTCAACGTCGGCACCGCCAACACGATCAACAACCTGACGAACCTGTCGCGCGACCGCGTCCCGCTCATATTGGCTGCCGGCCGCACGCCGATCACCGAGAAAGGCACATTTGGCTCGCGCACGCGTCCGATCCACTGGGCGCAGGAGATGTTCGATCAGGCCGGCATGGTGCGCGAGCTTGTGAAGTGGGACTACGAATTGCGCGTGCCCGGCCAGGTCGGAGATGTCGTCGCGCGCGGCGTTGAAGTCGCGATGGCGCATCCGCGCGGGCCGATCTATCTGGTCCTGCCGCGCGAACCGCTCTCGGCCCCAATCCCCGAGCCGGTCGGGCCTGCGAAGCCGCGGCCGCAGGCCGCGCCCGCGCATCCAGATCCCCGCACGATCGCAACGCTGGCCGAATGGGTCGCCGCAGCGGAGCGGCCGCTGATCGTGACCGCAACTTTGCCCGCCGAAGCCATTCCCCAACTTGAGCGCCTGGCCGAGCGCTGCGCTATTCCCGTCGTCACGCACAATCCGCGCTCGGTGTGCCTGCCCTCGAGCCATTCCATGCATTTCGGGTTCGAGCCGGGCGCGCTGCTCGCCGATGCCGACCTCGTCATCGTGCTTGAATCCGACGTGCCATGGATCCCACATTTGCAGCATCCTCCCGGCGGCTGCCGCGTCGCGCACGTCGGCGAGGATCCTTTTTATGTGCGCTATCCCATGCGGAGCTTCCCGAGCGATCTCGCTTTGCAGGCCGGCCCCGCGCAGGCGCTTGATGCGCTCTCGCGCGCGGTCGAGCCGCGCCTGCAGATGGCGGATGCACGCATCGCCGCGCGGCGCGCACGGTTGACCGAGCGCATGCGCACGCGGCGCGCGCAACTGGCGAAGGATTCGGCCGCGGGCGCGACGATTTCACCGGAATATCTGTCGCGCGTCATCGGAGAGACGGTCGGCAGGGACGCAATCATCGTCAACGAATATCCATTGCGGCCGGATCATTGTGCGCGTGAAAAACCGGGCACGTTCTTCGCGCTCGGACCGGCAGGCGGACTAGGATGGGGGCTGGGCGCAGCGCTCGGCGCCAAACTCGCCGCGCCCGATAATTTCGTGGTCGCGACACTCGGCGACGGCGCCTACATGTTCGCGAACCCGATGGTCGGCCACTGGGTGTCGGCCGTGCAGAATCTTCCCATCTTGACAGTAGTATTCAACAACAGCCGCTACGGCGCCGTGCGCCGCGCCACGCTCTCGATGTTCAAGGACGGTGTCGCCGGCGAAAACGATGGCCGCACGCTCGCCGATCTCGACCCGTCGCCGCCGTTCGAGGACATGGCCCGCGCGCAAGGTGCGCATGCCGAGCGCGTGGAAAAGCCCGCCGACCTGCCCGATGCCTTGGCGCGCGCGCGCGCGGTCGTCGTCAACGAAAAGCGGCAGGCAATGCTGAACGTCATTACGCCCTATTGAACGGATTCACTGCACGAGAACAAGTCACGGAGACGAGTACATGCGCATCGATGCCTATACCCATTTCATTCCGGAAAAATACTTCAAAAAGATCGTGGAAAGTGGCCATGCCGACATCGGTAAGCGCGTGCGCGAAATCCCGTGCATCCATGATCTCGATATTCGGCGCAAGATCGTGGACGGGTTCAAGGACTACGCGCAGATCCTCTCTTATCCGATGCCGCCGCTGGAAGTGATGACGAAGGGCGACGGCAAACTGACGGAAGAATACACCAAGCTGGTGAATGACGGCTTCGCCGAGATCTGCCAGAAATATTTCGATCAGTTTCCCGGCTGGGTCGCGCAGGCGGCCCTGATCGCGCCCGATGCCGGGGTCAGTGAAGCTGAACGCGCGCTCAAGAACGGCGCGCTTGGCGTGCAGATTTATACGAACATTGCAGGCAAGCCGCTCGACGATCCGGCCTTCGAGCCGTTCTTCGAAGCGATGAACAAGTCCGGCAAGCCGGTCTGGATGCATCCGGCGCGCGCTGCCAATTTCCCGGATTATCTCTCGGAGAAGAAGTCGAAATACGAGATCTGGTGGACCTTCGGCTGGTCCTACGAAACTGCGGCAGCAATGGCGCGCCTGGTCTTCTCCGGCATCATGGACAAGTATCCGAATCTTAAAATCATCACGCACCATTTCGGCGGCATCGTCCCCATGCTGGAAGGCCGCATCGGACCGGGCTGGGATCAACTCGGCGCGCGCACATCCGATGAGGATCTCAGCGTGATCCTCAAGAAGCTGAAAAAACGTCCGCTCGATTATTTCAAGCACTCGTTTTATGCCGACACCGCGGTGTTCGGCGGCGTGCCCGCAACTCACGCAGGCTTTGCGTTCTACGACCTCGACAAGATCGTGTTTGCCTCCGACTGCCCGTTCGACCCCGAAAAAGGCACGATGTACACGCGCGAAACGTTGCGCATCATCGAAGGCATCGACATGCCGGCAGCCGACAAGGAAAAGGTGTGGCACGGCAATCTGGAGCGCATCACGGGCGTGAAGTTCAAAAGCTAAGCGCTCGTCATGGCCGGGCTCACCCCCCGGCCACCTTTATGAAAAGAAAGTCGTGGATGCCCGGCATAAACCCGGGCACGACGCACCGCTGTCGGCCCAAAGCGCGACAGCCATCTGCTAACCTCGGCGCCCATGGCGCTCACGCAACCCATCGGACAATCCGAGCCTGACGTAGCCGGCAGTTCGCCGTCCCCTGGCGACGGCCGCGTCACGCCGATGATGGAACAGTACCAGGAAATCAAGGCCACCCACCCGGATTGCCTGCTGTTCTACCGGATGGGCGATTTCTACGAGTTGTTTTTCGCGGACGCCGAAATCGCCTCGTGCGCGCTCGGCATCGTGCTCACCAAACGCGGAAAACACCTGGGCGCCGACATTCCGATGTGCGGCGTACCGATCGAGCGCTCCGATGAATACCTCCACCGCCTGATCGCGCTCGGGCACCGGGTCGCGGTGTGCGAGCAGCTCGAAGATCCGGCCGAAGCGCGCAAGCGCGGTGCCAAAAGCGTGGTGCGGCGCGACGTCGTACGCCTGGTCACGCCCGGCACGCTCACCGAAGACACGCTGCTCGACGCGAGGCGGAACAACTTTCTGCTTGCGGTCGCGCGCGCGCGGCTGTCGTCAGCGGACGAAGAATCACGCTTCGCGCTTGCCTGGATCGATATTTCGACCGGCGAGTTCCGCGTTTCCGAATGCGAGCGGGCGGCACTTTCCGCCGAAATCGCACGGCTTGAGCCCGGCGAGATCATCGTGTCCGACGCGTTGTTCAGCGAACCCGATCTGGCATCGTTCTGGCGCACGCTGCCCGCAGTAACGCCGCTTGCCCGCGACGTCTTCGATGGTGCAACGGCCGAGCGGCGGCTGGCCTCGTTCTTTTCGGTCTCCACCAGCGAAGCCTTCGGCACGCTCACGCGGCTTGAGCTGACGGCCGCCGCCGCCTGCGTGACCTATGTCGAACGCACTCAGATTGGCCACCGTCCTCCGCTGTCACCTCCCTTGCGCGAGAGCGCCGGGGCAAGCATGGCGATCGACCAGGCCACCCGCGGCAATCTCGAGCTGATGCGCACGCTGTCCGGCGAGCGGCGCGGCTCGCTGCTCGATGCAATCGATCGCACAGTGACCGCCGCCGGCTCGCGATTGCTCGCTCAACGCCTGTCGGCGCCGCTGACCGACCCGGCGCAGATCGCCGACCGGCTCGACTCGGTCGCGAGTTTCGTTGGCGATGCGTCAGCGCGCACGGAGACCCGCTCGCGCCTGCGGTCCGCGCCTGATCTTGCCCGCGCCCTGTCACGGCTGGCCGTCGGCCGCGGCGGGCCACGCGATCTTGCCGCCATCCGCGACGGCATGCTGGCTGCCGCCGATCTTGCCCGCGCACTCGCTTCGCTCAACGACAAGCCGGCTGAACTATCCACAGCGATGCAGGCCTGCCGCAAACCGGATGGCATGCTGGCCGCCGAACTGGCCGCTGCACTCGCGGCCGAGCTGCCGGCCTTCAAGCGCGACGGCGGATTCGTGCGCGAAGGTTATGACAAGACGCTCGACGACACCTGCGCGCTCCGCGATGAATCGCGCCGCGTCATCGCGGCCTTGCAAGTGCGCTATGCCGAGGATACTGGCATCCGAATCCTCAAGATCAAGCATAACAATGTGCTCGGCTATTTCGTCGAGGTGACGGCGCAGCATGGCGATCGGCTGATGGCCGCACCGCTCAACGGGACATTCATCCACCGCCAGACTCTCGCCGGCCAGGTGCGTTTCACCACCACCGAGCTCGGCGAGCTCGAAGCCAAGATCGCCAGCGCCGCCGAGCGCACCCTGGGCCTGGAGTTGGAGATTTTCGATCGGCTGGTTGCAGCCGTGATGGAGCAAGGCGCCAACATAAAAGAGTGCGCCGAAGCGCTCGCTACCCTCGACGTCGCAAGCGCGCTTGCGCACCTCGCCGCCGAGCGCGACTACGTACGTCCTCAGGTCGACGACAGCCATGCGTTTGTCATTGAAGGTGGCCGTCACGTGGTCGTGGAACAGGCGCTGTCGCGCGACGGAACGCCATTCGTCGCCAACGATTGCGACCTGTCGCCGCTGGCACAATCCGGTGCAGGGCGCATCTGGCTTCTCACTGGTCCCAACATGGCGGGCAAATCGACTTTCCTGCGGCAGAACGCGCTCATCGCAATTCTCGCGCAAATGGGCGGTTTCGTTCCCGCCAAGCGAGCGCACATCGGCGTCGTCGACCAACTGTTCTCACGTGTCGGCGCTGCCGACGATCTCGCGCGCGGACGCTCGACCTTCATGGTTGAGATGGTGGAGACCGCCGCCATCCTCAATCAGGCCGGCGAGCGTGCACTGGTTATCCTGGATGAAATCGGCCGCGGCACCGCCACTTTCGACGGATTGTCGATCGCCTGGGCGACCGTCGAGCACTTGCACGACGTCAACAAGTGCCGCGCGCTGTTCGCCACCCATTTCCATGAATTGACAGCGCTCGCCGGCAGGCTCGATCGGCTGCACAATGCAACCGTACGCGTGAAAGAATGGCAGGGCGACGTCGTATTCCTGCACGAAGTCGTCGCGGGCGCGGCCGACCGCTCCTACGGCATCCAAGTGGCAAAGCTCGCCGGGCTGCCAGCAAGCGTGATCGAGCGCGCCAAGCTGGTGCTGGCCAAGCTCGAGCAGGAAGATCGCACCGCATCAAAAGGCTTCGAGGACCTGCCGTTGTTTGCAGTGCCTTCCAGACCGTCGCAGAAAAGGCCTGAATCAGCCGAGGATTTGCTTGCCGCGGCGCTTGCCGCCATCAATCCGGACGACCTTTCGCCCCGTGAAGCGATGGAAGCGCTTTATATGTTAAAAGCGAAGCTGGCGGCCACGCGTAAATCCTAGATGCCATGATGAATATTGCCGACAGGAAGCAGGCAACCGCCGCGGCGGATGCACAACATTGGCTTGAGGCCTTCGAGGCTGCGTTGTCGGCACAGGACGCCGCCAAGGCAGCTGACCTGTTTCTCGCCGACGGGCTTTGGCGTGACGTTCTCGCGTTCACATGGGCCATCGAGACCTTCGCCGGCCGGCCGGCAATCGAGGCGGCTTTGCGCGAGACGCTTTCGCGCACCCAGCCGAAGAATTTTCATATTCCGGCGAGACGCACACCGCCACGCTGGGTTTCGCGCGCGGGCAGCGAGAATATCGAGGCAATATTCGAATTCGAAACTGCCGTGGGGCCCTGCGCGGGCGTGCTGCGGCTGAAGTCCGAAAGCACTGGCCAGCTGCGCGCCTGGACCCTGAACACGAATTTGCAGGAGCTCAGAGGTTACGAGGAGGAATTCAAGCGCCGCGGTGAGCCCGACTCCACGCGCGATTTCGGTGCGGAAAACTGGGGCGACCGTTTGAAGAATCAGCGTGCCTTCGCCAACAGCGACCCTGCCGTTATCGTGGTCGGCGGCGGTCAGGCCGGACTGTCCATTGCGGCCCGCCTCCATCAACTCGGTGTCGACACCCTGATCATCGACCGCCATGCACGCATCGGCGACAACTGGCGCAAGCGCTACCATTCCCTGACACTGCACAATGAAGTCCACGTCAATCACCTGCCCTATTTGCCGTTTCCGCCGACGTTTCCGGTCTACATACCGAAGGACAAGCTGGCCAACTGGTTTGAATTCTATGTCGAGGCAATGGAGCTCAATTTCTGGACCAGCACCGAGCTCGCCGCAGGAGCTTATGACAAAAAGCGCGGCGAATGGCGTGTGACGCTGCGCCGGAGCGATGGAACGGAACGCATCATGCGGCCGCGTCACCTTATATTCGCAACAGGCGTGAGCAGCATCCCCTACACTCCCGACTTGCCGGGCCTCGATGCTTTTGCCGGCACCAAGGTGCATTCCGGCGATTTCAAGAACGCCGAACAATGGAAAGGGCGTAACGCGTTGGTCCTTGGAAGCGGCACCAGCGGCCATGACGTCGCGCAGGAGCTGCATGCGCACGGTGCGCACGTGACCATGATCCAACGCAGCAAAACCTACGTTGTGAGCCTGAAGGAGGCGCAGAGCGTCTACGCAATCTACTCGGAAGGAATCCCGTTCGATGACTGCGACATGCTGGCCACATCGTTTCCTTATCCGGTCCTGCAACGCTCCTATCAGCTTTCCACCGCGAAAGGCCGGATGGTGGATCGGAAGCTGATCACAGCGCTCGAGCAACGCGGCTTCAAGACGTGGTGTGGCGAGGACGAAACCGGTTTCCAGATGATGTATCTGCGCCGCGGCGGCGGATACTATTTCAACGTCGGCTGCTCGGATTTGATCATTTCCGGCGATATCGGCCTCCTTCAATACGCGGATATCGAGACCTTCGTGCCGGAGGGTGCGCGGCTGCGCGACGGTCGTATCGTGCCTGCCGAGTTGCTGGTGCTCGCGACCGGTTACAAGAATCAGCAGGAAACAGTGCGCCTTTATCTCGGCGACGCCATCGCCGATCGCGGTGGCCCTGTCTGGGGTTTTGATGAGGGCGGCGAGCTTCGCAACATGTGGCGGCGCACCGCGCAGCCCGGACTCTGGTTCACTGCGGGTAGTCTCGCGCAGTGCCGGATTTTTTCGCGGTACCTGGCGCTGCAGATCGAGGCCTTGGAAGTGGGGCTACTGCAATAACAATCTACGCTGGCGCAGACCCCAC
>DATGDN010000036.1:0-5766 GCA_035310865.1 Pseudolabrys sp. | reverse complement strand
CGAAGAAATCGTGGTGCGCGCGGCGGCCGCGAGCATGATCCCGCTCATCTCCGCCGTCGGCCATGAGGCCGACGTGACGCTGATCGATTTCGCCGCCGACCGGCGCGCGCCGACGCCGACCGCCGCTGCTGAAATGGCGGTGCCGGTTCGAGCCGAGCTGATGACGACACTTGCGGATCTCGGTTCCCGCAAGTTCTCCTGCTGGCAACGCAATATCGATCGGCATCGCAAGGAGGTCCGTCTGCTCTCGCGCGCGCTGCCGGCGCTTGACGAGCTGCTGGCGGTCCCGCGCCAGCGGTTCGATGCCTGTGCCGGGCGATTGCCGCGCGCGCTTCGTGCGAATGCGCAAATTCACCACACGCATTTGACCCGCGTGTCCTCGCGATTGTCGCCGCGCCTGTTGTCGCATCGCATAGACCGCTGTAATGAGCAGACAACGGGGTTCGGTGACCGTGCGCGCCGGGCATTCCGGATTTTCCAGGACCGCCGGGTCCAGCGTCTGCGCAGCGCCAGTCAATTGCTGGCGGCCTATTCCTATCGCGGCGTGCTCGAGCGCGGATTCGCTCTCGTCCGCGATGGCGAGGGACACCCGCTGCGCTCGGCCGCTGCCATCGCTGCCGGAATGCGGATAGACATCGAGTTTTCCGACGGCCGCATTGGAGCGACAGCGGACGGCGAGCGTGCCTTGCGGCCGTCCGCGCAGCCCAAGCCGCGCACGCGCGGCGGCAACGAGGGTTCCGGGGGGCAGGGCAGCCTGTTCGGCGCGTAATTCTGAGGGTATCGCCGGGGCGGCCGAACGACTATGTTTGAGCTACGCCGACAACGCCCCGATTGAAATGGAGGCCGGTTTTGCTCAATCGCTATGATCGATCTTCGCCCATGAATGGCGAAGCGGAGGTGAAGTACCTCGACGGCGATTTCCGTGTGGTAAGGCCGGGCGCATTTGTGCGCTGTGCGGTGACTGGGGTGGCCATTCCGCTTGAGGAGCTCAAATACTGGAGCGTTGAATTGCAGGAAGCCTATGCCACGCCGGAGGCTGTTTTGCAGCGCCACCAGGAACAGCACGCCCCCAAGCAATAGGCAGTTAGCGCTTCAGCTTCGACACAATAAGCCGGCGCAATTCATCAGCTTCCTCGACAACCATCGTCACCGGCAGCGTATGGACGCGCGTGGCGAGCGCCTCCAGCAGTGGCTCGCCGGCCATACGCGCGCGGTCTTTCTCGGTGGTTAGCAGCGCAAGCCCGGAATGTTCGGCGTCCATAATGAGCTCGCCGGCGTCTTCGGCGCTGAAGCGGTGGTGGTCGGGAAATGCGCGGCATTGCGACACGGCGATGCCGGCTTCGCGCGCCGTTGCAAAAAATTTTTCCGGATCCCCGATACCGGCGAAGGCCAGGACATTGCGGCCTTTGAGCGCGGAGACCGCGCCTTGTTCGGGCGCGAGGCGCGCATGGAAGATCGGTCGGGATTGCGCGCGTAACCGCGCAGCGACGCCGTCCGCGGCGTTGCCTTCGCCCACAACCAGCAGCGCATCCGTCTGCGCCAGTTGCGCGGCCAGTGGCGCGCGGAGAGGACCGGCGGGAAATACGCAGCCATTGCCAACGCCGCGCCGTGCATCGATCACGGCCAACGTGAAATCCTTTGCCAGCGATGGGTTCTGCAAACCGTCGTCCAGGACGATCATCGTGGCACCCTGGGCGCGTGCAAATGCCGCGCCGGCCACACGATCCCGCGCGACGACCGTCGGTGCGGCGCGTGCAAGCAACAAGGCCTCGTCGCCGACTTGAGTGGCGACATCGGCATGGGCATCAACAAGCTTGGGCCCCGCTGCCGCGCCCCCGTAGCCACGGCTCAGGCAATAGGGGCGCTCGCCGGCATCGGCGAGCATTCGCGACAGCATGATCGTTGTTGGGGTCTTGCCGGCGCCGCCGAGCGTGAAGTTGCCCACGCACAGCACGGGCAAGCCGGCTTGCGCGCCCTTCATCGTCAGGCGCCGTGTGGCAATCGTTCCATAGAGGAAGCCAAACGGGGCCAACAAACTCGCCCGAAGGCCAGCGCCGCGCCACCAAAAGGCCGGATCACGCATGGCGCGCCCGTTCGTGCAACTGCAGCTGCATCAAATACGGAGCAAGAGCAGTCAGCGTGCGTTCGAGCGCGCCGCCCAATTTCTCGACCACCATATGCCCGGCATCGGCGACGTGCGCACAGGCATCAGGATCGCTGAGCCACGCGGCCAGATGCGCGACCAGCCGGTTCGGATCGGCGACTGGCTCAGCGCCGTGCGCGCCGTCAAGCGCGGCGTAGATTTCGGCGAAGTTCCAAACGTGGGGTCCGTGCAGGATCGCGGTGCGGAGCTTCGCAGCCTCGATCGGGTTCTGGCCGCCATGCCTGACCAACGAACCGCCCATGAAGACGGCGGGCGCCACGCGATAAAGCAATCCCAGCTCGCCGACAGTGTCGGCGACGTAGATCTCGATATTGCGTTTAGGCAATTCCCCGCGCGAGCGCAGCGCAGCGGACAGGCCTGCGGCGGCCGCGATCTCGGTGATGCCTGCACCGCGTTCGGGATGACGAGGGGCGATCAGCGTCAATAGCCCGGGAAAGTTAGCGCGCAGTCGCACATGGGCTTCGATGATGGCGCTCTCTTCGCCAGGATGCGTCGATGCAGCAGCAATCACCGGCCTGCTCCCAATCGCATTGTGCAGCGCGGCGAGCGTGGCGGGATCCGCGGGCGGTGCCGGCACGTCGAGTTTGAGATTTCCGGTTGTAACGACCTGCGGTGCGCCGAGCTCTCCGTAGCGGCTTGCGTCAGCCGCAGTGCCGGCTAGACAAAGATCGAGACGCTGCAAAAGATAAGCGATGGAGTTCGGAAGGCAGCGCCAGCGCCTGAACGAATCTTCCGAGAGCCGACCGTTAACCAGAACCATGGGCACGCTCCGTTCGGACGCTTCAATGATCATATTGGGCCACAGATCGGACTCGACAAACAAGGCGAGGTCGGGCCGCCAATGGTCGAAAAAACGACCGACAAAACGCGGCACGTCGACTGGCATGAATTGATGCAACACCCCGGGCGGCAAACGCTGCTGGGCAAGCCCACCCGATGTGACGGTGCCGGTCGTGACCAGAATGGCGATGCCGCGAGCACGAATGCGCTCGATCAGCGGCAGCACGCTCGCAAGCTCTCCCACGCTCGCGCCGTGCAGCCAGACCAGCGGGCCGTCCGGCCGCGCAATGCGGCTTTCACCGCGACGTTCAGCAAGACGCTGACGATGCTCCTTCCCGCGTTTTGCCCTTCGCCCTAAAAGCACAGGCGCTAAAGGTGCGGCTGCCTTCGACAACAGGCGATACAGGAACAAGCCGGCGGGCAACCTGCTCACGGCGCGTTGCTCCCCACCTTGTCTGCAATTTCATACGCGCGCTTCGTCAGCCGGTTGAGCTCGTCTTCCAGGCTTCGCCTTGTTTCTTCGAGTGCGGCGCTGTCGGCGTCGTGCGGCACGTGGATCGGTCCGCTTGCAGCGATGCCGACCCGGCTGAAGGGCAGATTGATGGCGGTTCGATCCCAGTTGTCGAGTTCGATCCGGCGGCTGGACGCCATCGCCACCAGATAGATCGGCCGGCCGGAGTGCTGGGCGAGCTTCACCACGCCAAGACCGGCGACGCGCGCGACCTTGGGTACATCGGCGGTCATCGCGACATAGTAGCAGTCCCTGAGCGCCTCTAGCATCTCATTAAAGGCAGTCGCGCCGCCCTTGCGGTGGAATTCGCCGTTGTGAGCACCAGATCCACGTATGGTGCCAATGCCCAGCTTTTCTGCGGCGCGCGCGTTGATCTCGCCATCCCGGTGCCGCGAAATCAGCACCTTGGCGCGATGCCTTTTGGCATCCTTGATGAAGGGCATGAGGAAATGCTGGCCGTGCCACGCCGCGATGATCGCAGGCTCCGCCATCTCATAAATGGACATGGCTCCTGGCTCGACGACAGGCCGGCTCGTGAACCAAGCGAAGCGAAGATACCAGGCGCCAAGGGTGCCCATGACCTCCTGGAAAATGGGAGAGGTGGTGAAACGCTTGAGTGACAGCATCGAGCCCTGCTCTAGCGCGCCGCGCGACCTGCGGCTTCGGGATCGAGCAGGCGGTGCAGGTGGACGATGAAATAGCGCATGTGAGCGTTGTCGACCGTCTGCTGTGCCTTTGCCTTCCAGGCAACATAGGCGCTGGCATAGCTCGGATAGACGCCGACGATGTCGACCTTGTCGAGATCCTTGAACTCGTTGCCGCCGAGCTCGGCGAGCTCACCGCCAAGCACGAGATGCAGCAATTGCTTTTTTTTCGCGGACATATCTGCAGACATGGCTCGGTCTCTGGAAAGCCCCCCTGACGCGTCGATCTGGTTCAGTCAATTCTATGCGAATTCTGCCTGGCGGTCGCGCACCAGTCCGATGAGAGCTCCGTGTCGCGCTTGACCGGCGGCGATGAGCGCGCCATGCGCAGCTTGCGAACCGTTGTATTTCAGCGGCCGCCCTGTGAAATCAGTCAGCACGCCGCCGGCTTCGTGCACCAAAAGATCGGCCGCTGCAAGGTCCCAGTCGTGGCTGCCGGGCGAGGCGAAGGCAGCGTCGAGCGTCCCTTGCGCGACGCGCGCGAGCCGAAGCGCAAGCGAATGGACCTTTGGCTGGGCGAGCGTGCCCTGCGTCAAGCCTGAAAGCCGGTCGAGGTAACGCTTAGGCCCGGCGAGCTTCGAGCCGCTCAGCCCGTTACCGGTACTCACCCTGATCGGCGCGCCGTTCAGCGTCGCGCCGACGCCATGCGCGACAAGAAAAATCTCATCATTCACCGGCGCAAAAACAGCAGCAAGAACCGGACGGCCATTTTCGGCGAGCGCGACGGAAATGGACCAGTCGGCACGTCCCGAGATAAAGGCGCGTGTGCCGTCGATCGGATCGACGATCCAGGTAATCGGAAGAGCAGAACCCGGCACTTCCTCCGTCTCTTCCGACAGCCAGCCGGCGCCGGGAGCGAGTGCCGAGAGACGGTCGTGCAGCAAATCGTTGACCGCGATGTCAGCCTCGCTGACAGGAGAGCGATCGGTGCCTTTGGTCCAGTGCTTGAACGAGCCCTGTGCAGTTTTGCGGGCAAGCGCGCCAGCCTCGCGCATCACGGCTTCGAGCGGGGAGCGCAGCACGCTGGTCTCACTGGCCGGCAACGGTCAAACCCTCCACGCGCAATGTGGGTGCGTTCGTGCCGTATCGGAATTCAAGATCGTTGGCCGGCGTGAGCGTCCGGAATATCTCCAGCAAGTGGCCGGCGATAGTCATCTCGCTCACCGGGTAAGTGCACTTCCCGTTTTCGATCCAGAAGCCGGATGCGCCACGGCTGTAGTCGCCGGTGATCATGTTGGCGCCACTGCCGATCAGATCGGTGATGTAGAAGCCGTCAGCGATGTCGGCAATCAGTGCGTCGGGTTTCAGGCGGCCGGGATCGAGATGCAGATTGCTCGGGCCGGGGGAGGGCACCGAAGATGCGCCGCGGTGAGCGTGGCCGGTCGTGACAAGGTTGAGTTCGCGTGCGGTCGCGCTGTCGAGCAGCCACGAACGCAGGACGCCATCCTCGACCAGTGCGAGTTTTCTGCCGGCAACACCTTCCCCATCGAACGGGTGCGAGCGCAGGCCGCGCTTACGCAGCGGATCGTCGACGATGCGGATCCCGTCGGAGAAAAGCTTCTCGCCCATCTTGTCTCTCAGGAAGCTTGTCTTGCGCGCGACGGAAG
>DATGDN010000035.1:0-2445 GCA_035310865.1 Pseudolabrys sp. | reverse complement strand
GGCCTGCGGCATTTCCTCTTCGTCGTGCCGGCCTTCGCCGTGCTTGCCGGCATCGGCTTCGACGCGCTGCTCGACAGGGTCCAATCCCGCACGCGCGTCGTGGTGGGAACAACGATCGCGGCCTTTGTGCTGTGGAACGCGAGCGTGCTGGTGCGGCTGCATCCTTATCAGTATCTCTACTTCAACCAGCTTGTCGGGGGCGCCGCGCGGCGCTTTGACATGGACTATTGGGTCAACGTGATGGCCGAGGCGGTAAACAATCTGGATGCCTATGTCACCGAGCTCGACAAGGTCGGCGGTCACAGTCGCCGCTATACGGTCGCGGTCTGCGGCGAGCGCGTCCCTTTCGAGGAACGGCATAGCGCCCGCTTGCAATGGACCGAGGACTGCGGGCGGAATTCTTCATCGCGCCGACGCACATGGATTGCGACCGCGCGCTCAACGGCCGCGTCATCTCCACCATCGCGCGCATAGGCGCGCCGATCGGCGTGATCAAAGACCGCCGCTCGCTGCTGCAGGCGGAAGTCGCCAGCCGTCCGTAAAACGAAGCGCCCGCCGGAGGGGCCGGCGGGCGCGGGATCCGGCCGCGAGAGGGGATGATCGCGGGTTTCGGATCGAGCGGCCGATGAGAGGGCTCGGCCGTTTGCTTAATCTCGTTACAGCGTCTGGCGCGCCGGGCGGTCGGTTGCCGGACGCCGGAAGGCGTTGTCGGCACCGGCATCAGCCTTGATGCGCCGTACCGCGCCATTCAGGCGTCGCTCCAGTGCGCGCTCGCGCAAGAGCGCTGTCGGGTCGTCCCAGAAAGGCTCCGAAAAGGCATCACGCACATCGGCGCGGGTGATGCCGATATCGGCAAGCATTCGGCGATCGAGGCCGGCCAGTATGTTGGCCTCGCGGCGATGGCGCCGGGCCCGCGCCAATTCCTTGAGCCAATGGGTCACCAGGGCCAGCACGGAGGCAAACGCCCGTAACAGCGCGCCGCCGGCGATTGGCAAAACGGGATATTGGGCACTCATCTCAGTCTCCAATTCAGTTCGCGGGTTACGGCGCCAAAATCGCGGTTGGCGCTGCCCAGAACCACCCGAAATCCCCGCCCGATTCCTCTGGAAGCAGATATTGCACTGCGGGGATTGATTAGTGAAACGAATGTTTTTAATCTGTTCGATAAGAAACAATGATATTGCCCGCCCCGGAAATAGGCCTATTTCAGGATCCGCCGCCATGACCGCAATGCTCGACATTGACCAGCTGCGCACCTTCATCGCGATCTCCGAAACCGGCAGCTTCACCAAGGCAGCCGAAGTCGTGAACAAGACCCAGTCGGCCGTCTCGATGCAGATGAAGCGGCTGGAAGAACGCCTCGAACGCCCCATTTTTTCGCGTGACGGACGCGCCTCCAAACTGACCGAAGACGGCCAGCGCCTGCTCGATTACGCCCGGCGCATCGTCAAGCTCAACGTCGAAACGCTGGCGGCGTTTTCGGACGCCGAACTGTCGGGCCGCGTGCGGCTGGGCGTTCCGGACGATTATGCCGATCGTTATCTGCCCGAGATTATGGCGCGTTTTTCGCGCGGCTATCCGGCGGTCGAGCTGTCGGTGATCTGTGAGCCGTCAGCCGACCTGCTGGAACGCATCGACGCCAACGAGATCGACCTCGCCATTGTCACCAATTGCGAGAGCAAGCGCGCCTCGGAGACATTCCGCCGCGAGCGGCTGCTGTGGGTGGCGTCGAACCGGCATTCGACTCATCTTGAGGAGCGCATACCGCTTGCGCTTGGCCGGCCGAGTTGCACGTGGCGCCGCATCGCCATTGAGCGACTAGAAGCCATAGACCGTCCGTTCCGTGTGCTCTACTCGAGTTCGAACGCAGGCGCCGTCGCGGCCGCCGTGCTCGCCGGACTCGCGGTTTCGGTGCTGCCGGAGTCTGGCCTGCGTCCGGGCATGCGCGTTCTATCCGCCTCGGATGGCTTTCCGGATCTGACGACTTGCCGCATCGGGCTCGTGCGCAACGCGCATGAAAGCTCGGCACTCGCCGACGCGCTTGCCGAACACATCATCTCATCGCTCGACAACCTGTCGGATGCAGCGCAGGCGGCGGAGTAATTCTCAGTCGAACTCCGTCAGCCAGTGTATATTTACGCCTGCGTGAAACGTCCCGAGGCGACCGCGCGTAGCGTCCCGATGCGCCGAACTTAGCCCGAGAAATTCGACAGCGTTTTTGAACAGTATCTGGTCGATCTCAAAGTCCTTATATTTTACTTCACTCAAAAATTCCGCGACGATATCCGGATAGAATTTTACCGGTTGGGGATTCCATGGCCTAAATGATGGAAGCCACGGTTTCTCCGGCGAGCATAACCCAATCACTGCCGTACATGAGCCGCGTCGAACAGCGCAGATGGCTTGACGTATTCACGCCAAAATTCGGTGACCTGCTTTCGTGTT
>DATGDN010000034.1:0-3032 GCA_035310865.1 Pseudolabrys sp. | reverse complement strand
GGCAACGTGCGTCGAGGGAGCGAGAGCGCCTGGTGCGTGCGCTTGGCCTGTGGGGCAACGATCTCAAATTTGTCCTGCCCAAATCGCTGCCGCCCCTGCCCACGCGTCCATTCGCACTGCCGGCGGTGGAGCAGAAGGCGGTGCGCCGCCGCGTCGATCTCCAGATCGCCCGAATCGAGCTGGATACGCTCGCCAAGACCTATGGTCTTACGAACGCGACCCGCTTCATCAACGTTCTGGATGTGGGCTATGCCGACAAGCTCACCAAGGACAAGGAAACAGGCGAGCGCATCCGCGACCGCGGATTTACGGTCTCATTTGAAGTCCCCTTGTTCGATTTCGGAGAAGCGCGCGTGCGGGAGGCCGGGCAAAACTATATGCAGGCCGTCAACCGGCTGGCACAGAAAGCAGTGAACGTGCGCTCGGAAGCGCGCGAGGCCTATCGCAATTATCGCACAAGCTACGACATCGCCAGGCACTACCAGCACGACGTGCTGCCGCTGCGCAAGATCATCTCCGACGAAATGATGCTGCGCTACGGCGCAATGCAGGTCGACGTGTTCACGCTTTTGCTTGAGGCGCAGCAGAAGCTAAACGCGAACGCCGCGGCCGCCGACGCGCTCCGCGATTTCTGGCTCGCAAGCACGGATCTTTCGACGGCAATGGCCGGGGGAGGAAAGGATTCTGGAGAAACACCGAATGTCGCTCTCCCCGGCTCCGCCGGCGGAGCCGGCCACTGACATTATTGATGAGGACACAACCATGATCTCACGGCGCAATCTTATCGGCGGCTCCGCCATCCTCGCCGGCACGGCGGCAGTCAGCGGGCGCGTGCAAGCCGCGGCCATTCCCGAGGCGATCACGACGACCTCCCCTGCGATGCAGCCGCCGCTTGTTCCGTTGAGCGGGCCTGCCTACCAGCCGGTCGTAACGCTCAACGGCTGGACACTGCCGTGGCGAATGAACGGCGACTGGAAGGAATTTCATCTGGTTGCCGAGCCGGTGGTGCGCGAAATGGCACCCGGCATGAAGGCGCATCTATGGGGCTACAACGGCCAATCGCCTGGACCCACCATCGAGTGCGTCGAGGGCGACAAGGTCCGCATCTTCGTCACCAACAAGCTGCCCGAGCACACTTCCGTTCATTGGCACGGCATGCTGGTACCGAACGGCATGGATGGCGTTGGCGGATTGACGCAGCCGCAGATCAAGCCGGGCCAGACGTTCGCCTACGAATTCGCAATCCGCAAAAGCGGGACATTCATGTACCACCCGCACGCGGATGAAATGGTGCAGATGGCGATGGGGATGATGGGCTTTATCGTCGTCCACCCGCGCGATCCCAATCTGCACCGCGTCGATCGCGATTTCGTCTTCCTCATGAGCACCTACGACATCGACCCTGGCAGCTACCTGCCCAAGGTGATGACCATGACCGAATTCAATCTGTGGACATGGAACAGCCGCGTTTTCCCCGGCATCGACCACCTGGTGGTACGCCGAGGCGACCGCGTGCGTGTGCGTATCGGCAATCTCACCATGACCAACCATCCGATTCACATGCATGGCCCGCACTTTGAAGTGACGTGCACTGATGGCGGGTGGATCAAGGAAAGCGCGCGAATACCAGAAGTCACGACTGACGTCCCGGTCGGCGCCATGCGCGCCTTCGAATTCGTCGCCGACGAACCGGGCGACTGGGCAATTCATTGTCACAAGTCCCATCACACAATGAACGCCATGGGCCACAACGTGAATACCTTCATCGGCGTGCCGCAGCGCGATCTCACCAAGACGATCCGCAAGCTCTTGCCCGACTACATGCCCATGGGTTCGGCAGGCATGGCGGAAATGGGCTCCATGGAAATGCCGATGCCCGACAACACGCTGCCGATGATGACCGGGTTCGGCCAGTTCGGCCCGATTGAGATGGGCGGCATGTTCTCGGTGGTGAAGGTACGCGAGGGACTGGCGCGCGACGATTATAAAGACCCGGGTTGGTATCAGCACCCGAGCGGCACTGTTGCCTACGAAGTTAAAGGTCCTGCGCCTGAAGCGCCGAGGCACCAAGGCAATGCCTCTCCAACGCGTGGAGGGACCGAAATTACGGTCGTAAAACCGGGAACCAATAGCCACAACCACCAATAAAAAGGAGCACACGGACCATGAAGCCGATTCGGACTGCCGTTGCGACCACGCTTTTTCTAAGCGCGGCGATGATACTCGCCTCCGCCCATGACGCCGAACATTTTTCGGCGGGCGAACTAGGTAATCCAAAAAAGCCAGCGCGGACCGTGACGGTCATCATGACCGACAGCGACGGAGCAATGCGATTCATCCCCGACCGCGTCGAGGTCAAAAAAGGCGAGCAGGTCCGTTTTATCATTCAGAACAAGGGTGTCCTCAAACACGAGTTCACGCTGGCGAGCGTCGAAGACAACAAAAAACATGCCGAGGTGATGAAGAAATATCCCGACATGGAGCACGACGACCCCAACGCCAAGAGTGTCGACCCTGGTAAGAGCGCCGAGATTCTTTGGCGGTTCAGCAAGCGTGGAAGCTTTGAATTCGCCTGCCTTATTCCAGGTCATAAGGAAGCCGGAATGCACGGCACCGTCACCGTGAAATGACTGCGACATCCCGACGAGAGACAAGGAGACAAACAATGAAGAGGCGGACTTTTCCGATTCTGGTTTTTGCTGTCGCGTTCACGCTGAGCGCGTCGATGACGGGCCCGGTCTGGCCGCAGGACGCGCTGATCGACGGAGTGGTGACCAAGGTCGATGCTTCCGCCAGCAAGATCACCATCCGGC
This sequence comes from Pseudolabrys sp., assembly GCA_035310865.1. GTDB lineage: Bacteria > Pseudomonadota > Alphaproteobacteria > Rhizobiales > Xanthobacteraceae > Pseudolabrys. The sequence goes on along the minus strand of DATGDN010000034.1, from coordinate 219 downwards.
ACGGCCCCATAAAGAAATTCGACATGGAGGACGGGATGACGATGGTTTTCCGCGCGCAGGACCCGGCGATGCTCGGGACCGTCAAGGCCGGCGACAAGGTGAAATTCGACGCCGAACACGTAAACGGCCAGTTTGTGGTCACGACGATTCAAAAATCAAAATAATCGGTATTCCCGCCATTAATCCTGCCGAAGCACCCGCCTCAGTTCCGCAGCAATG
>DATGDN010000033.1:0-2662 GCA_035310865.1 Pseudolabrys sp. | reverse complement strand
GACACGAAATTCAACAGAACGCTCTTCACGCATGTTCGCCGCATCGGCAAGTGCGGCAAGATAGGCGGGCCGGTCGGCAACGTGAACGCGGTCAAAGAGCCGGTTCCCGGAAAGGTCGTTGGCAGGCACGCCTAACAACCTTTCGGCCGCCGGCGAGACGAATAGCACAGAGCCAGCGCGCCCATGTCGGACAATAACGTCAGTGATGTTGCGGGCTAGCAGACGGTAGCGGCTTTCCTCCGCATTCAGCAGCCATGTGCCGGTGCGCGAGAGAGATTCTGCGCCAAGAGCGAGACCGGTCGCGTAGAGCGCTGCAGAGATGATTGCCAGTGCAGCCAACGCGCCATGTTCATCTGCAGCCGCAAGCGGAGGTGAAAGCAATCCACTAGCGCTAAGGGCCAACAGCATTACGGCCGCGGCCAGAGAAAAGGCCGCCGAAATCAATACGACCCGGCGTGACGCGGAAAGGGATGCTTCCACAGGCACCACAACAAGCCAGATAGCTGCGAATGAACTGATGCCGCCGGTATACAGAGCAACTAGCAGTGCAAGCCCGCTCAATGACAGTGAAGAAAGCACATGTGCGCTTTCGTATCGCCCGGTGCGTGACAGGTAATAGGCAATAAGTATCGGAGTCACGAGCCATGAAAAAACGACGATCTCGATCACGTTCGGTACGCCGCGCACCACGAGGTAGACCGGCAGGCTCGCAAGCGCGATTAAGCTCCCGAGCAGCCGCGGAGCGATGAATGCGCGATGTCGCGCGGCCGTTAACGCGTCTTGCTGCGCCGCTGCCGGCACCAAGGCATCGACGTAATTCCATATTGGCGTGAGGAAACTCACGGTCCCTATCACGTCTTGCCGAATAGACGCGCCCCTGTCTCGCTTCCGGACCTTAGGCGTAGCCGATTAAGCGAAGACTAAGGGCCGGCCCCGGACGACACGGTATCCGCGCCGGCGGCGCCGGGTCGAGCGCAATCTCCTCGCTATTTGCGGGTCATGGTGAAATTTTAGTTGCCACCGTGCGAAGAGACGGGCTGTCGCAGCCATTCCTTTCCAGTCCGGTAACCATGTTTGAATTCGGAAAAGCCCCGGCAAATGTGCGAAGTCCACGTCTACTCGAGGTCTCTCCCGGCCGCGAATATTTCAATTTTGATGAAAATTCGCTTCGATTTTATCCAAAAGGCTTCCCTCATTTCCAACAACAGTTTCAGCGCTGTCTGCTAGGGTTTAGCTCAAAGGCGGCGGATCAGCTGCCGGGGGATCGGTACGGGTCGGGTCATGTTCTTCCTTCTGCGAATGGCATTTTGGCTAGCCGTCGTCTGCGTGCTGCTGCCGAGCGGCACGAAATCCACGTTTCCAAATGCGCAAATTGACACTTCGGAAGCTGTGAGCTTGGCCGGCGCAGCCGTTTCTGACATGCGAGGATTCTGCGAGCGGCAACCCGACGCATGCATCACCGGGGGGAAAGTCGCCGTTGCGCTTGGCCACAAGGCCGAGGCCGGCGCCCGTACGCTCTATGAGCTCATAACGAAGATTCGAGAAAAAGCTGTGTCGGGCGAAAAAGCCGACAACAAGCCCGCCAGCCAGGGCACTTTGACGCCGAGCGACATGTCGCCGGTCTGGCACGCTCCGGTGCCTCTACCGCCTCGCCGCGAGGCGCGCACCAACGGCCCGGCAGCATAAACATCCAATTTTAGAGGTGGTTTTGCGGCACAATAGTGCCGGCGCATCGCATTGGCGATGCCATATGCAAGCGTATATATGATGCGTTATGACGGCTATTGATGAGATTGTCGAAAACTTTGCGGTGCTCGAGGAGTGGGACGACCGTTACCGTTACGTCATCGAGCTCGGGCGAACGCTGCCGCCATTGGCCGAGAGCGCGCACTCCGAAGCCAACAAAGTGCAAGGCTGCGCCAGTCAGGTCTGGCTGCTCACGCACGTCAAGCCGAACGGCTCTTCCGGACCGGTGCTGACATTCGAGGGCGACAGCGATGCCCACATCGTCCGCGGCCTGATTGCGATATTGTTCGCGCTTTACTCGGGCAAGAGCGCACGTGAGATCCTAGATATCGATGCCCTGGCGTTGTTCGACCATATCGGCCTTCGCGAAAATCTTACGCCGCAACGCTCCAACGGCCTGCGTTCGATGGTGCAGCGAATTCGCGCTGAGGCGAATGCAGCGCTGACGACCGTAACATAGCTCATCCACGCTGAAAGCTGCATCGTTCGCAAGCCAGGTGCGCACATTCGCGCGCGTTGGGCCTTTTGTGCTGGCTGCGTAACCGTAGTGACGGGCTAGGCGATCGAGCGCAAGCTGAATCACGATTTTTGCCGAGCGGGCCGGCCATACGCGCTCACGTTCGACATCCTCAAGGCCTTTGAGAAAACAGCAGACATCGAGGAGCAGCCCTGAAAATTCCGGGCCGACAGCGTCGAGCGCATGGTGCACGCGCTGCCGAGCCGCAATAATCGTCTCCGTCAATGGAGCCGCCTGCCGTCCGCTCGCTCGACGCCTGGACGGGATTGGATTTGACCAGTTGGAGCTTGTCCGCGGCATAAGATGAGCACGCCTGAAATCAGCCCGCAGTCGCTCACCAGCTTGGAGCTGGTGTGTCTCGATCATGACACGGCCATCGCGGCCTCGTCGGCGGGCCAG
>DATGDN010000032.1:0-2514 GCA_035310865.1 Pseudolabrys sp. | reverse complement strand
CTCACGACTATAATTGCGCAGAGACACTCGGTCGGAGGGTCGGAGGGTATGATGGATTTTGATCCTGTCCTGCTGGCCCGCTTGCAGTTTGCCTTCACTATTATTTTTCACATCATTTTTCCGAGCTTTACCATCGGGCTTTCCGCCTATATCGCCACGCTCGGCGCGATCTGGTTGCGCAGCGGCGACGACATCTATCAGCAGCTCATGCGCTTCTGGACCAAGATCTTCGCGGTCTCGTTCGCGATGGGCGTGGTTTCCGGAATCGTGCTGTCCTACCAGTTCGGCACCAATTGGAGCCGCTTCTCGGTCATGGCCGGCAACGTGGTCGGCCCGCTGATCGGCTATGAAGTGCTCAGCGCATTTTTTCTGGAGGCGACGTTCCTCGGCGTGCTGCTGTTTGGATTCAACAGGGTGCCGCCGTGGCTGTACGTGCTTTCAGCCGCAATCGTCGCTGTCGGCACCGCTATTTCCGCATTCTGGATCTTGTCGGCCAACAGCTGGATGCAGACACCGAGCGGCCACGAACTGCGCGGCGGCATTGCCTATCCGGCCGACTGGCTTGCCGTCATCTTCAATCCGAGCTTCCCCTACCGCTTCGCGCATATGCTCAATGCGGCTTATCTCACCACGGGATTCGTTGTGCTGGCGGTCGGTGCGCGCTACCTGGTCGCCGGCCGCCACATCCCGGAGAGCCGCATCATGCTGCGCATGGCGATCGGGATGACCGCCATCCTCGCACCGCTGCAGTTGGTGCTTGGCGATCAGCACGGCCTCAATACGCTTGAGCATCAGCCTATCAAGATCGCGGCGATGGAAGCGCATTGGGACGGCAGCAAACCCGGCGACTTCCACATCTTCGCGTGGCCGGACGAAAAGGCGGGCGAGAACCGGTTCGAGATATCTATCCCCAAGGCTGCTTCGCTCATTCTTACACATCGCATGAACGGACTTTTCCCGGGTTTAAAGAGCGTTGCCGAATCCGAGCGGCCGCCTGTTGCCCTGGTCTTCTTTTCCTTCCGCATCATGCTGGCGATCGGTTTCTTCATGATCGGCGCCGCACTGCTCGGTGCCTTCCTTTGGTGGCGGGAGACAGTGTTCGAGACGCGCTGGTATTTGCGCGTGATGGCCCAATGCTGGTGGATAGGCTTCGTCGCGGTGATCGCAGGCTGGGTCGTAACCGAGAGTGGGCGTCAACCGTGGATCGTTCACGGCATCCTGCGTACGGCCGACGCGACTTCACCAGTACCCGGCGCGACCATCGCCGGCACGCTGGCGCTGTTCGTCATTGCCTACGGCGTCGTGTTCTCGTTTGGCATCTACTACATCAATCGTTTGATCGCGCAGGGTCCGGCCGGGCCGGCGACAGAGGAGGCCGGGCAGTTTGCGGCCAATCCGATCTCAGCTGCTCATGATGCCGGACATTCGGCTCTGCGCAGGACCTAAATCGTCACGCGCCGATCGCAAGGAACTGAGCCATGGAATGGTATCTGCCGGTGATCTGGGCCGCACTGATCGGCACCGCGGTCGTGATGTATGTGATCCTCGACGGGTTTGACCTCGGCATCGGTATTCTGTTCCCGTTCGCTCGGAACGAAGCGGAACGTGGTCAGATGATGCGGTCGGTAGCGCCGTTCTGGGACGGCAACGAAACCTGGCTGGTGCTCGGCGGCGGCGGATTGTGGGTGGCGTTCCCGAAAGCCTATGCGGTGGTGATGCCGGCGCTTTATCTGCCGGTGATCGTCATGTTGCTAGCGCTTGTGTTCCGCGGCGTCGCTTTCGAATTTCGCACCGTGTCGCGTAGCAAGACCTGGCTGAGCGTCGCGTTCACCATCGGCTCAACGCTCGCCACTTTCTCACAGGGCGTGATCCTCGGAGGTTTGATCCAGGGCATCGAGGTGCACGACGGCGCCTACAGTGGTGGTTCATTCGACTGGGCGACACCGTTCGCCTTGCTTTGCGGTCTGTCTCTAATTGCCGGCTATGGACTACTCGGCGCCACCTGGCTTGCGATGAAAACCGAGGGGCCGGTGGCCGAACGCGCCCGCGGGCAGGCAAAAATCCTGTTGCTAGCGGTCCTCGTCTTCATGGCGGCCGTGAGCTTGTGGACGCCGATCACCGAGCCCCGCATCGCGGCACGCTGGTTCTCGCTGCCGAATTTTTACTTCCTGTGGCCCGTGCCGGCGGTGACGGCGCTCACTGCCTTTCTTGCCTGGCGCTGGATCGAAACCGGACGCGAGGTGCCGCCATTTCTGGCAACCATCGCGTTATTCCTATTCGGATTTCTCGGTCTGGCGATTTCCAATTTCCCCTATCTGGTGCCGCCGTCACTGACGGTCTGGGACACCGCCGCCGCGCCGGCGAGCCAGATTTTTATGCTGCTCGGCACCCTGCTGCTGCTGCCGATCATCATCGGCTACGTCGCGTTCATATACTGGCTGTTCCGCGGCAAGGTTCACGAGGGAGAGAGTTATCATTGAGTTGCAGGCGGGCGCATCATCGACCAGCCGATAC
>DATGDN010000031.1:0-2468 GCA_035310865.1 Pseudolabrys sp. | reverse complement strand
GCGCCGATCGAGACATTGCCCATCATGCCGTAGATCACGAACGGCAATGATGGCGGAATGATCGGACCGAGTGTCGAAGACGCCGCGGTGACGCCGACCGAGAATTCGGTGTCGTAGCCGTGATCCTGCATGGCCTTGATTTCGATTGTGCCGAGGCCGGCGGCGTCGGCGATCGCGGTGCCCGACATGCCGGCAAAGATGACCGAGCCGATGATGTTGACGTGCGCCAGTCCGCCGCGCGTCCACCCCGCCAGCGCAACGGCAAAATCATAGATGCGGTTGGTGATACCGGCTGAATTCATCAAGTTGCCGGCCAGAATGAAGAACGGAACCGCCAACAGTGGAAACGAGTCGATCCCGCCGGCCATGCGGTGCAAGATGACGAAATCCGGCAGGCCGGCGCTGAAATGCGTGTAGATGAAGGATGAGCCGGCGAGCGCGATGAACACCGGTACGCCGGCGAGCAGTACCGCGATGAACAAGAACGCCATCACGATCATCTGATTGCCCCACCCGCTAGTCGGCTGCGATTTGATGGGTGATGTCGTTAGGCCGGCGCCAGCCGGCCTTGGCGTTGCGCCAGACGTTTTGCGCCTGGCGGAAGAACATCAGGAAACAGCCGAGGGCGACACCGAAATAGACATAACTCATCGGCAGGTCGAACACGGTCATGCGTTGGATTCCCATCCGCTCCATGATCGTCCATGACAGGAAGGCAAGCAGGGCGATAAAGCCGAGTTTGACGAAATCGACAAAAGCCAGCAGCGCAGAGCGGAGCCGGCCCGGCTTCATCACGTTCGACAGCAGTTCGACGGCAATATGCGTGTTGCGCCGGGTCACCATCGCGCCGCCAATGAACACGACCCAAATTAGCGCATAGCGCGCGATTTCTTCAGTCCAGGCCAAGCTGTCGTTGAGCACATAACGCGTGAAGAACTGCAGAAAGACGATAAAGGCCAGTGACCAAAAGAGGACGAACGCCAACCAATCCTCCGGGTGATGCTCTATCACCACCTCGGCGTCTTTGGCGACGATGAGATGGACGTCGCCTGCAGCGTTCTTCTTTTTCCGCTTTGCCATGCTGCCTCGCTTCACACGCTATGCTTTCGCATGACGTGCAAGCGATGTGCCGCTATTTCAGGGCCTGTAGCGCGTCGTATTCGGCCTGCGACCAGCCCGCACCGGCGGAAACATCGTTGTGCAGCGGGATGGCCGCCTTCCGGAATGCCTCGCGATCGACAACGACCACCGTCTTGCCTAGCGAGCGCAACTGGTCGGCAATCTTCTGCTCGGAGGTACGGATCTCTTCCGACGCCTTCGACGCGGCCTGCGCCAATACTTCCTCGAACACCTTTTTGTCGTCATCAGAGAGCTTCGCCCAGACGTGGTTGCCGACGATGGTAAGCAGAGATTCGACGATGTGTCCGGTCAGCATGATGTGCGACTGCACTTCGTAGAACTTCTTGGCCATGATGGTCGGCAACGGGTTCTCCTGCCCGTCCACGGTGCCCTGCTGCAAGGCCAGATAGACTTCCGCGAAGGCGATCGGCGTGGCGTTGGCACCGACGGATTTTGCCAACATCAAGTAAAGTGGCGCCGGCGGTACGCGCAGTTTCATGCCCTTCATGTCTTCTGGCTTTTTGATTTCCTTGTTTGCGGTGACCATGCGCTCGCCGTAATAAGTGAGCGCCACGATCTTATGCTTGGTCTTGTCTTCGTAGCCCTTGGCGATATCGCGGAACAGTTTGCTGTCGCGATACGCCTTCCAATGATTGAAGTCGCGCAGCATGAACGGCGCGCCGGAGATCGCCAGCGGCTTATGAATCGAACCGGCAAACGAGGTGCCGGTGTAAATTATATCGACCGTGCCGAGCCCGAGACCCTCATTGATTTGGTTTTCGTTGCCGAGTTGCGAGGCCGGGAATACGCCGATCTCGTAACGGCCGTTGGTTCGTTTTTTAATTTCCTCGGCCGCCCACAGCGCTTGGGCGTGATAGGGCTCCGATACTTCATAAACATGCGCCCATTTAAGCTTGGTCTGCGCATTGGCGGAACTCGCCAACCCGAATACGGCAGATGCGAGGGCGAGAGATAGCACCAGGCTGCGCGACCATGCTGGCATGCTGTAGCCTCCCTGAATGCGGCTGTTTTTGGCGCCGCCTGTTGAAGAACATGTTACTATGCCGTCGGCTTCGTGCAACTCCCGATACTGCCGCCACTCGCCGTTACGCGGCAATGCGCTCGTCAACGTCAGGCGTTCTCCATGAGCAAACCACGGACAATCCGGCTTTCCCCAGAAGACAATGTCGTCGTCGGCGTCGATCAGATCGCGGTTGGCGCTGATGTTGCCGGCGTGACTGCGCGCGAGCGCGTGCCGCGCGGCCACAAATTGGCGATAAAGGCCATTGGCGAAGGCGAGCCGGTTCGGAAATACGGACAAACGATCGGGTTTGCGTCAAAGCCGATAT
>DATGDN010000030.1:0-18733 GCA_035310865.1 Pseudolabrys sp. | reverse complement strand
CATAATCCCCGCTACCTCAATGCCGAGGACGACGACACCCTTGAGGACACCGAGACAGCGGCCGATATCGCGATTCTCGACCCGCTGAGCGAAGTCTGCGTGCTCCGCGGCGGCGTCGTCGATCATCCGAAATACAAAGGCCGCAGGATATTCTCGAGCGGCATCAATCTCACCCACATCTATCGCGGCAAAATTCCCTACCTCTGGTACATCCGCCGCGACATGGGCGTGGTGAACAAGATGTTCCGCGGGTTGGCCATGGGTGTTGCAAGCCCGGACGAAATTCACGGCGGAACGCGCGAAAAGCCCTGGGTCGCCGGCGTTGACGGCTGGGCGATCGGTGGCGGCTGCCAATACTTGCTGGCGATGGATTACGTCGTCGCCGGCCGTGACGCCTATATGACGCTACCCGCGCGCAAAGAGGGCATCATTCCGGGGGCTGCCAACCTCCGCATGCCGCGTTTCGTCAGCGATCGCATTACGCGCCAGGCAATCCTGATGGGCCGCCGTCTCGATTGCGACACGCCGGAAGGCTGCATGATCTGCGACTTGGTGGTGCCTCCAGACGAAGTGGACCAGGCGATCGCGCGCGTAGTCGAGGATTTCACCGGCTCAGGCGTTGTCAGTGTCGCCGGCAACCGCCGCGCCATCCGCGTCGGCGAAGAGCCGCTCGACTTGTTCCGCCGCTACATGGCGGTGTACTGCCGTGAACAAGCCTATTGCCATTTCAGTCCGGCTTTGATCGCGAACCTCGAAAAACACTGGAACGCCGCCCGACGAAAGATTTGAGCACGCTTATCGGCGCGCGGACAGTGTCGGAGATTTTGATGCCGCGTTTGCAGCTCAAAGGCGTGAACCTCATGCCGGCGCGTGAAAGTTTCGACCCGATCGAAACTGCCTCGCGCGATGAGATTACGGCGCTCCAACTCACCCGGGTGCGGTCGAACGCTCGCTCGGCAAGGCCAAGCGTGTGATCGACCTGCGCGAAGGGATGATTGTCAGTGCAGCGCTTCGACGAGTTCGGTCCGCGCGCCTGCGAGCTTCTTGTGCACATGGACCATGAAGGCCATGGCGAAAATAGGCGTCGCCAGGTTGACGATCGGGATTGATACAAAAACCGCGACGACCATGCCGGCCAGAAACACGTAAGTCGCATTGGCTTTGCGCATTGTTTTTGCCTCGTGTGGCGAGCGAAATCGCATGGCGGCGAGTTCAAAATATTCCCGACCGAGCAGATAGGAGTTTGCAAGAAACAGGATGATGATGCCGAGGCCGGCCAACAGGACGAATGGCAGCGCGCAGAGATAGACCAGCACGGCGAGTGCGGCGATCTTGATACCTTCAAACAGTGCGCGGAAAAACGGCAAGGCGCGGCCAAGCGGTTGCGTCGGATAGTATTCCCGCTCGACAGCATCGGCGACTTCATCGACAAAAAAACTGCCGACGAAAGCGGTCACAGCCGGCATCAGGAACAGGGCGCCGGTGATAATTCCCAAGCCCGCGATGAACGACAGCACCCAGGCGAGCGTGGCCCAGGCGGCGTGCGGCGCCATGCCGGAAGTCTGTTCCGCCCAGTTGGCGCCGGTTTCCGCCCAGGCGGCCAGCATCCGGTGCATGAAGATGCCGATGATGGCGATGACGATGAGCGCCAGAGCCACCGCCTTAAGCAGCACGCGCCGCAGGGATGGCGTGAATAGTTGCGAGAGAGCTTTGACGGCGGCATCGATCATAGCGGCACAGGTAATCCTGGCAGCCGCTCGGGGCAAGCCTGCCGCCTACGATACCGGGGCAAGATCGTCGTCGGCCGGCACAAGCGAGACGATTTCGTCGGCGTCAGCGGCCGGCCGATCTACCCATGCCATGGCCTTATAGTCGAAGCCCCGCACGATAGTAGGCTTTACGACTTCGAAGTAGGGAGAGATATCGAAATCGCGCGGCGCGTAAAGCGAAGAATGCCGGATCTCCAGAATTTCCTGGCGCGCAGCTTCACTCTCAAGCTTCGTTATCTTCGGCAGGATCGGATAGCGTACGGTCTCGAATGCCTGTGCGATAAGCGCCGAGCAGATGATACGGGTGGGGTGCCCGGAGCCGAGCGCCATCATGCGCCGGCGCCAGCGTTGCGGCACGGGCAGCGGAAAAAGATATCGCATCAGGTCGATGATGTTCTTAAGATCGTAGTCGAAGCCGATACGCTCCGACGCGTAGGTACAAACGCGAGCACGATCTTCTTCATCAAGGTTCGTTGGCCGGCAAATGCGGGTGTGGAAACGCGCATACTTTGACAGAGGTGCAGCTACCACCCCTTGGCCGATATTTGCTTCGACCGGTACAAGCGGCTCTCCCTCGGCGGTAACCCGATCGCCAATCGGTCCGACATAAAGCGCGGCATGCGACCACGTCGACTGGGTCAGATATTTTATGACACCGGAAATGTGATTGTTGCCTTCGACCAGCAATACGTCGCCAGGGCGCAAGGTGGCGACCAACGCCTCGGGTTCCGACGGCGTGAACGGCTCATACCCTTGCACCCGCTTTTCCAGATAGTGCGCTAGGAAGCGCCCAACCCCATCGACCATCCAGCTCATGACCGGTCCTCGGCGCCAATTCTTGGCGCGTGAGACATACCCCCGCGCGGACACGTTCCCGCGCGACGTCTCTGCCTCCGCAAATTTAGCGGGAAGTCATTGCAATTTTGTTCACCCGCTGCTTCCTAAGCGGTCGCCGGGCCTGACGTTACCAATTATTAGCCATAAAATTCGGGGCGCTCATCGGCATGTTCGCTCTTCCGTTACGGGCGCAACTTTTTGGATACCATGCCGGTGGCTGGCCATTGTGAGGCCAACGCGCGGCGGATTGCGGGTCAATGTCGGCGTGGCAAGGACGGCAAATGCCAGCTTCCCCTAAAGCAATCATTGCCTGGTCCAGCGGAAAGGACAGCGCCTGGGCGCTGCATGAAATTCGTCGCGACGGTCTTTTCGAGATCGTCGGTGCTCTGACAACCGTGACGGATACTTTTCGCCGCGTCAGCATGCATGGCGTGCGCGAGGAGTTGTTGCGCGCCCAGCTGGATGCCGCCGATTTGCGCCCGGTAATTATTCACATTCCATTTCCATGCTCGAATGAGACCTATGAGCAAAAAATGGCGGCGGCGATGGCCGCTGCACATGCATCCGGCGTGACGCATGTGATTTTTGGTGATCTATTCCTGGAAGATGTGCGGGCCTATCGCGAGCGACAGCTTGCGGACACTGGCCTTACGCCGATTTTCCCCTTATGGGGCCGTCCAACTTTGGCGCTTGCTCACGAAATGATCGGTGCCGGTGTCGAGGCGCATATTTGTACCGTCGATATGAAGAAGTTGCCAGCATCATTTTCTGGCCGCCGTTTTGATAGGGCGCTGGTCGAGAGGCTTCCGGCCGGCATCGATCCGTGCGGCGAGAATGGCGAGTTCCATTCATTCGTGTCGGGTGGGCCGATGTTCTCGCGAAAGATTGCGGTCAAAACCGGCGAAACCGTCGAGCGTGACGGGTTCGCCTACACGGACTTTTTCCCGGTCTAGCTGCGCAGTACAGCACCAGTCCTTTTTGTCACTTCGGCAACGATCTTGCCGGCCAGCGCCTCGATCTCGGCGTCGGTCATTGTCTTCTCTCGCGGCTGGATGGTGACCGCGATTGCGACTGACTTCTTGCCGGGCTCGATGCCTTTTCCTTCATACACATCGAACACCACGACATTGCTGACGAGTTTCTTGTCAGCATTCTGCGCTGACCGCACGATGTCGGCGGCCTTCACGGCGTTGTCGACCACAAACGCAAAATCGCGTTCGACCGGCTGGAAAGCTGATAATTCGAGCGGGGGCTTCGCGCGTGTCGGCCGCGCCTTTGGCTCTGGAATTTTCTCGAGCATCACTTCGAAAGCGACCAGGGGACCTTCCGCCTGCAGTGCGGCGACGGCTCGCGGATGCAGTTCACCAAAGTGCCCAAAAATATTCTGCGGGCCGATCTGGACGGTGCCACTGCGCCCGGGGTGAAACCAGGCCGGGCCGCCCGGTACGACTTGCAGGGCCTGCACGGGCGCGCCAGCAGCAGCCAGTACGGCGAATACGTCGGCTTTGGCATCGAAAGCGTCGACGGGTTCGGCCTTGCCTGACCAGTGGCGCCCGTTTCTCGCCGGCTTGGCTAGGGCGCGGCGCACGCCGCTGGCGGCGGTGATCTGATCATCGGGCCTATCGCCCTTGAAGATCTGACCCACCTCGAACAATGCGGTGTCGGGGAACCCGCGGTCGGCGTTGCGTTGTGCCGCCATGACCAGTCCGGGAATCAGGCTCGGCCGCATATTGGACAGTTCGGCGGCGATCGGATTGGCAAGCGCAAGTTCTGGTGAGCCCCCGCCAAACAATTCGGCTTCCTGTTTCGACACAAATGACCAAGTGACGGCTTCGGCCAATCCGCGCGCGGCAAGCGCGCGTTTGGCTTTGCGCGTGCGATTCTGGATCGTGGTGAGCACCGGCTTGCGCGCTTGCTCTCGCACGAATCGGGCAGACGGCACACGATCCACGCCGACGATACGCACAAGCTCTTCGACGATATCGGCACGACCATGAACGTCCGGCCGCCAGGACGGTACGGCGATTTTCACACGCTCGCCTTGCCCGGCGGTGAAGAAGCCGAGCTTCTCCAGGACGCGCCGCAAATCTGCGAGTGGCAATTTCAGCCCGGTCAGCCGCGGCAATTCGCTCAATGGAAAGTCGACGACCTTTTCCTTCGGCGTCGGGTCACCGGCAATAGTGACTTCCGACGGTTCGCCGCCACACAGGTCGATCACCTTCTGTGTCGCGAGCTCAAGGCCCGGAACCATGAAGGCAGGATCAACACCGCGCTCAAAGCGATAGCGGGCGTCGGAATTGATGCCAAGCTTGCGCCCCGTCTGCGCAATGTTGAGCTCATCCCAAAGCGCCGATTCGATCAGCACATTTTTGGTCGTTTCCGAACAGCCGGTCGCCTCGCCGCCCATGATACCGGATAGCGATTCGACACCTTTTTCGTCTGCGATGACGCAGATGCCTTCGTCCAGGCTGTAGGTCTTGCCATCGAGCGCGAGCAGCTTCTCGCCGTTTTTCGCGCGCCTGACCGTCAGATTGCCATGGACTTTGTCGGCATCGAAAACGTGCAACGGCCGGCCGCGGTCGAATGTGACGAAATTGGTAATGTCCACCAGCGCGTTGATGGGCCGCAGCCCGATTGCGGTCAGCCGCTTTTGCAGCCAAGCGGGAGAAGGCCCGTTCTTGACGCCACGCACCAGCCGCAACCCGAAGGCCGGGCAAAGCGACGGCGACTTGCCGAAGTCGAGCGTAACTTTCACCGGGCAAGGGAACGTTCCTTTCACCGGTTTCGGAATTTTGTCTTTGTAAGTGCCGATGGATGTTGCGCCGAGGTCGCGGGCGATGCCGGCGACACCGGTGCAGTCGGGGCGGTTAGGCGTGAGATTGATCTCGATCACCGGATCGGCGAGGCCCGCCCAGTCGGCGTAGGCCTTGCCTACCGGCGCATCGGCCGGCAGTTCGATGATGCCATCGGCGTCGTCGGAGACCTCGATCTCCGCGCCGGAAATGAGCATGCCCCGGCTCTCGACGTCGCGGATTTTGCCGATGCGGAGCGTGATTTTTTTGCCCGGAATGTAGGTGCCCGGCGGCGCGAACACGGCCTTCATGCCGCCGCGGGCGTTGGGCGCGCCGCACACGACCTGCACCGGCGTGCCGGCCCCGATATCCACCATGCAGACGCGCAACCGGTCGGCGTTCGGATGCTTCTCGGCCGAGAGCACTGACGCGATGACCAGCGGCTTGAGTTGCGCCGCCTTGTCCTCGAGGTTTTCGACCTCAAGCCCGATCATGGTGAGCTTGTCGACAATCTCCGGCAGAGACGCGTCGGTGTCGAGGTGCTCCTTCAGCCAGGGCAGGGTGAATTTCATACGTGCTTCTCCGGCGTCCAGAAATAAAGAACCGGTAGCAGTACAAAGACCACGATGGTGAACACGATCGCTGCACGGACGCAGAGACTGTAAAGCTCGGCGCGGATAATGACCTCGCGATGAATGATTTCATTCATGCGATTGTCTGCGCTGTCGAATTCGTGCGCGTGGAACACCGACAGGCATCCTAGGCAACCGAGCGCAATGAGCAGATAGATGGCCATTTCGGCGACGACAACGCCACCTTCAAATCGACTGTCGGCGACCAGTGGCGCAATCAGTCCAAGCCCGGCAATCATCATCGACGTATGCGTGAGCAGGCCGGTCGCCTTCGCGTCGATCGAGCCGAAAGTGCGCGAGGCTTCTGCCGACAATTCCTTGTCCCGCTTGCGCAGGTTAGCCTCGTAATTCGCGAGCTTGCGTGTGTTCCACCCACGCGTGACCAGCGCGAAGAAGGCCCGGTCGATCGGCGAGCCCGCGGGTTTCATCGCCGTCATGAACTCAAGCCTCCGGCGAGCGTCGGAAAGTCGAGCGGACGGAAGCCGTAATGTGCGAGCCAGCGAACATCGGCTTCAAAGAAGGCGCGCAGGTCGTGCATCCCATATTTCAGCATGGCGATGCGGTCGATACCCATGCCCCAGGCAAAGCCCTGATATTCTTCCGGATCGAGGCCGCAATTGCGCAGCACGTTCGGGTGAACCATCCCGCAGCCGAGGATTTCCAGCCAATCCTCGCCTTCGCCGAAGCGGATTTCACCCTTTTCGCGCTTGCACTGGATGTCGACCTCGAGTGAAGGCTCGGTGAACGGGAAGAATGACGGCCTGAAGCGCATCTTCACGCTGTCGACTTCGAAGAACGCCTTGCAGAACTCCTCAAGAATCCATTTCAGGTGTCCGAGATGTGATCCCTTGTCGATCACCAGGCCCTCGACCTGGTGGAACATCGGCGTGTGCGTTTGATCCGAGTCGCTGCGGTAGGTGCGGCCGGGACAGATTACGCGGATCGGCGGCTTTTGGCTGAGCATGGTACGCACTTGCACCGGCGAGGTATGAGTGCGCAGCAGCAGACGCGAGCCGTCGGGCTTCGGCGCGAAATAAAATGTGTCGTGCATTTCGCGTGCCGGGTGGCCTTCAGGAAAATTCAGTTTGGTGAAGTTGTAATCGTCGGTCTCGATGTCGGGGCCTTCGGCGACCGCAAAACCCATGTCGGCGAAAATAGCCGTCAGTTCATCGGTCACCTGGCTGATCGGATGTACACGGCCACTTTCCGCCGGTGCTTCACGCACCGGCAGCGTCACATCGATGGTTTCGGTGTTAAGCCGTGCATCAAGTGCTGCGGCGGCGAGCTTGTCTTTTGCCGCGAAGATCGCCGCGGTGACGCGGTCCTTCAATCCATTGATGGCAGGGCCTTGAGTCCTGCGCTCTTCCGGAGACATCGCACCAAGCGTCTTGAGCAATGCCGAGACAGAACCACTCTTTCCGAGCGCTGAAATGCGCACAGCTTCGAGCGCTGCCTCGTCTTTTGCGGAAGCAACGGCCGCGAGAAGTTCTTTTTCAAGTTGCGCAATGTCGGTCATGACAAGGGCCATCCTGTGCCTCGTCATGGCCGGGCTCGCCCCGGCCATCCACGTCTTCGATACACGAAGTAGGTCGTGGATGCCCGGCACAACGCCCGGCACGACGACCTCAAATCCTTACGCTGGCAAAGCGGCCTTGGCCTTTTCGACGATCGCCTGAAAGGCGGCCGGCTCGCGGATCGCAAGATCGGACAACACTTTCCGGTCTACCATCACGCCGGCTTTCGCCAGTCCGGCGATGAAACGGCTGTAGTTCAATCCAAAAGGCCGGACAGCTGCGTTCAAGCGCTGAATCCACAACGCGCGGAATGTGCGCTTGCGCCGCTTGCGATCACGGAAAGCATATTGGTTCGCCTTTTCGACCGCCTGCTTGGCGATGCGAATGGTATTTTTGCGGCGGCCGTAATAGCCCTTGGCGGCCTTCAGAACCTTCTTGTGTTTAGCGTGCGAGGTGACGCCACGTTTTACGCGGGCCATAGGAATTCTCCTTGAAATACGTGCAGATTACAGACGAGAACCAACCGCGCTCGCGCGGCTGACGAAATCCGGTTAGCCGTTCGGCAACCAGTATTTCTTGATGTTGTCGCCGTCGGTCTTGAACAGCACGTTGGTGCCGCGATGCTCGCGGATCGTCTTGGTGGTCCGCTTGATCATGCCGTGGCGCTTGCCGGTCTGCTGGTATTTCACCTTGCCGGACGCGGTAATCTTGAAGCGCTTTTTAGCGCCCGATTTGGTCTTCAGCTTGGGCATTTGGCTCTCCTCATCGGCTCGTGGCGGCCGAGGCCGTCTGGCCGGAATATGCTCTTTCGGGCAAATGAGCCCGGGAGCGGGTGCTCGGGATTGAGCGTTAATCGCCGCCACGGCAGCCCTTACTGGCCGGGCGGCGAATGCGCGGCGTTATGGCAGAGGCCGCTGCGGCATGCAACCGCCCGCAGCCGGGATGCTGAACGGCACCAAAAACCGCGCGCCACCCGCAATTTACTAGTGGCGCGTTCGATAGATCGCGAAACCGGGCTTGGCGCTAGCGCGGCGCCAGCATCATGACCATTTGCCGGCCTTCGAACCGCGGCTCCGACTCGATCTTGGCGAACGAGCCGGTGTCCGCTTTCACGCGTTCGAGGAGTTTGTAGCCGAGCTCTTGGTGCGCCATTTCGCGTCCTCGGAATCGCAAGGTGATCTTAACCTTGTCGCCTTCCTCGAAGAACCGCTTCATTGAGCGCATTTTCACGTCGTAATCGTGGTCGTCGATCATCGGCCGGAGTTTGATCTCCTTGACCTCGACGACTTTCTGTTTTTTGCGGGCTTCCGCCGCCTTCTTTTGCGCCTGGAATTTGTACTTGCCGTAATCCAGGATTTTGCAAACGGGAGGCGACGAGTTGGGGGCGATTTCGACCAGGTCGAGCCCCGCAGCCTGCGCCATATCTAGCGCGGCTTGGATCGGTGTGGGACCGTGGTTGTGACCACTGGCATCGATTAGCTGGACCTCGCGGACGCGGATCTCCTCGTTAATGCGCGGGCCGTCCTTCTGAACGGGCAGCGCGGACTTCATCGGACGACGAATGGCTATTTTCTCCTTGGCTGTTGAAACTGTCCTTTGACGCTATCCAGTGCGTCTCAGGAATACTGGAAGATTGGTAGAAACTATAAAGAAGTCAACGAAGTTCCGCTGGGAGCGCTGAATGCCGGGCTGGAATCGGAGATCAAATTGTTCAAATTGCTCTTATTTTGTCGTGTTTTGGTTTTGGGCGGCTCGGTCTGGGCTCAGTCGGGCAATTTCCCGGTAAAGGCGTAACGTCTGCTCGGTCACGATATCAGCATTGAAATGACCGAGAACCCAGTCCCGGCCGCGCCGGCCAATGGTCGCGCGGTTTGGCTCGGGCATCGAAAACAGCCTTATCAGGGCTGCGGCCAGCGCCGCGTCATCGCCGGCATGGAATCGGAATCCGGCGATGCGGCTTTCAGGCACCGCCGGCGCGGTAAGGACCACATCCGAACCGGCGCCTAGATCGGACACGATGACCGGCCGTGCCATCGCCTGTGCTTCCAAGATTGCGCGCTGGACGCCTTCCGGCTGGATTGCCGCCGAGACAACAACAGATGCCGCTGCATAGGCAGCCGGCATGTCGGCAACCGGGGCAGCCATGCGGATCACGTCCATGGTTCCGGTGGAGAGGACGAGGTCCCACAACTCGCCTGTGTAACGTGTACGGCCGCGGTCCTCACCCACGAAGACGCACAAGAAATCCTTGAGGCCCATTGCCTTAAGACGCTTCACCGCCTTGACCACGACGTGATGGCCTTTGCGGCGCAAAATGCGCCCGGTGATCAGTATGACCTTTGTGTCGCGCTTTACGCCCCATGCACTTCGCATTGCATTGATGCGTTCACGCGTGATTTTTTCCGGATCGAAGCGATCGAGATCGATGCTGCACGACACTACGGTTATTTTCTTCCAGGACGTGCCATAGCGATCATTGATCAGTTGAGCGATCTGCTCGCTCGACGCAATGACGCGATCGCCGCGCGCCATGATACTATTATACAGGCGCTTGAAGACATTTTGCTCGCGGTAGCCTTTGTACCAGCTGGTCACAAATGGAATTCCGTACAAACGCGCAGCAATAAATGCGCTCCAGGCACCCGCACGGCCGAAGGCGTGGATCACACCGCACCGCCGTTCTCGTGCCATCCGCGTCAATTTGATTGCATTGCGCAGCATCATGGCCGGGTTGTTGCTTCCGACATCGAGCGGCACGAAATCGCCGCCGGCCGCCGTCACATCGGCAACCAGGCGGCCGGCACGCGACACAACGACCGGGTGGTAGCCCGCGCCCGCAAGAATGCGCACAAGCTCGACTGCCCCGGCATCTGCAGCGCCGACGTCGAGTGTCGGCACCACAATGAGCACCGGCATCGCGTTTGACGCGGCATCAAGCGCCTGCACAACAGCTTGCGGCTGCGTGTCCGGTTCGGGGAGTGATGCGTGCAAACTCGACATGAGATCCGGCCGTGAAATCCGGCGATTTTCGAGCGCCTGCCGGACGGTGTGGTTACGTGATGAGGTATAGACTTCGCGAGTAATCTCGGCAACGGCTGTGCTTCGCCTTGACAGTGGTCTTCCTGACAGAAGAAACCATTGGCAACAAGTTTTGGTTCAAGCACGTATGAATGAAGCGCGCCTCACGTCCGTCACAGTCGGCCCGCCTCCGACGAGCCGAACCATCGCCGTGCGGGAACGCAGAGGCAAGGGACCAGGTCTTTTCTGGCTCGGCGGCTTCAAATCCGACATGAAGGGGACGAAGGCCGAGGCGCTTGACCGGTGGGCGGAAAAGCAGGGCCGCGCTTGCTTACGTTTCGATTATTCCGGTCATGGCGAGTCGGGAGGCTCGTTTACCGAGGGCACAATAGGTCGATGGCTGGAAGAAAGTCTCGCCGTCTACTTGTGCTTTGCCGAAGGGCCGCAGCTGGTCATTGGATCGTCGATGGGGGGCTGGTTGGCATTGTTATTGGCCCGCGCCTTAGGCTCTCGCAAAGATGCGGCACCAATTGCAGGCATGGTGCTGATCGCACCCGCGGTCGACTTCACTGAAGAATTGATGTGGAAGCAGTTCTCCGATGCGACCAAGCGCGAAATCGAGGAAAAGGGAATTTGGATGCGGCCGTCAGAATACGGGGAGGAACCGTATCCGATCACCCGCGGTCTGATTGAGGATGGCCGGAAACACTTATTGCTCGGGGGCCTGATCGAAACCGGATGTCCAGTGCACATCCTGCAAGGTGTCCAGGATCCTGATGTGCCCTGGCGGCACGCGGTTGAACTCGTATCGCGTTTCTCTCGCGACGACGTCGTGCTGACATTGATCAAGGACGGGGATCATCGGCTTTCGCGGCCCGAAGATATTGATCGTCTCATCGCGGCGGTGAAGGAGTTTTAGGCAAGCGCCGCAGTCCATTCTTCCTGAACTGTCGCGTCGGGGTCCTGATGTTTCTGGTGCAGCGCTGCAAAGCGATCGCGCGGCAAAAGTCTCGATAGCGCCCACACCGCGGCGCCGCGTACCAGCGGGGATGCGTCGCTAAGCAATCGCTCGGCCTCAACGTCTAGCGTCGCATCACCGGAGTTGCCGATTGCGATCAACACGTTCCGAACAAATCGGTCTCGGCCAGTCCGCTTGATCGACGTCTTGGAAAAAAGCGTGCGGAATTGCGCAT
This sequence comes from Pseudolabrys sp., assembly GCA_035310865.1. Taxonomy (GTDB): domain Bacteria; phylum Pseudomonadota; class Alphaproteobacteria; order Rhizobiales; family Xanthobacteraceae; genus Pseudolabrys. The sequence continues at coordinate 6,978 of DATGDN010000030.1, read as the reverse complement.
CGTCAAGACGAGCGAGTTCGGCGAGGCGAGGCGCGCGCAAAGTGTCGCGCGCCGCAAGCTTGGCCTCGTGTCCCTGGCTCGCAAATTTGTTCCATGGACACACCGCAAGGCAATCGTCGCAGCCGTAAATGCGGTTGCCCATGGCGGGGCGCAGATCACGGGGGATCGGACCCCTGTGCTCGATGGTGAGGTAGGAAATGCACCGCCGTGCGTCGAGCTTGTACGGTGCGGGGAAAGCTGCGGTCGGGCAGACGTCGAGACAGGCACTGCACGTGCCGCAGCTGTCGGGCTCTGCACTGTCGGCCGGCAGGTCGAGCGTGGTGAAGATCGAGCCGAGAAAAAGCCAGGAGCCGAATTGTCGAGACACCAAATTGGTGTGCTTACCCTGCCACCCCAGCCCGGCGCGCGCAGCGAGCGGTTTTTCCATAACTGCCGCTGTATCAACGAATACTTTGACATCGCCGCCGGCATTGGCGGTGAGCCAGCGCGCCAGCTCCTTGAGCCTCGATTTAATCAACTCGTGATAGTCGTCACCCTTGGCGTAGACCGAGATCGCCGCACGATCATGCGATTTCAAAATCGCCAGCGGATCGTCATCGGGCCCGTAGTTCATGCCAAGCATGATGATCGAGCGAACGTCCGGCCACATCGTCAGCGGTGAAGCCCGCCGCTCGGCGGTCGATGCCAGCCAGACCATGTCGCCATACGTGCCGCCGGCGAGATAACTTTCGAGCCGCGTTTTAAGTTCGGGCACGGCGTCGGGCTTGACGATACCGAACGCGCCAAAGCCGCGCGTGCGGGCTTCTTCGCCGAGTGCGGATTTGATTGCGGCCGGGTCGCTCAGAAGTCGAGGTCGGCGTAACTTTTCGACGGCGGCAGGCCCGCGAGCGAGTCGGCGAGAATCGCTCGAAACGACGGACGCGACTTTACGCGCGCGTACCAATTCTTTGTCGCTTCGTCTTCGTTCCACGGCACTTCGCCCAGGTAGTCGGCGGCCGAAAGATGCGCGGCCGCGGATAAGTCAGCCAAACTTAGCCGCTCGCCCGCGAGCCAGTCGCGCGTCCGTACGAGCCAGCCGATATAGGCCAGATGATAGCGTATATTGTGGCGAGCGGCGCGCAGCGCATCGGTGTCCGGCGGACCACCGCCTTGTTCCTGCGTCATATGACGTTTGAATGCGCGTTCGTGTACAAGCGGGCCACTGACCTCGGCGTAAAATTTATCGTTGAACCAGTTCGCCAGGCGTCGCACCTCAGCCCGCCGCCCCGCCAGTTGCGGCAGCAAGCGGTCTTGGCCATTCTCCGGATGGGTCTCTTCGACGTACTCCGCGATGACCGCTGCACCCGGAATCGGCGGCTGGCCTTCAGTGACGAGCACCGGCAACTCGCCAGCCGGATTGAGCAGAAGGAACTCCTCACGTCGCTCCCAGAACCGCTCTTCCACGAGCCGTGCCGCAATACCGTACTCGCCAAAGATCAGGCGCACGTATCGCGAACGCGGGCAGAGAGGGTGATGAAACAGCGTCAGCATAGGCGCTCGCTCTAGGGCCGCCCGGTGGGAATCAACGCCGCACTATAGAAAGGCATGGCGCCGGCGCAAATCGCCAAAAAATTTTCACGTTTTTTCGTTGCCAGTCATGCCGCTTTGAGCCAAAAGCGCTGGCCCGTTTCGTTTCCAGCAGAAAACATTCGCAATTTTCCGGAGCAGTTCATGCATCTCGACCTTATCAAGGCGGCTGTGCTCGGTATCGTCGAGGGCCTGACCGAATATCTACCGGTGTCGTCGACGGGCCATCTGCTGCTGATGGAGCATCTGTTCGGTTGGGGAGACGACGCCTTTGGCAAATCGTTTGCGATCCTGATCCAGCTTGGTGCGATTCTGGCCTTGCTTACGATTTATTTCGGCCGGCTTTGGGCGCTGGCCAAGGCGATGTTCACGCAGTGGGATGCAGCACGCTTCGTCATCGGTGTCCTGCTTGCCTTTCTGCCGGCCGCTATTGTCGGTGCGCTCGGCTACAGCATCATCAAGTCATATCTGTTCGACGTGCGCGTTGTATGCATTTCCCTCATCATCGGCGGCTTTGTCCTGCTTTGGGTCGACCGTCTGAACCTGAAGGCGCGCTACCATGAGGCGACGGGCTTCACACTGCCGATGTATATCGGCATCGGAATTGTCCAATGCATCTCCATGATTCCCGGCGTCTCGCGTGCGGGCGCGACGATCGTGGGCGCCATGCTGTTCGGCGCCGACCGGCGCTCGGCCGCGGAATTCTCATTCTGGCTTGCAATGCCGACCATGGTCGGCGCATTTGCCTATGAGGTCTACAAGAGCCGAGGAGAGCTTGCTGTCGGCGGGAATGTCACGGTGACAGCCGTCGGGTTCGTTTTCTCGTTCATCTTCGGATGGATTGTCGTGAAAACTTTCCTGCACTACGTGCAGCGGCACAGCTTTGCGCTGTTCGCGTGGTGGCGAATTCTGTTAGGCGGTTTTGGATTATTCGCGCTTTATATTCTGTAGAATTAGGTCAGGCGTTTTGGCGTCAGACGATGCGGCTGCGAAACTGGCCGGTCTTGCGAAACCGCCACAGATAAGACGGCACAATTGCTTCGATTGTCTCAGGCTCGATGCCGAGACCCTGCAACGTGCGCATTTCTGTTTTGGCGGCGTGCGACACCACGTTGTCGACGCGCAGCAATTCGACCTGGTCGGGAGTCAGCAACGGCTTCGGAAAATATTGCAGGATTGTCGCCTGCGCCTTCGCGAGGAAGAAAGGCACGGTTATCAGCAAGCGTTTGCGTTCAATAGTTGCGAGAACATATTGCATGAGCTCTTTGAAGGTCCGCACATCCGGCCCGCCCAGTTCGTACATTATGCCTGGCCGTGCCGTGCCATCAACGGCATCGGCGATTGCTTGCGCGACGTCACCGACGAAAACCGGTTGGAAACGTGTGAGGCCGCCGCCGATCAACGGCAGCGCCGGTGAAAATCGTGCAAGTGCGGCAAAGCGATTAAAAAAATCATCCTCGGGGCCGAACATGATCGAGGGACGCATAATGGCTGCCGACGGCTGTGCCGCCAGGATCAGCCGCTCGGCGTTTGCCTTGGAGCGGCCATAGGCACTGGTCGAGTTTGCATCGGCGCCGATCGCTGACACATGCACGAGCCGGGCGCCGTGTGCACTCGCTGCCAGTGCGACTTGCTCGGCACCATAGGCGTGCACGGCCTCGAAACGCTGCCGGCCGCGCTCAAACAGGATGCCAACGAGATTGATAAGCACCTCGGCGCCCCACGCAGCCGCCTCAACCGAGGCAGCATGCCGCAGATTGGCTTGCACTGCGTGGATCTGCCCCACACGGCCAAGCGGTTGCAGATACCCGGCAAGTTCGGGCCGCCGGACCGCAACCCGGATACGGTAGTGACGTTTGGCTAAAGCGCGCACAACGTGACGGCCGAGAAATCCCGAACCGCCGTAGACCGTCACGAGGGTGTCGTATGGGCTGCGCGCGGTCATGCCGCTTTCGATCCTCACGCGGGAGTGCCTAGAAACCCGGCCAATACAGGATGGGCTTAGGCCTGTACAGAGCCGGAAAACCCGTTCATTGACAAGCTGGAAGTGGCTCCGTATCTGGTCCGAACGAGCCCAGGTGGCGGAATTGGTAGACGCACTAGTTTCAGGTACTAGCGGTGAAAGCCGTGGAGGTTCGAGTCCTCTCCTGGGCACCAATGTCCCGAGCCAAAGAACCCAATGACCATCCGGCTACACCGCGGTGACCTTCCCAGCCTCTCCGCCTACAAAGGGTCGGTGGCGATCGACACCGAAGCCATGGGTCTCGACCCGAACCGCGATCGGTTGTGTGTTGTTCAGTTGTCGCCCGGCGACGGTTCGGCCGACGTCGTTCAGATCGGCGCCGGTCAGCACAAGGCGCCGAACATCGAAAAGCTTCTGGCCGACAAATCGATTCTCAAAATCTTTCATTTTGGCCGTTTCGATATGGGCATTCTCGCAAAGACTCTTGGAGTGATGGCTGAGCCCGTGTATTGCACCAAGATCGCATCGCGGCTTGCCCGCACGTATACCGACAAGCACGGGCTCAAAGACCTGGCGCGAGAGGTGCTGGGAGTCGATCTGTCCAAACAGCAGCAGTTGTCTGATTGGGGCGCCGACGAACTTAGTGACGCGCAGGTCTCCTACGCCGCGACGGACGTTCTGCACCTGCATGCACTGAAGGAAAAGCTCGACGTCATCCTCGCGCGGGAGGGTCGCACAGATCTGGCGGCGGCTTGTTTCCGTTTCCTGCCTGACCGCGCGCGGCTTGATCTTGCCGGCTGGGCGGACGAGGATATTTTTTCTCATTCGTCATAAGCTATTGTATTTTGGCGATAATTGGTTAACGGCGCGCGCCTGATTGCCGTGTCGGGGCCATATTCGGGCGGCATGTTACCTCATGGGGCGAGATGATTTCCGAGATTTCCTTTGAGTGCAGACGGATGCCGGAACTGGCATGAACCGTGTAATTGTAGCCCAGTCAGATCCTGAAACGACGCGCGCCTATTGGACGACGAGCCGCGGCGATACGGAGCGCGCTTTTCTCGCTGCGCGTCGTCATAGCCGCGTGGTGCGTGTTCTGCGGATTGCCGTTCCTGCCGCGGTGTCTCTTGGACTGATTGTGATTATCTTGATCACGTATCTCAATCCGCTGCGCATGCTCGCAAAGCTGCCGATCAATATCGACAATCTCGTGGTCTCCGGCACAAAGGTTACGATGGAGCAACCGCGTCTGTCTGGATTTACAAGCGATGCCCGCGCCTATGAGCTGACAGCCGACACCGCGGCGCAAGATATGACAAAACCCGATATCGTCGAGCTCCGTAACATCCGCGCAAACATCGATATGCAAGACAAGAGCACGATGGAGCTAACCGCGGCCACCGGCCTCTATGATGCGAAAGCGGAGACACTCAGGCTTAATCGCGACATTCTTCTCAATTCATCGACCGGGTATCAGGGACGCCTGAGCGAGGCGATGGTCGACATACGCAAGGGGAATGTCGTCTCCGAGCATCCGGTGGAAGTGAGAATGCTGCAGGGCACGCTCAACGCCAATCGTCTCGATATTGTTGATTCCGGCGAACTCATCCGATTCCACGGCGGTGTCGTCATGGACATGACGTTAAGCCAACCGGACTCGCAACCTAAAGCGGGCGGGCAATGATCTCCGTGCGCAAGCCGAGCTTCGTTGTTGTTGCAGCCGGGTTCATCATGTCCGGCTTATGGGCTCACGCGCAGACAGCCCCACAAGGCCCGCCAAATGCATTGCAGGGCTTTTCGCAAAATCGCGACCAGCCAGTCCACATCGAGGCGGCGACGTTGGAGGTCCGGGATAAGCAAAGGCAGGCAACCTTCAGCGGTGAAGTGCGTGTGAAGCAGGGTGATACTGGTCTGCGCTGCAAATCGCTGGTGGTATTTTATGAGCAAAGTGGCGACGCCGGAGACAAGGGCAAAACCCTTCCGGCCGCGAGTCCGGGGCCCGGTGGCGAGCAGCGCATCAAACGCCTCGAGGCGCGCGGCGGCGTGGTGGTGACGCAGAAGGACCAGACCGCAACCGGCGAACTTGGAATTTTCGACATGAAATCCAACACCGTGACGCTTACCGGCAGTCCGGTGGTGATGACGCAGGGGCAGAACGTGCTGCGAGGCGAGAAGCTGGTAGTCGATCTGACCAGCGGCGTGTCACGGGTGGAATCGAAGAATGGCGGCGGCCGGGTGCAGGGTCTATTCCATTCCGGCGGTGCCGGCCCCGATCTCAATCCGGGTGCCGCGGGCGGGCGCTCGCCCGTGCCGGTGCGGCCATTCAATTGACCAACAGCGCGGATGAAGCCTGCCTGCTGCTCCGGCCCGCCGGGGAATCAGCTAGTGTTTGGCGCGTCCTGCCGAAGCTCAGGCGGACTGCAGCATGCGCCGCGAGGTAGCTCAGTGAACATCCTCTCACTGTTTCGGCGCAAATCGCCGCCGGCCCGCCGGACGATGACCCCGGTCGAAGCGCGGGCACGACAAGCAGCAATTGCAAACACGCAGACGGGTTCAAATCCGCCGCAGGCGCGCGTGCGCCGTGATGGCGATGGTCGGCAGCCCGCTCGTCACGCCTATCTCGCCGCGCATGGCGTTGAAAAAAGTTTTGGTGGCCGAATGGTGGTTAAGGGTGTCACCCTTTACGTCCGGCGAGGTGAAGCTGTGGGGCTGCTGGGACCGAATGGCGCCGGCAAGACGACTGTCTTCTACATGATCACCGGGCTGATCAGTGCCGATCGCGGCAGGATTGAGCTTGACGGCTATGACGTCACCGGGCTGCCGATGTATCAGCGTGCACGCCTTGGCATCGGCTATCTGCCGCAGGAAGCCTCGATCTTTCGAGGTCTAAACGTGGAAGACAATATTCGCTCGGTGCTTGAGGTGGTCGAACCGGATCGCCGGCGGCGTGAAGCCGACCTCAACGCGCTGCTCGAGGAATTCAACATTGCGCGCCTGCGCAAGACGCCGACGATCGCGCTGTCGGGCGGCGAGCGGCGGCGCGTCGAAATCGCACGCGCGCTGGCAACGCGGCCAAGCTACATGCTGCTCGACGAACCGTTCGCCGGTATTGATCCGATTGCCGTTGGCGACATCCAGGCACTGGTGCGTCACCTGACAAATCGCGGGATCGGCGTACTTATTACAGACCACAATGTGCGAGAGACTCTGGGACTTACAGACCGGGCCTACATCATCTATTCCGGCGAAGTTTTGATGGAGGGCCGCGCCGACGACATCGTCAACAATCCGGACGTACGGCGGCTCTATCTTGGCGAGGAATTCCGACTTTAACGGCTGCGGCAAAACGTTAACGCGCACAAGATTTGTGCACGCCCTGCCCGCTAATTCACATATCGCGGCTCGTTGGTAGCTGGTATAAACAAGCAAGAATCGGACCAGTTTCCGCC
>DATGDN010000029.1:0-4328 GCA_035310865.1 Pseudolabrys sp. | reverse complement strand
CACCAGGATGTCAGGGTCGGCAAGCTCGATCTGGCGCGAGATGAACGGCAGGCAGATCTGCGATTCTTGCGGCGTCGGCGTGCGATTACCCGGCGGTCGCCACGGCACAATGTTGGCAATGTAAACTGATGAGCGGTCGAGACCGATCGCCGCGAGCATGCGGTCGAGCAATTTGCCGGACCGGCCGACAAAGGCCAGGCCTTCGATATCTTCATCGCGGCCCGGGGCTTCGCCCACGAACATCAGTCGCGCAGCCGGGTTCCCATCTGCGAAAACCAGTTGGGTTGCAGTCGCCTTGAGTGCGCAACCCTCGAACCGGTCGAGCACGGCGCGCAGCTCGTCGAGCGTGGTCGCGCGTTTTGCCACTTCGCGCGCTGCCGTGGCCGCTTCATCGGGCGCGGGGGGCGCAGGAGGCGAGGCGCTTCTGGCCACCGATTCGATTCGAGTTGGGACCGTAGCGGAGGTGCGCGGGGCCAAAGCCCTGTCAGTCGACGAAAGTCGGTCGACCGGTTCCTCGCCGATAAGCGCGTCGGCGCCCGCCTCGATATAAAAATCGAGCAGATCGCGCGCTGATCTATCGTGACTGGGGACCATTTATGCTTATTAGCATGAAGGTCACGCGATTGCCGCCCCATGTGCAAAAGTAGAGAATGGCCTGGGAGAAATTCATGGCCGAGTTACCCGCGCGAGAAGCGATGGAATTTGACGTGGTGGTCGTCGGCGCTGGGCCTGCCGGGCTGGCGGCCGCAATTCGCCTAAAGCAAGTCAACGCCGATATTTCGGTCGTCGTTGTGGAGAAAGGATCGGAAGTCGGTGCGCATATCCTATCTGGCGCGGTGATCGATCCGGCCGGCCTTGACCGGCTGCTGCCGGATTGGCGCTCCGAGGACACGCCGATCAAGACCGCAGTCGCCGACGACCGTTTTTACTATCTCACCGCAGGCGGTGCGATGCGGCTGCCGAATTTCATGATGCCGCCGCTGATGGGCAACCACGGCAACTTTATCGTCTCGCTCGGAAACGTCTGCCGTTGGCTGGCGAGCAAGGCCGAAGCGCTCGGCGTTGAAATTTACCCGGGCTTTGCGGCGACCGAAGTGCTTTACGACGGAAATGGCGCGGTTGCCGGCATCGCCACCGGCGACATGGGTGTCGGCAAGAATGGCGAGCCGAAAGACAATTTTACCCGCGGCATGGAATTGCGTGCGAAGTACACGCTGTTCGGCGAAGGCGCGCGTGGCAATCTCGGCAAACAATTGATTGCGAAGTTCGCTTTGGCGGACGAGCGCGAACCGCAAAAATTCGGGCTTGGCTTGAAAGAGCTCTGGCAAGTGGCGCCGGAGAAACACCGCAAGGGTCTTGTGCAGCACACCTTCGGGTGGCCGCTCGGCAATTCGACGGGCGGAGGCTCGTTCCTTTATCACCTCGACGACAATCTCGTGTCGGTCGGGTTCGTTCTGCACCTGAACTATTCCAATCCTTATCTCTCACCATTTGAGGAATTCCAGCGCTTCAAAGGGCACCCGCTGGTGCGTGATACGTTCGCCGGCGGCAAGCGCCTGGCCTATGGGGCCCGTGCCTTGACCGAGGGGGGCCACCAGTCGGTGCCGAAGCTGTCATTTCCGGGCGGCGCGCTCATCGGCTGCGACGCCGGCTTCATGAACGTGCCTCGCATCAAGGGAACCCACAACGCTATCTTGTCGGGGATGATGGCCGCAGAATCTGCCGCCGCCGCGCTTTCGGCGGGCCGAAGCTGCGACGAGCTCACGGACTACGAGGCCGGCTGGCGCGGTTCTTCCATCGGCAAGGACCTATGGAAGGTTCGCAATGCCAAGCCACTGTGGTCGAAATTCGGCACGTTCGCAGGAATCACGCTCGGCGGGCTCGACATGTGGACGAACACGTTCGGCTTCTCGCTGTTCGGTACGCTCAAGCATGGCAAGGCGGACTACGCCTCGCTCAAGCCTGCGTCCGAATGCACCCCGATTTCATATCCCAGGCCGGACGGCAAACTGACGTTCGACCGGCTGTCATCGGTATTCCTGTCCAATACCAATCACGAAGAAGATCAACCGGTCCATCTGCGCGTCGCTGACCCCGGACTGCAGAAACGGTCCGAGTACGACGTATTCGCGGGTCCCTCGGCGCGCTACTGCCCCGCAGGCGTCTACGAGTGGGTGGATGAAGCGGGCGCGCCGAAATTCGTGATCAACGCGCAGAACTGCGTTCACTGCAAAACTTGCGACATCAAGGATCCCAACCAGAATATCACCTGGGTTCCTCCTGAAGGCGGCGGCGGTCCGAATTATCCCAATATGTAACCTGACGTCGCAGCGCTATTGCACGTAGGACGCAATGCCATTGCCGAACGACCAGTTTTCCTTCCCAACTTCGACAAGATTGATCAGGACGTCCTCCGGCCGGATGCCTGGCTCCGCGCCAAGTAACTCCACAATCCGCTTGTACGGCAGCGTCCTCAAGGCAGCCCATTGACCGCCCGCTGAGTTGCGGTTCGGACCTCGGCCGGTTCCCATCATGGACCAGTGTCACGATAACGCCACATCGTGGCCTTCATGCTGATTTCGTCGATGCCACCCGGCACGTTCTTGCAGGAGCGGCCCAAAAAGGCCATTCTCGGCGCAACATCGGCGGTCCGTGCGAAACGCGTGGCCAGCCGCCTCATTGGAGCAATAGCCCGTGACGTCTTCGAGCCTCGCCCGCTGCATTGCCGGCAGCGCGCTTGCCGCCATTCTCGCCGCGGCACCCGTAAAGCTTGCCGCGCAGGCGTCGAGTCCATTGCAGCTCGGCAGCACGACCGCCTCGGGCAATTATCTCGCAGCCCGGCATGCCGGCCAGCAGCGCGATGCTGGCGCTGCCGCAGCCTATTACCGGGCGGCGCTCAAGCGCGACCCCGGCAATAGCGAACTGCTCGACCGTGCCTTTCTGTCATTCCTCGTCAACGGCGAAGTCGATGAGTCCGTGAAGTACGCCGAACATGTTGTTCAGATTGACAAGAACGATCGTGTTGCGCGGCTGGTGCTCGGTGTGCACGCGCTCAAGCGTAAGCAATATCCCGCGGCACGACGCGATCTTGCGCAATCGATCCGCGGACCGATTACCGATCTCACGGCAACACTGCTTTCGGCCTGGAGCATGTACGGCGGCAACGATGCCAAAGGCGCGATCGCGGCGATCGATCGCCTCGCCGGGCCGGATTGGTACGCGATCTTCAAGGATCTGCATGCGGGCATGATCTATGACCTCGCGGGCAATCAGAAAGAAGCCGGCAAGCGTCTCGAGCATGCCTACAAGCTCGACTCCACCGCGCTGCGCGTGGTCGAGGCCTATGGCAGCTGGGTCTCGCGCAATCGCTCGCCGAAGGAAGCACTGGCAATCTTCGAGACGTTCGACAAGGCGCTGCCGCGCCATCCGCTCGTCGTCGAAGCAATGGGCAAGCTCAAGGCTGGCGAAAAGCTGCCGCCGCTTGTTTCGAACGCCCAGGCTGGTGGCGGTGAAGCCCTGTACGGTCTTGGTGCATCACTCGGCCGCCGCGGTGGTGAAGATCTCGGCCTGGTCTATCTGCAGCTTGCGCTTTTCCTTGCGCCCAATCACCCGCTGGCGCTGCTTTCGCTCGCCGATCTTTATGAATCGCTCAAGAAGCCCGAGTTGGCGATCAAGGTGTACGAGCGCGTGCCCGCAAATTCGTCGCTGCACCGGAACGCGGCCATTCAGATGGCTGCGAACCTCGACAGCCTCGATCGGGCCGACGAAGCGCAGAAGCATCTTGAGGCGCTGATCAAGCAGCATCCGGATGATCTGGAAGCGATCATGGCGCTTGGCAATGTGCTTCGCGGCCACAAGAAATTTGCCGAATGCGCAAGCGTCTACTCCAAGGGCGTTGCCACGGTTGCGAAGCCCGAAAAGGCGAATTGGGTGCTGTTCTATTTCCGCGGCATTTGCTTCGAGCGCTCAAAGCAGTGGCCAAAGGCGGAAGCCGATCTCCAGAAAGCGCTCGAACTATTTTCCGATCAGCCCCACGTGCTCAATTATCTCGGTTATTCCTGGATCGATCAGGGTATCAACCTGGAACAGGGCATGGAGATGATCAAGAAAGCCGTGCAACAGCGCCCGGACGACGGCTATATCGTCGATTCCCTCGGCTGGGCCTATTACCGGATCGGCAATTACGAGGAAGCCACCAAGCAACTGGAACGCGCGATCGAGCTCAAGCCGGAAGATCCGACCATCAACGACCACTTGGGCGATGCCTATTGGCGTGTTGGCCGCGTGCTCGAGGCCAAATTCCAGTGGGCACACGCGCGCGATCTAAA
>DATGDN010000028.1:0-3310 GCA_035310865.1 Pseudolabrys sp. | reverse complement strand
GGGGGCGGTCGACCTGGCTTTTCTAGGTGATGCTCCGCGAAGCGGCGCCTTCTTCCTTGCCTTTTTGCTGATTAGCCTGGTTTTTCTGGCCGTCGGGGTTTTTCTGCGTGTGGACGCCTTGACCGCGGCCTTCTTGCGTTTTGCCTCGGTTTTAGCTGTGGCTTTTTTCGCGTTGCCATTACAGCCTGCCCAAGCCTCCTCCTGCATACTCGTGGTCGAATCCTTGCCAATAACGAAGCAAGTCAACGGGCAAGGAGGAGCGGGATACTATTCCCACATGCTAAGGGGTTTTCGAGCTCTAATGGGTGAAATGGCGTAGGGGCGGCTCAAACCTTAGATGTTTACACTCGCTGAGCTTGACAACGTGATTCCGCTGGTTCGCGCGATCGTTCCGCCGACGCCACAATATGCTTGGCCTTTGCTCAGGGCGCTGACCGGTGTGGAAATCGTACTGAAGCACGAGAACCACACGCCCATAGGTGCCTTCAAGCTGCGCGGCGGCATTGTCTATTTTGACCGACTCAACCGCGCGCGGTCGCCGGTGCAAGGGATCGTGACCGCCACGCGGGGTAACCACGGCCAATCGCTGGCTTTCGCCGGAACGCACGCTGGCATTGCCGTGACGATCGTAGTGCCGCACGGCAACTCGACTGAGAAAAACGCGGCGATGCGCGCATTCGGCGCCGAGCTCATCGAGCATGGCCGAGACTTCGACGAGGCGAAGGAGGCCGCCATACGGATCGCGACCGAGCGCGGGCTCGAATATGCACCTTCCTTTCACCGAGACTTCGTTATTGGCGTTGCAACTTACGCGCATGAGCTGTTTAGCGCGGTCGATAATCTCGACACCGTTTATGTACCGATCGGACTAGGTTCCGGCATTTGCGGAATGATCGGCACGCGCGACGCCCTTGGGCTAAAGACAAAAATTGTAGGCGTGGTGGCCGAGGCCGCGAACGCCTATCTTCGGTCATTCGCTGCGGGCCGCGGGGTGGCGACCAACTCCGCATTGACATTCGCCGACGGAATGGCAGTGCGCGTGCCCGATCCGACAGCCCTCGAAGTTATTCGCAAGGGCGCGGAACGAATTGTCCAGGTGTCGGACGACGAAATCGCCGAGGCGATCCGGAGCATCTACAGTGCGACCCACAACTGCGCCGAGGGCGCCGGTGCCGCGGCGTTGGCAGCACTATCCAAGGAACGCGGTCGGCTGCAAGGGCGGCGGGTAGCCGTCATCCTAACCGGACAGAACATCGATCGCACATGGATGCAGACCGTGCTGGCAGGAGGAACGCCCAAAGTTTGCTGACGGACTATTGCAGTCGAATGGGATACTTGCAGGCCCCCTGCTTACCGCAAGGCCGACGAGTGCTGTGCGTTAAGGGCGGCTTAGTCCTGAGATGAAAATCGCTACCTTTAACGTAAATGACGTCAAAAAGCGGCTTGCCAATCTTTTGGGCTGGCTGCGCCGAGCCCGGCCGGACGTTGCATGCCTTCAGGAATTGAAGGCGACAAACTCCGAATTTCCGATCGCGGCAATCACAAAAGCCGCTTATGGCGCCATCTGGCGCGGGCAGAAGTCGTGGAATGGCATCGCCATTCTAGGTCGCGATTGTGAGCCTGTCGTCACGCGAACTAGGCTGCCTGGCGATCCCGAAGATACGCAAAGCCGCTATATCGAGGCCGCCGTCAACGGCGTGCTCATCGCGACTATCTATGCGCCCAACGGTAACCCCCAGCCGGGGCCGAAATTCAAATACAAGCTTACCTGGATGAAACGGCTTTTGGCGCATGCTGCCGAGCTTTGCGCCCTCGACGCGCCGGTCGTGCTTGCCGGAGATTTTAACGTCGTGCCGACCGACGCGGACATCTATCCGACCAAGTCCTACGCCAACAACGCGCTTGTGCAGCCGGAGCCTCGGGCGCTGTTTCGGCGCATTCTCGATCAGGGCTGGATCGATGCCATCCGCACCATGCATCCCGATGCGCCGATGTACACATTTTGGGATTACAAGCGAAACCGGTGGGAACGCGACGCCGGCCTCCGCATCGACCATCTGCTGCTGAACCCGAAAGCCGCAAAGCGCCTCGTCGATGCGGGTGTCGATCGCGAGGTTCGCGGGGTAGAAGGCGCGAGCGATCACGCCCCAGCGTGGATTGTGCTTCGCGATGCACCGGCGGCGCGTCGGAAGCCGGCTCGACATTCAGAGAAGCGAACGCGGCCGGTGAGCAAGCGAAGCGCCCGGCATCGCGCGCCGCTTTCCCGCCACCCGCTGCTGGTCATCGACGGGGATTCATTCGCGCATCGTTCGTATCATGCCCTTCCGAAAACGATCCTCAGGCGTGGCCGTAAGCCCGCCGGTGCTATCCTTGGCTTTGCCAATATACTGCTCCGCTTCTATCGCGATGAGCAGCCGCGCGCTGTGTTTGTTGCCTGGGACACATTGGACGTCCCCACCTACCGGCATGAGAAATTTCCAGCTTACCAAAGCGGCCGCGAATTTGACGACGCCTTGCTCGAGCAGCTCGATGTGCTGCCGGAATTTGTTGACGCCTGCGGATTTCAGAATGCAAAAGCGGCAGGCTTCGAGGCGGATGATTTTCTCGCTGCCGCTACCGCAGCGGAAGAGAAGCGTGGCGGTACTGTCCTCGTTGCGAGCGGCGACCGCGATACGTTCCAGCTCGCCTCGGACCATACCACTATCCTTTATCCCGTCCGCGCAGGCGAGATAGCGCGGATCGGCCCCGCCGAGGTTCGCGCGCGCTATGGCGTCGATCCCGCCCAGGTCCCGGATTTTATTGCCTTGCGCGGCGATCCCTCCGACAAGGTGCCGGGCGCACCGGGGGTAGGCGCAGCCGGTGCTGCAACACTGCTGCAAAGATACGGTTGTCTCGAAGCGGCGCTTGAGGCTGGGCGATTTCCCGCGATGGCAGAACGCTTGCGGCTTTTCAGGTCCCTCGCCACCATGAACCGAAAGGCTCCATTGCCGAGCCTTAGGAGCCAAAAACCAACGTGGCGCAAAGCAGCCGCACTCGCTCGAGAGTGGGAGCTGAATCAACTCGCCCGTAGACTCGAAGAGCTTGATGCGCAGGGCTAAGTCGCTGCGGAGTACAGGGCGGCGAGCAAAGCGAACAAGGTGGACGAAAAAACCAGGCTTTTCAGCTCACAGACACTGACTAGTGAGTTTCCTATAACTCCCGCTCCGGCGGGGTTTTCTGTGAACGTCGGTGCAACAAAAGGCGGAAGTCGCCAGCGCATAGAACATTAAGCTAAGCGAGGGCGCGTCGAAAACCCGTCGCTTCCAAAAAC
>DATGDN010000027.1:0-5306 GCA_035310865.1 Pseudolabrys sp. | reverse complement strand
ATATCGCGCCGCTCGATCGAGCCGGGCCTCGCGACCTCACGTTTCTCGAAAGCAGGAGTTTCGCTGCCGCGGCAGCTGCCACTCACGCGGGCGCCTGCCTTACAAGGACGGCGCTCGCAAAGGATTTGCCAACGCACGTATCGGTGCTGACGGTTCGCGAGCCCTATCGCGCGTTCGTGATGGCGGCGCGTGAACTGTTTCCGCAAGCCTTGCGGCCTTCATCATTGTCTGAGCCTGGAGATTTTGCCGGAGCTCATGTCGCCAACAGCGCGCGCATGGAGGACGGAGTCGTCGTAGAACCCGGAGCAGTGATTGGTCAGCATGTCGAAATTGGAAGCGGGACTGTCATTGCAGCCAATGCCGTGATCGGCGCTGAAGTGCGGATCGGGCGTGACTGCTCCATTGGCGCCAATACGTCGATCAGCAATGCTCTCTTGGGCGACCGTGTCATTGTCCATCCGGGCTGTAATATCGGTCAGGACGGCTTCGGATTTGTGATGGGCGGCAAAGGCCATCTTAAAGTGCCGCAAATCGGCCGCGTTATCATCCAGGACGACGTCGAGATTGGCGCAGGAACAATGGTCGACCGTGGAGCCATCCGCGATACCGTAATTGGTGAAGGCACAAAGATCGACAACCTGGTTCAGGTAGGCCACAATGTAAGCATTGGCAGGCACTGCGTTGTTGTTGCGCAGACAGGAATTTCAGGCAGTTCGACCCTTGAGGATTTTGTTGTGCTGGGCGCACGCGTTGGCCTGAATAACAACGTCACGGTCGGCGAAGGTGCACAGATCGCGGCGGTCAGTGCCGTGCATGGCGATGTGCCGCCTGGCGCGCGTTGGGGTGGCACACCCGCAAAGCCGATAAAACTGTGGTTCCGCGAGATGAAGGCCCTCGCTCGGCTCGCGCGCAAAGATGGCGGTCCCGATTCAACGGCCGACAAATGAGGCCGTCATGAACCAAATCGTGACAAAACTCGAGGCGGCTGACATCGCGATGGTGCTCAAAATGTTGCCGCACCGTTATCCCTTTTTGATGGTCGATCGTGTGATCGACATCCGCGGCGACGAGCATGGAATCGGCATCAAAAACGTGACGATCAATGAACCGCAGTTCCAGGGTCACTTCCCCGGCAATCCGGTTTTTCCGGGAGTGCTGATGATCGAAGGCATGGCGCAAACGGCCGGCGTGCTCTGTATTGCGGCGACGGGCGCGCGGCCGACATCCGTATTCTTTCTCACGATCGACAAGGCAAAATTCCGCAAGCCGGTGCGTCCTGGCGACACCATCGAGTATCACATGAGCCGCATCGCGCGCCGCAAGTCGATGTGGTGGTACCGCGGCGAGGCGAAAGTGGCCGGTCAGATCGTCGCCGAGGCGCAGGTTGGGGCCATGCTGTCCGACGCATGAGTGTGCACATGATCGATCCTTCGGCGCGGATCGAAGCCGGGGCGACGATCGGAAAAGATGTCCAGATCGGTCCGTATTGCACGATCGGCGCACACGTGAGCGTCGGCGATGGATGCAGGCTGATCGCGCATGTCAATTTGACGGGGCACACGACAATAGGCCCGCGAACGGTCATTCATCCCTTTGCCTCGCTGGGCTCGCCGCCACAATCGTTCAGCTATCGTGGCGGGCCGACGCGGCTGCTCGTGGGAGCCGACTGCGATATTCGCGAAAGCGTCACCATGAGCACCGGCACGGAAGACGGTGGCGGCGTTACAGGAGTCGGCGATCGCTGTTTCTTCATGGTTGGTTCGCATGTCGGGCATGATTGCAAGGTCGGGAGCTATGTCGTTTTCGCAAACAACACCGTGCTTGGTGGCCATGTAACGATCGGCGATCACGTCGTGTTCGGCGGGGGCGTTGCCGTTCGTCAATTTGTCCGTATTGGTGAAGGCGCCATGATCGTCGGGCTGAGCGGCGTTCGAGCAGATGTCATACCGTTCGGGATGGCGCATGGGCCCCTTGCCGATCTGATCGGCCTCAACATCATCGGTCTGCGGCGACGCGGCGTTGAAAAGTCGGGCGTTCACCGTGTGCGTTCCGCTTATCAAGCGTTGTTTTTCGGCGAGGGCGAGTTCCGGGCGCGTGTCGATCAGGTCGCTGCCGAATATGCGGGGGATCCGCTCGTTGCCAAGATTATCGAGTTCATCCGCACGGCCAAGCGACCGTTGACAATGGCAGTCAAACGTAGCGAGGCGGACGGGGAACTATGAGCATGGCCGTAGCCGATGGTGAGGACGGCCCTCTCGCGCTTATTTGCGGTGGCGGCACACTACCTCTTGCGGTGGCCGATTCTATTGCAAAGCGCGGGCGACCTGTCGTCCTGTTCGCGCTTCGCGGTCACGCCGATCCTGCACTGGTTGCGCGCTACCCGCATCATTGGCTGCGCGTGGGTCAACTGGGTGCCTTTACGCGCCTTGCGCGTTCGGCCGGCTGCCGTGACGTCGTTTTCATCGGATCGCTGATCCGCCCGACTTTGCTGGGCCTTTGGCCGGACCTGACAGCGCTAAGGCAGTTACCGCGCATTGTCCACGCGTATCGGGGCGGTGACAATCATCTGTTGTCGGGCGTCAGCCGGATTGTAGAGGACCAGGGCTTTCGGCTGCTTGGCGCACACGAGGTAGCGCCGGAGATCCTGGTACCGCACGGCGCGCTTGGCCGCGTTGCGGCATCGGATTGGCATCTGCAAGACATCGCGTTTGGTTTCGACTATTTGCGCGCCAGCGGTGCGTTTGATGTTGGGCAGGCTGTCGTCGTTGCGGACAAGCGTGTGGTGGCAGTGGAAGCTGCTGAAGGCACAGACCAGATGCTTACACGAGTCGCCGACCTTCGCATCGCCGGACGGCTCGGCGCTCCCGCAGGGATTGGGGTGCTGGTGAAGGCGCCGAAACCAGGGCAGGACCACCGGTTCGATCTGCCATCGATCGGACCGAAAACCGTGTCCGGCGTGGTACGGGCAAAGCTGGCGGGCATCGCAGTCGTAGGCGATAAAACCATTATTGCCGATCCGGAACAGGTGGTGGGCGAAGCTGACCGCGCCGGTATCTTTGTTGTCGGCGTGTCACCCGGACATGAACAATGAGCCCGCACGTTTTTTTAGTGGCGGGCGAGGAGTCGGGTGACCGTCTCGGCGCGGCGCTAATTTCGGCGATCCGCGAGCGTACACAAGGGCAGGCGCATTTCTCCTGTGTCGGCGGCTCACATATGGCGGCCGAAGGCGTCCCAAGCCTCTTTCCTCTCGGAGATCTCGCGATCATCGGGTTTGCCGCAATCCCGGCAAGCCTGCCGAAAATTTTGCACCGCATCCGGGAGGCTGCCGATGCGGTCGTAGCGGCGAATCCTGACATCCTGGTCATCATCGATAGCCCGGAATTCACCCATCGTGTGGCGCGGCGTGTGCGCCAGCAGGCACCAGATGTTCCCGTCGTCGATTACGTTTGTCCTTCGGTTTGGGCATGGCGGCCGGGCCGCGCGCACAAGATGCGCGCATACGTAGATCACGTATTGGCGCTCCTGCCATTTGAGCCGAAAGTCTTGCGTGATCTTGGCGGGCCGCCTTGTACCTTCGTCGGACATCCGTTGACTGAACGTTTGGTCGAACTGCGGCCGAACGAACTCGAAGCTCGTTTGCGACAGACGGACCCACCACTTATTTTGGTTCTGCCCGGAAGCCGTACCGGTGAAATTCGCCGCATGGCTCCGGTATTTGGCTCCGCGATTGCGCGCATGGTCGAGAAATATGGTCCCGTCGAAGCAGTTGTGCCAGCTGTGCCAAGGCTTGCCGACATTGTGCGAACGGCAATTGCTTCGTGGCGTGTTCCAGGCCGGGTCATAACCGATCCCGGCGAGAAGCACGAAGCCTTCCGTACGGCGCGGGCAGCATTGACAAAATCCGGAACGTCGACTCTGGAACTGGCGCTCGCCGGCGTGCCGATGGTCGCGGCCTATAAAGTGTCACTGATCGAGGAATTGGTTGCACGCATCTGGATTCAAGCGCCGTCGGTGATTCTCACCAACCTCGTGCTCGGCGATAACGTCGTTCCGGAATTTCTTCAGCGCGACTGCACAGCCGATAGACTCGCCGCGGCACTTTTACCGTTACTGTCAGATACGCCGCAACGGCGCAGTCAGCTTGAAGCCTTCAGCCGTCTGGACACGCTTATGGAGATCGGAAAGGCCAGCCCGAGCGACCGGGCTGCCTCTGTGGTCCTTAATTGCGCCAGCGGCAAGAGCATGGCGCAGTCGGAAACAGCGGCTTTACCGCAACCGATGGCGTAGCTTGCCGCGTCCCGCTGTTGGGCGTATGTGATTGTAAGAAACCGGATCCAGTCTTTGCCCCTTTCCCCGCGCGCCTCAATCACAGCTGTTCACGGCTATCTGCCGCCGGACTTGCTCACCAACGCCGAACTCGCGCGCATGGTCGACACCAGCGACGCGTGGATCACGGAGCGCACCGGCATCAAGGAACGCCATATCCTCAAAGGCGAAGGGCTGGGCACATCGCATATGGCCGCGGAAGCGGTCCGCGGCTTGCTGCTAAAGACAGACACCAAACCGGAAGAAGTTGACCTGCTGATTTGCGCTACCACAACGCCGGACATGCAGTTTCCTTCTACCGCCAACATGATCTGCGACATGGTTGGCGTGCGCAATATCGGAAGTTTCGACGTGCAGGCGGCGTGCTCCGGATTTCTTTATTCGCTCACAATTGCCGCGCAATTCATCGCAACCGGGGCTGCCCGCAAGGTGGTCGTCGTTGGCGCCGACAAAATGTCGTCCATCATCGATTATACCGATCGCGCCACATGCGTTCTCTTCGGCGACGGTGCGGGTGCCGTGCTTCTGGAGCCGGACACGAACGGTTTTGGCATCATGGATGCCCTTGTCCGTTCCGACGGCTCAGGAATGATCCACTTGCATCAGAAGGCTGGCGGCAGCCGAATGCCGCCGACGGCGGAGACCGTTGCGAAGCGATTGCATTACGTTCATCAGGAGGGCGCTGCCGTCTACAAATTCGCCATCGCTAAAATGGCGGAAGTGGCGGGTGAGATTATGTCGCGCAACAATCTTCGCGCCGACATGATCGATTGGCTGGTTCCCCACCAGGCCAACAAACGCATTATCGAATCGACGGCCGAGCGCATGGGGCTGCCGATGGAAAAAGTGATGGTGACAATCCATAAATACGGCAACACGACCAACGCAACAATTCCGCTCTGCTTGTGGGACTACGAGCCGAAGCTCAAACGTGGCGATCGAATGGTACTCGCGGCATTCGGCGGCGGATTCACCTGGGC
>DATGDN010000026.1:0-6472 GCA_035310865.1 Pseudolabrys sp. | reverse complement strand
GCAATCGCGCTGAAAACCAAGCCGCACGCCGTGTGCCTGGTCCCCGAAAAACGCACCGAACGCACGACCGAGGGTGGACTCGATGCCGTCAGGCAGCGCGCTCAGCTGGGTCCGGTGGTGGATGAGCTCAAGCACGCGGGCATCCGCGTCTCGTTATTCATCGTCGCGGCCCCAGCGCAGATTGAGATGGCTGCGGAGCTCGGTGCGCCGGTCATTGAGATCCATACGGGTTCGTGGTGCGACGCGCTGGCCGAAGGTCGGACCAGCGAGGCCAAGGCTGAATGGCAACTCATACGCGCGGGCGTGCAGCGCGCCTCTGGTCTGGGATTGGAAGTCCATGCGGGCCATGGCCTTGATTATGGTACGGCCGAGACCATCGCTGCGCTGCCACAGGTGATCGAGCTCAATATCGGGCACTTCCTCATCGCCGAGTCGGTATTCGAAGGACTGGCGGAGACGGTAAAATTCATGCGCGCCGCGATGGAGCGCGGGCGTAAGAAAGCGCACGCATGATCATTGGGCTCGGCTCTGACATTGTCGACGTACAAAGGATTGCGAAAGTGATCGATCGGCACGGTGAACGTTTTCTCGATCGCATTTTTACGGCGACGGAACGAGCCAGGGCGGAGAAAAGAGCAAACGCCGTTGAAACCTACGCCAAACGCTTTGCGGCCAAGGAGGCATGCGCCAAAGCGCTCGGCACCGGACTACGTTGCGGCGTGTTCTGGCGCGACATGGGCGTTGTCAACCTTGCGGGTGGGCGCCCTACTATGAAGCTCACAGGTGGCGCGCTCGAGCGGCTGCGTTCCATCACCCCTGCAGGCTGCGAAGCCAGGATCGACGTTTCACTCACTGACGAAGGACCGACTGCGCAAGCCATTGTCATTATATCTGCAGCCTCCATATCCGGCCGGGCCTTCGAAAAATGATAGCGGGAAGCCCGATCCGGCAATTGTTTGGAATGCGCCCCGGCCGTTGTTCATTGCTTGTCGGGATGCCACCCGCTACAAAGTCGCCCGGGGCGCACAAGCCGTTTGGCGGGACGAAAGGCCTATGAGCGTGACATCTGGGACCAAGCGAAAAGAGGGCGGCATCGCCGAAACGGTGCGCGTAATCATTCATGCCCTGATTATTGCCCTCGTGATTCGCACCTTTTTGTTTCAACCGTTCAATATCCCCTCCGGCTCGATGAAAGAAACATTGCTGGTCGGCGACTACCTGTTCGTGTCGAAGTACAGCTACGGATACAGCAAGTTTTCTTTTCCATTGTCGCCACCGGTATTCTCCGGCCGCATTCCTGGTGACTGGTTGCCCCAACGCGGCGAAGTCGTTGTGTTTCGGCTGCCAAAAGATCCTTCGACGGATTACATCAAGCGGGTAATCGGACTACCCGGCGATAAAATTCAGGTGATTGACGGCGTCGTCAGTATCAACGGTGTGCCGGTCAAGCACGAGCGCGCGCCAGACTTTATCGAAACTGAAGAGGGGATTCGCGAGGCACCGGTCAAACGCTGGAAGGACACCCTGCCCAACGGCATCAGCTTTTATACGCTCGATCTGGTGGACAACGGATTCGCTGACAATACGCAGGTTTATACGGTTCCGCCCGGCCATTATTTCATGATGGGCGACAACCGTGACAATTCCACTGACAGTCGGTTCAGCCAGGTTGGTATGGTGCCCTTCGAGAATATCGTCGGGAAGGCGCAGATCATCTTCTTTTCCGTCTACGAGGGCGAGCGCGCATGGCAATTTTGGCGCTGGCCGCTGTCGGTACGCTGGAGCAGGCTGTTTACGATCGTCAAATGAGCCGCAAGGCGAAGGACAGGACTGCGCTCGAGGGTAGGATCGGCTACAAATTTGCCGACAAAGAATTGCTTGAACGCGCGCTTACCCACATTTCGGCACTTTCGGGCGGGAACCGCGCGGCCAGTTATCAACGGTTGGAATTCCTTGGCGATCACGTTCTTGGTCTCGTTATTTCCGACATGCTCTACCGTGCCTTTCCGAAGGCAAACGAAGGCGAGCTGTCGAGACGTCTTGCCGATCTCGTGCGCAAGGAAACTTGTGCCGAGGTTGCGCGTGCGATGGATCTTGGACCTGTGCTTAAGCTCGGCACCTCAGAATCCCATGCGGGGGGACGACGTCGTACCACCATACTCGCCGACGTGTGCGAGGCGCTTGTTGGAGCGGTGTTCATAGATGGCGGATATGAAGCGGCCGATGAACTGATTGTGCGCTTTTGGAAGGAGCGGATGCTCAAGCCGCTGCGACCGTTGCGAGACCCAAAAACCATTTTACAAGAGTGGGCGCAGGCGCGCGGGCTTCCAACCCCTGCATACCGCGAATTGGCGCGCACTGGACCGCACCACGATCCAGAATTCCGCGTTGCCGTCGTGCTGCCCGACCAGCCGGCAGCAGAAGGGCTCGGCAGCTCCAAGCGTGCTGCCGAGCAGGCCGCTGCCGCCGCCATGCTGACACGCGTCGGCGTGTCGGCGGATAAGCTTGATGGCTAACGTTCGCACCCGCTGCGGCTTTATCGCGCTGATTGGGGCGCCCAATGCAGGCAAATCGACACTGCTTAATGCATTGGTTGGATCAAAGGTCAGCATCGTTTCGCGCAAGGTTCAGACGACGCGCGCACTGATTCGGGGTATCGCAATCGAAGGACAGTCACAGCTTATTTTT
This sequence comes from Pseudolabrys sp., assembly GCA_035310865.1. Classification (GTDB taxonomy): domain Bacteria; phylum Pseudomonadota; class Alphaproteobacteria; order Rhizobiales; family Xanthobacteraceae; genus Pseudolabrys. Next base: position 3,784 of record DATGDN010000026.1, on the reverse strand, counting down.
GTCGACACGCCCGGCATTTTTTCGCCTCGACGCCGGCTCGATCGCGCAATGGTCACCACCGCATGGACCGGTGCGCATGAGGCGGACTTGGTCGGTGTGTTGATCGATGCTCGCAACGGTATCGAGGAAGAAGCCGAAAATATCCTCGGCAAGTTGAATGATATCAAGCCGCCAAAGTTGCTTATTCTCAACAAAATCGATGTGGTTTCAAAAGACGGGTTGCTTACGCTCGCCAAAGACGCCAATGCGAAGGCCAAATTTGAAGCAACCTTCATGATCTCGGCGCTGACCGGCGATGGTGTTGGCGATCTCAAAGCGTGGTTGGCGGAGCGCGTTCCAGCCGGCCCTTGGCTTTACCCGCCGGATCAAATTTCGGAGGCGCCGATGCGCCAGCTCGCGGCCGAGATCACGCGCGAAAAATTATTTGAACGCCTGCATCAGGAGCTGCCGTATCATTCGACTGTCGAGACCGAAGTCTGGAAAGAGCTTCGCGGCGGAGACATCAGGGTCGAACAGACGATCTATGTGGAACGCGAAAGTCAGCGCAAAATCGTACTTGGCAAGGGCGGTCAGACAATCAAGGCAATCGGTGAAGCAGCTCGTAAGGAGATCGCCGGGATTGCAGAAGCCAAAGTGCACCTGTTTCTGTTTGTCAAAGTACGCGAGAGCTGGGGAGACGACCCAGAGCGGTATCGTGCGATGGGGCTGGAGTTTCCAAAGGAGTGAAGTAAAACGAAGTGTGATCGAGAGTCTCCGGCATGCAATGGACGGATGAAGGTATCGTGCTCGGCGCCAAGCGCCTCGGGGAAGCCAACGCTGTCCTCGAATTGGTGACGCGTGAACACGGGCGTCACCTGGGTCTGGTGCGCGGCGGGTCTAGCTCGCGACTCAAGCCAATCCTCCAGCCGGGTAATAGCGTGAGCGCAACCTGGCGGGCGCGACTTGATGAGCATCTCGGAAGTTTTACGGTTGAGGGCCTGAGCCTGCGTGCGGCGAGCTTCTTTTCATCTCCGCACGCAATTTACGGCGTCAGTCATCTCGCTGCGCTCGTTCGTCTTCTGCCCGAGCGCGATCCTCACCCGGCCCTTTATGAATCACTGGACGGAATCCTGAGTCATCTTGACGACGCAGCATTTGCTGCACCGATGGTCGTACGATTTGAGCTGCAGCTGCTCTCCGATCTTGGCTTTGGCCTCGATCTCGAGCGATGTGCGGCCACAGGCGTTTCGGGCGACCTCGTATATGTTTCGCCGAAATCCGGCCGTGCCGTTTCACGTCTGGCCGGGGAGCCGTGGGCCGACAAGATGTTGCGGCTGCCGGCGTTCCTGCGTGAACCCGAAGCGCGGCCTTCAGGTCATGACGTTACCGACGGCTTTGCATTGACGGGTTATTTCCTGACGCGGCATGCGCTGGAGCCACGCGGCATTAAGCTGGGCGATGAGCGCGCGCATTTTATTGCCGCGCTCAATCGCGCCTTGCCAAGCGTTGCTTAGTGACCGGCCGCCAGGGTCGGCCGGGGGGCGATACGAACGCGTACCTACCAGCGATAACGTCTGTGGTAACGGTAGTATCGTGGACGCGATGTCTTGAGCCAGGTTGGTACCGTCAATCGCTTTGTGAATGCCAACGGGCGTTGTGACCGTCATGGCATCGGCGCGATTCGGAACAAGAGACCCCGCTGCAAGAATGGCAAGCGTAGCGGCAGTTGTAAGAATTATCCGGCGGATTGCTCCCTCCAACCTATAAATATTCGCCCCCTGCGTCGTCTTGTGCAAGCTAACGCTAAAAAGGCTTTCCGGTTCGCAAATAGTACCTGATAAATCCGAAAGAATGGATGGCTTTGTCGTTCATCGCTTGTTCATCGCCCTACAACCGACTAGCTATCGGGCATGGGAAAGAGACTGATTCCCCCTGACAAAGGCGAAGTGGAAGAGGTCGCGCTACGCGAGGCGCTGGAAGAGCGATATCTAGCCTACGCTCTTTCCACGATCATGAACCGGGCATTGCCCGATGCGCGCGATGGTCTAAAGCCGGTCCACCGCCGGATTCTTTATGGGATGCGCCTCCTGCGGCTCGACCCAGGGGCCGCGTTTAAAAAGTCGGCCAAAGTCGTTGGCGACGTGATGGGCAATTTCCACCCGCACGGCGACCAGGCGATCTATGACGCTTTGGTGCGGCTCGCGCAGGACTTTGCTCAACGCTATCCGCTTGTGGATGGACAAGGAAATTTTGGAAACATCGACGGTGATAACGCTGCCGCCATGCGTTACACCGAGGCGCGGCTTACGGAAGTCGCAAGGTTGCTGATCGAAGGCATCGATGAGGATGCCGTCGATTTCCGAGGAACTTACGACGGCACCAATGAAGAGCCGGTGGTGCTGCCGGCGGCGTTTCCCAATCTGCTCGCCAACGGTTCGCAGGGCATCGCGGTTGGCATGGCGACCGCCATTCCGCCGCACAACGCCGCCGAATTGTGCGACGCCGCGCTGTTCCTCATCGACAATCCCAAGGCGCGTAGCAAGACGCTGCTGAAATACGTCAAGGGGCCGGACTTTCCGACCGGCGGTGTGATCGTAGATACGTCGGAGACGATCGGTGAAGCCTACAATACCGGTCGTGGGTCGTTCCGTGTTCGCGCACGGTGGAAGCAGGAAGATACTGGCCGCGGCACCTATGTGATTGTCGTCAGCGAGATTCCGTGGCTGGTGCAGAAGTCACGACTGGTCGAGAAACTCGCTGAGCTGATTAACGAGAAGAAGTTGCCGCTGGTTGCGGACGTGCGCGATGAATCGGCTGAGGACGTCCGGCTCGTGATCGAGCCGCGGTCGCGTTCTGTCGACGCCGAGCTGATGATGGAATCGCTGTTCAAGCTCACCGAGCTTGAAAGCCGCATTCCGCTGAACATGAACGTGTTGGTGAAAGGCCGCATTCCGCAGGTCCTCGGGCTTGCGGAAGTGCTGCGCGAATGGCTCGACCACCGGCGCGAGGTGCTGCTTCGCCGTTCCAAGCATCGGTTGGCTGAGATCGAGCACCGCCTGGAAGTGCTCGGCGGATATCTGGTCGCCTATCTCAATCTCGACAAGGTGATCAAAATTATCCGTAAGGAGGATGAGCCGAAGCCCGTCTTGATGAAGACGTTCAAGCTGAGTGACGTGCAGGCCGACGCCATTCTCAACATGCGCTTACGCAACTTGCGCAAGCTCGAGGAAATGGAGATCCGCGCCGAGGACAAGGCGCTGCGCGAAGAGCGCACAAAACTAAAATCACTGATCGGCTCGACGGCGCAGCAGTGGAAGACCATTGCGGGCCAGATCAAGGAGATCAAGAACACCTTCGGGCCGAAAACCGACATTGGCAGACGCCGCACGACCTTCGGCATAGCGCCAGCGCATGATGAAGCTGCGATCGAAGAGGCCATGGTGGTGCGTGAGCCGATCACCGTTGTGGTTTCGGAGAAGGGTTGGATCCGCGCGCTGCGCGGCCATGTCAGCGACCTTTCCGGCGTTACGTTCAAGACTGATGACGCGCTTAAGTTCGCCTTCCCAACCGAAACCACAGCCAAGATTCTGATCTTTGCGGGCAACGGCAAGTTCTACACGCTCGAAGCTTCGAAACTGCCGGGCGGACGCGGGCACGGTGAGCCGGTGCGGCTCTATTTCGATATCGAGCAGGATGCCGACATAGTGGCGGCGCTCGCCTATCAAGGTGGCCGCAAATTCCTGGTGGCGAGCTATGCCGGCAACGGCTTCGTCGTGCCCGAGGATGATGTGCTTGGCACGACACG
>DATGDN010000025.1:0-16159 GCA_035310865.1 Pseudolabrys sp. | reverse complement strand
TTGTATTGCGGCTGGTGACGCGGCGGCGCGGAGGCCCGCCGGGGTGTCAACCATCGGAGACATCGGCGTCGATAGCCAGTCCAGGCCCAGCAGCACGCTACCAAGAGCAATCACCAGGACGGCACCGTAGACCGCAAGCCGCATCGCTTGGCCCTCCGCGTCATAATACCACGGGCGGCATTTCCCGGACTAATCGATTTGTCCCTATCCAGGCGCCGGTCGTGCGCGCGAACGCTGCAATTCCAGAAAGTGCACCCGGGATGCAGTAGCCGCACAAATTTTTGTGAGCATTTGCCGCCACAGCCCGCCTAGGCACTTCCACCCGCCTCGGCCATAGTAGCAGGCAGTAGTGCTAAGCGCCCCGACGGGCAACGGGAGCGGTGAAATGGCGAAATACACTCTGCACATCAACGGCAATGCGCAAACCGTCGAAGAGACGGATGCCGGCAAACCCCTACTCTATGTGCTGCGCGATCTCGGCCTGACAGCCGCGAAGTTCGGCTGCGGGTTAGGCCAGTGCGGCGCGTGCACGGTGATGGTCGACGGCGCAGCGATGCGCTCTTGTCAACTCAATGTCGCCGATGCGCAGGGCAAACCGATCGTCACGCTCGAAGGGCTCGGCTCTCCGGACAAGCCGCATCCGCTGCAGGCCGCCTTCATCAGGGAGCAGGTGCCGCAATGCGGCTACTGCACCAGCGGCATGATCATGAGCGCGGCCGCGCTTCTGTCCACAAACAAGAAACCAACCGAGACGGACGTCCGATCGGCACTCGACGGCAATCTTTGCCGTTGCGGTTCGCATGTGCGGGTCGTGCGCGCCGTCATGTCGGCATCGGGACAGGGAGGCTGACATGAACGCTCCAGTCAAAAACCTCCGCTTCTCCCGCCGCACCATTCTTAAGGGCGGAGCGATCACCGTCGGTTTTGCACTCACCGGAATTCCCACGCGCGCCATCGCGCAAGGCGCGGCTGCGGCGCGGCGTGTCCTTGACTCAAAAGAGGTTGATGCCTTTTTGGCGGTGAACGGTGACGGCACCGTGACGCTGTTCTGCGGCAAGGTCGATCTCGGTCAAGGGCTGCGGATCGCCATTCCGCAGATCGCCGCCGAAGAGCTCGGCATAGGCGTCGACAAGATCAAATTTATCGAAGGCGACACGGCGCTGACGCCGGACCAGGGCCGCACGTCCGGCTCAAACGGAATCCAGCGTGGCGGCATGCAGATCCGGCAGGCGGCCGCGACTGCGCGTAAGGCACTTATTGATCTCGCCGCCCAACGGCTCAATGTGAAGGCCGACGATCTTGAAGCCGCCGGTGGCATGGTGAGGCCTAAATTCGGCGGTGCCAGCGTCTCCTTCGCCGATTTGATCGCGGGCCGGCAATTCGATCTCAAACTCGATCCCAAGGCGCCGCTGAAGGATCCCGCGAGCTACACCATCGTCGGCAAACCGCTGCCACGGCCGGACGTCCCGGCGAAGTGTTTCGGCACGCACGTCTATATGCATGACTTCGCCGTGCCGAGCATGTTGCACGCGCGCGTGATCCGACCCACGGCGGTTGGCGCGAAGCTCACGTCCGTCGACGAATCCTCGATCAAGGATATTCCGGGCGCGAAGGTCGTGCGCGTGAAGGACTTGCTTGCAGTCGTCGCCGATGACGAGTGGAACGCCGTCCGTGCGTCCCGCGTGTTGCGCGCGCAGTGGAGCGAAGGAACCGGTTTGCCGGCGCAGAGCGGCCTTGCCGAGTCATTGCGCAACGAGCCCGGCGTTATTGATGAAACGCTGGTCAACAAAGGCAGCCCCGCCGCGCAACGCCCGGACGGCGCAAAGGCACTTACGGCCACATACTACTGGCCGATGCAAAGCCACGCCTCGATCGGCCCGTCCTGCGCCGTCGCCGATGTGCGCGGCGACTCCGCAACCGTGTGGACCGCATCGCAAGGCACGCACGGAAATCAGAAGACCTTTGCAAGATTCCTCGGCTTGCCGCTGGACAAGGTGCGCCTGATCTATCTCGAAGGTTCGGGCTGTTACGGCATGAACGGGCATGAGGATGCCGCCGCCGACGCCGCGATCCTTTCGCGCGCGGCCGGACGTCCGGTGCGCGTGCAGTGGATGCGCGAGGATGAGCTCGGTTGGGACCCGAAAGGCCCGCCGCAGCTGATCGGCATTTCGGGCGCGGTCGCGGCTGACGGCCGTATTCTCGATTGGCGCACCGAATTGTGGATTCCGAAGACGACGCGCGGTCTGCCGAACATTCCATTGCTGGCGCCGGAGGCTGCAGGTCTTGATCATGTGCCGGGGCTGAATACCGGCCTGATCTCGCAGAACGGCGACCCGCCCTACTCCGCCGAGAGCATCCAGGTGATCGCGCATTGGCTGAAAGATGCGCCGCTGCGTCCGGCGCCGATCCGCTCACCCGGCAAGCCGGCCAATTGTTTCGCGGTCGAGAGCTTCGTCGACGAGCTGGCGGCGGCGGCCGGCATCGATCCGCTGGAATTCCGGTTGCGCGGCCTGAAAGATCCTCGCGCCATCGAAGTCCTCAAGCGCACCGCCGCGTTGATGAAGTGGCAGCCGCAGCCAAATCAAGTTGCCAGCGCGAATGGCGGCGTTGCGCGTGGACGCGGCATTTCGTTTGTCCACTACAAGCACAGCGAAACCTACGTCGGCATGGGCACGGAGGTTGCGGTCGACCGCGCCAGCGGCCGCATCGCCGTCGAACGTGTGGCCTGCGCGCATGATTGCGGGCAGATCATCAATCCGGATGGCGTACGCGCCCAGGTCGAGGGCAGCATCCTGCAGACCATCAGCCGGGTGCTGATGGAGGAGGTGATGTTCGACCGTGCGCGTGTCGTGAGCGTCGACTGGGCGAGCTATCCGATCTTGCGGTTCTCCGGCGTGCCGAAGATCGACATCGAGTTGATTGACCGGCCGACGCAAAAGCCGCTTGGCGCAGGCGAGGCGGCATGTGCAGCAGTCGGCGCTGCACTCGCCAACGCCATCTACAATGCCACCGGCACGCGCTTGAGGACCGTTCCATTCACGCCGGAGCGCGTGAAATTGGCATTAACCGGAAAAGCATAAAGGCTGCCGCGTCGGCGCGAACTCGATCCTGACGAAGTGTCATTGACGTGCTAGACAACCGGCGCGCTCAATGACGCCGTTGTCGGAATCATGTCGAAAACGCCGCTACTCAAGGACTTTCGCCGCATCGTTGTGAAGGTCGGCTCTTCGTTGCTGGTGGATTCCTCCGCCGGCGGGCTCAAGCGCGACTGGCTCGCTTCGCTCGCAGCCGACATTGCCGGCCTGCATCAGCAAAAACGCGATCTGCTTGTCGTCTCATCCGGCGCCATCGCATTGGGCCGCGCCGTTCTTAAATTGCCGCCGGGTGCGCTCAAGCTCGAGGATAGTCAGGCCGCGGCTGCGGTCGGGCAGATCGTCCTTGCGCGCGCGTGGTCAGAAGCGTTGGGGGCGCATTCGGTCACCGCCGGTCAGGTGCTGGTCACGCTCGGCGATACGGAAGAGCGCCGACGCTATCTCAATGCGCGCTCTACGATCGCGAAGCTCCTCGAATGGCGGAGCGTGCCGGTGATCAACGAGAATGACACCGTTGCGACGACCGAGATCAGATACGGCGATAATGACCGTCTCGCCGCTCGCGTCGCCACCATGATGAGCGCCGACCTGCTCGTGTTGCTTTCGGATGTCGACGGCCTTTACGACAGGCCGCCAATCTCGGGAAGCGGCGCCAAGCTGGTGCCGGTTATTGCGCGTATCACGCCTGACATTGAAGCGATGGCCGGTGCCTCCGGCTCCGAGCTCGCGCGCGGTGGCATGCTGACCAAGATCGAGGCGGGTAAGATCGCAACCACCGCCGGAACCCACATGGTGATCGCATCCGGTCGCGTGCAGCATCCCTTGCAGGCGATCGCTAACGGCGGCGCCTGTACCTGGTTTCTGACGCCAGCGAACCCTGTTACCGCGCGCAAAAAGTGGATCGCGGGATCGCTCGAACCTCGCGGGGTTCTGATGATCGATGCCGGCGCGGTGCGCGCGCTGCGAGGCGGCAAGAGTTTACTGCCGGCGGGCGTCATCAAGGTCGAGGGCGGCTTCGGGCGCGGTGACGCCGTGGTGGTGCGCGGACCGGACGGGCAGGAGGTCGGCCGCGGGCTTGTCGCCTATGACGCCGAGGATGCCGAAAAAATCAAAGGGCGAACGTCCGCCGACGTGCTTCTGATCCTTGGCTATACTGGGCGGACCGAGATGATCCACCGGGATGATCTCGTGCTCGGCGGCAAATGACATTGGGCCAGGGAACCGAGCGTTCGGGCTGGGCGTTACCTGGATACGACACACGCAAAAAGGCGATTGACCGATCGCCCGTCAACCCCAGCCCACCGGAGGCTGGGGTTTTCGTATCTGGACTAGGCCAATGGCCGACCCGAATCCGGGCCGTAACGCCCCGTTTGTCCGCCAGTGACCCTGCTGCAAAGGGCTCGGCCAGTGGCCGAGTGAACGGGGTCAATGGCCGCGTGAGCGGGAACGCCGTGAACGTCCGGAACGCCGGCCTGCCGGGGCCGGCTTGTCCTTCGCTGGTCGGAGCGGCAGCCGAAGGAACGTGCCGTCGGGAAATTCCAGATACCGGCTGAACACCTGCACGTGACCTTCCCTGCCGGGTTTTCCCTCGATCACGAATTTCGTGCCGACCGGAAACCGGCTGGGAAGACGGCTTGAACTATACGCCATGACAACCTCCTGGAATGCTGCACCCTGCCACCCCAACGTGAAGGTCAATTGACCCGTTGCATGTCTCCGTCCGTTATCCACGTTATCCCCAGGATCAAGTCTGATCGAACCTGCCATGCACCCACCCGGGCCGCCTCGCGGCCCGACACCTGACGTGATAGGAAGTGCCCCCAGGACAAGGGTTTTCACGGGCTTTTTGCGAAAATGACCGCGCCGCTCAAGAGCATCGAGGGATCCGGCGATATCGCCGCCGCGATGGCCGAAATCGGCCGCCGCGCCCGTGTGGCCGCCCGTGCACTCGCGTTGGCCTCGTCCGAGCAGAAAAATCGAGCCCTTGGGTCTATGGCCGCGGCCATACGGTCCCAAGCTTCACTTGTCCTTGCGGCCAATGTCGAGGATGTCGCCGAGGCACGCGCGGCTGGGGTGACCGGAGCCTTCCTAGACCGCCTCGCTCTCGATCCGGGGCGCGTCGAAGCCATTGCGGCCGGCATCGATGCCGTGCGGGACCTGAAAGATCCCGTCGGCACCACTATGGAGTCCTGGACCAGGCCGAATAGCATGCGAATCGAGCGGGTCCGCGTGCCGCTCGGGGTCATCGGTATCGTTTATGAGAGCCGGCCCAATGTAACCGCGGACGCCGGCGTGTTGTGCCTGAAATCCGGCAACGCGGCGATTCTCCGCGGCGGCTCGGACAGCATGCGTTCCAGCCGTGCAATCCTGGTGGCGCTGACCGAAGGTCTTCGTGCAGCCGGGCTGCCCGAGGCTGCGATCCAGCTGGTGCCTACCCGCGACCGCGCCGCGGTTGGCCTTATGCTGGCCGGCCTCGATGGCAATATCGATGTGATCGTGCCGCGCGGCGGCAAAAGCCTTGTGGCGCGCGTGCAGGCGGAAGCGCGTGTGCCGGTATTCGCGCACCTTGAAGGGGTCTGCCACGTCTTTGTCGACAAGGCGGCCTCGCTCGATATGGCCAAGAAGATCGTGCTCAACGCGAAAATGCGGCGTACCGGCGTCTGTGGGGCGGCTGAAACATTGCTGGTCGATCGGGCCTGTGCTCGCAGTCATCTCAAGCCGCTGATCGAAATGTTGATCGGTGCCGGCTGCGAAATTCGTGGCGACCAGGCGACGCTCGCGGCTGACAAACGGGTAAAACCGGCAACCGAAGAAGACTGGAGCACGGAATATCTCGACGCGATCATTGCCGTCAGAGTGGTGGACGACGTCGCCGCCGCGATCGACCATATCGAGCGCTATGGATCGCACCACACCGATGCAATCATTACCGACGACCAGGCGACGGCCGAAAAGTTCCTGCGCGAGGTCGATTCAGCCATCGTTTTGCATAACGCCTCGACGCAGTTCGCCGATGGCGGCGAATTCGGTTTTGGCGCAGAGATTGGCATCGCCACCGGGCGACTGCATGCGCGCGGGCCGGTCGGCGTAGATCAACTTACGACGTTCAAATATCGCATCCGTGGAAGCGGTCAGACCCGGGCGTGAGTGTGAAAGAACCCGCCAGATCCGAGCGCTTACTGCCTCCGCATGCGCCCGGCATGAGGATCGGCCTGTTCGGTGGGACTTTCGATCCGCCCCACCAGGCGCATCTGGGAGCCGCCCTACTTGCCCTCAAGCGGCTCAAGCTCGACCGCGTCTGGTGGCTCGTCACCCCCGGAAATCCACTCAAGAATACGCGCGGCCTGGCGCCGCTGGTCGACCGGATTGCGGCAGCGCGCGCCCTCACCCGCCATCCACGCATCGACATTACAGGCCTCGAAGCTGTCATTAAGACGAGATACACTTACGATACGATATCTTGGTTGCTGGCTCGCTGCCCGGGTGTCCGATTCGTTTGGATCATGGGCGCGGACAATTTGCGGAGTTTTCATCGCTGGCAGAAGTGGCGCAAAATTACAGAGTTGGTGCCTATCGTCGTCATCGACCGTTTGGGCCCAAGTCTTTACGCGGCCGCCAGTCCGGCGGGCAACGTTCTCGCCCGCGTGCGCATCCCAGAATACGCTGCCGCTTCGCTCCCGGGCCGAAAAGCGCCGGTATTTACTTTTTTGCACGGACTGAAGTCGCCCTTGTCTTCGACCGCCCTGCGCGCGTTGCGCCGGAGTCGTGGCGTGTCACGCCGCAAGGGCCAAGGGAAATCGAAAGTCACGACATCGGGCACTAAGAAACGTGGAAACAAACGCTCCCGTACCGCCGCCAAACCCCGCCGCAAACGGGGTAGCAAGAAACGAGCGAGGTAACTATCTTCAATGAAACCCCGGTTTGGACCGGGGTGGGTGCAACGCATCGAAAGGACCAGAAACCCTGAGCACACCTGCACTCTCTCGGGCATCGCGTCGTAGGCCCGAAACCGTCTCCCGGCATCCGACTGCCAAGGAGACGCTCAAAACCGTCCTTGCGCGACTTGAAGACATGAAAGCCGAGGACAGCGTCGTCATCGATCTCACCGGCAAATCCTCAATAGGCGATTACATGGTCGTGACGAGCGGCCGGTCGCAGCGCCACGTCAGTGCCGTTGCCGATCACGTCGTCAAGGATATCGAAGAAGCCGGCGGTCCCCGTGCTCGCGTCGAGGGCATGCGACAGGGCGATTGGGTCTTGATCGATGCCGGGGACATCATCGTGCACATCTTCCGGCCTGAAATCCGGGCCTTCTACAATCTTGAAAAGATGTGGGCCGCGACAGCCAAGGACGTGCGGCGGCCAGGCTGATAATCTCCGCGGCACGATGCGCATCATCGTTGCCGCCGTCGGGCGTCTGAAACAGGGCCCGGAAACCGAGCTGAGTGAGCGCTACCGCAAGCGTGCGGCGCAAACCGGCCGTCATCTCGGTCTGCGTGACGTCGAGATCATTGAAATCAGGGAAAGCCGCGCCGTCGACGCCAGCAAGCGTATGCTTGAGGAATCGATCGCGCTTGCCAATATCATTCCGCAAAACGCCGTCGTTGTGCTGCTCGACCCTCGCGGGCAAAATCTTGATAGCGCGGCTCTTGCGGCCCAGTTCGGCAAATGGCGGGCGGATGGCCGGTCAGCGGCGGTATTCTTGATCGGCGGCGCGGACGGCCTTGCGACGAGTCTCAACGAGAAGGCCGATCTGCGGCTGTCCTTCGGTATGGCCACGTGGCCGCACCAATTAGTCCGTGTGATGCTGCTGGAACAGCTCTACCGCGCCACGACAATCCTTACCGGTCATCCTTATCATCGGGCGTGAATTTGCTGACCGCTTCCTGGGCACCGCGATTTCGTCGCAATCTGAGCCGATAGGTTTGGACCGAAAATGCTCTTGTCGTTCCAACCTGCGGGCGTAACGTGACCCCGATGATTTGCCTCGGGGGATTCGGTGGTCTCGATCCGCGCGCCGCGCTCATCGCGGGGCTCGGGGTTGTATTGCCGATATCCCTCGCTACCGCGGTGTTGGCGCAAGAGCAGCGGCCCCCTGTCGTGCAAAATGACAATGCGACGCCGCTCGATACTCTCAAGCAGAGAGATGATGAACTCAAAGCTGCGCGCGACGAGCAACGCAAGTCCGCTGAGACGGAAGCCGCGCTCAAACGCGAAATCGAACAAATCGGAGCTGATCGGCGCAAACTCAATCAGGATCTGATCGAAACTGCGGCGCGGCTGCGCGACGTCGAATCCAAAGTCGTATTGACCCAGGAACGGCTCAAGCCGCTCGACGAAAACGAACGCAGCATTCGAAAATCTCTCGACGGGCGCCGCACTGTCATTGGTGAAGTTTTGGCGGCACTACAGCGCATGGGCCGGCAGCCACCGCCGGCGCTTATCGCAAGACCCGAAGACGCGCTGCAGTCGGTGCGAACAGCGATGGTGCTCGGCGCCGTCTTACCGGAAATGCGGCGCGAGGTGGAGGCTCTTGCAAACGATCTGTCCGAATTGCTGACGGTACGGAAAAAGATCGATGCCGAAACCAATCAACTCAAAACCGAAGTTGCCAAGCTCGATGACGAACGCGCGCGCATGACGGCATTGGTGGAGGAGCGGCAGAAACAAATAGCCGAACACGAGAAAGCGCTCGACGCTGAACGGTCGCGTGCGGCTACTTTGGCGCATCAGGTCGATAATCTCAAAGATTTGATCGCCAAGCTTGAGCAAGGGCTGGACCCCGCCACGCGCGAGGTGCGCGAAGCCGCGCGTTCGGACAGCCGACCGGCACTTTCGGCCTTCCGCGATCCCGGACGGTTGTCGCCTGCAATCGCTTTCGCATCATTGCGCGGACAAGTGCCAATTCCGGTTAACGGCGTCAAATTGAAGGAATTCGGTGCGCCTGACGGCAGTGGTGGCGCGGAAAAGGGCATTTCTATCGCTACCCGTGCGGGTGCCCAGGTCACCGCGCCTGCAGACGGTTGGGTCGTCTATGCCGGTCCGTTCCGTTCATATGGTCAACTCTTGATCCTTAATGTCGGCGGCGGGTATCATGTCTTGCTTGCCGGGATGGATCGGATATCAGTTGACCTTGGGCAGTTTGTGCTGACCGGGGAACCGGTTGCAGTCATGGGGAACGGCTCCCATATCGCCGCTATCCTCGCGACAGGTTCCAGCCAACCGGTGCTCTATGTCGAGTTTCGAAAGGACGGGATTCCCGTCGATCCAGGCCCATGGTGGGCGACTGGCGAAGGCGAAAAGGTTCGCGGATGATGCGCAAGACCTCACTCATTCTTCTGGGCGCGGCGGCGGGAGCGGCAATGACGCTGCTCGCGGTTCAGCCGCGCATGGTGCTCGTAGGCGCAACCGCCAAGGCGGCGGCAGCGGATACGTACCGGCAACTCAACTTATTCGGTGACGTATTTGAGCGTGTGCGCGCCGACTACGTCGAGAAGCCGGATGACAGCAAGCTGATCGAAACCGCGATCAACGGGATGCTTGCCGGTCTCGATCCGCATTCGAGCTACATGGACTCCAAGAGCTTTCGCGACATGCAGGTTCAGACCCGCGGCGAATTTGGCGGCCTCGGCATCGAAGTCACCATGGAAGACGGCCTGATCAAGGTGGTGGCACCGATCGACGAAACTCCCGCTGCCAAGGCCGGCGTCATGGCCAACGACATCATTACCAAGCTCGACGACGAACAGGTGCAGGGCCTCACCCTGAACCAGGCGGTCGAAAAGATGCGCGGGCCGGTGAACACCAAGATCAAGCTCACGATCATGCGCAAAGGACAGGACAAGCCTGTTGAAGTATCGATTACGCGCGACATCATCCGCGTCCGCTCTGTGCGGTCGCAGATCGAGGGCGAGGACATCGGCTATATCCGTCTGACGCAATTCAATGAGCAAACTACCGAAGGATTGAAGAAAGCGATTTCCGATATCACTGCGAAGATCTCCGATGACAAGCTCAAAGGCTACGTCCTCGATCTGCGCAACAATCCGGGCGGTCTGCTCGATCAGGCAATTTCTGTGTCCGACGCCTTTCTGCTGAAGGGCGAGATCGTTTCCACACGCGGACGCAATGCCGAGGAAACTCAGCGCTTCAATGCCCGCCCGGGGGATCTCACGAAGAACAAGCCGCTGATCGTCCTGATCAACGGCGGTTCGGCGTCCGCGTCCGAAATCGTGGCCGGAGCCCTGCAGGATCATAAGCGGGCGACGGTTATCGGTACCCGCTCGTTCGGCAAAGGTTCGGTCCAGACCATCATCCCGCTTGGGTCGGGCAACGGCGCGCTGCGGCTGACCACCGCGCGCTACTTCACGCCGTCGGGACGCTCGATCCAGGCGAAGGGCATTTCTCCCGATATCGAAGTATTGCAGGATGTGCCGGATGATCTGAAGTCGAAGACCGACACCAAGGGTGAAGCCTCTTTGCGAGGCCACCTGAAAGGTGACGCGGGTAAGGAGCAGACCGGCTCCCAGTCATATATTCCGCCCGATGCCAAGAACGACAAGGCGCTCCACATGGCGCTCGATCTCCTGCGCGGAACACAGGTCAATTCGGCCTTCCCGCCGAATGCCAAAAACCCGATTCCGAACTGATCGCGGATGAATTTGTGAATGTGACGGGGCGGCCGAAGGGCCGCCCCGATCGTTTTCGGCCGCTCTGTCACGCGCCACCAGCGTGGATTCGTCGCGTGGTAGACTCCTGCGATGATTCGCAGGGATCCGCCGCCGTGGCCCCCAATGACCTGAACACACCTCTCGGCCTGGGCAGAAGTTGCCCGTCAGCGCGCCCCAGATTCTGGCAGGTGTGCTTGGGTTATCCGGCCTCGTGGTGGTGGCATGGGCGACATTTGTTCATGACCCGCTGGGAGGCCAGCCGGTGGCGGTCGTGGCGACCAAATTGTCTCTCCCGACCCAGGTGGAGCAGGATCGCGACAAGACCATCAAGTCCGCGGGGCACGACAGCGCGGCCGCTGGAGATGCCATCAAAGCCGCCGCGGCGCCGCCTCCCGGATCGAAGACGGTCACCATTATCGATGGCTCGAGCTGAGCGCGGCAGCAGGTCACCATTCCGGACAACAGCGGCGCCAACGCATCAAAGACCCTGTTCGATCCGAAATTGCTCGAGGCCACGCGTCATGGCGCAATCCCGAAAGTTGGCCCGGACGGAATGCGCCCGTCGGCGCGTTATGCACAGCCGCGCGAGCTACCGCAGGACAAGAAGGATTTGCCGATCATCGCCATCGTGATCGGTGGGCTCGGCATAAGCGCGTCGGGAACCGCCGACGGTAACTTTTGCACTGGCGCCCTACGGCGCCGATCTCGAGAAGCTTGCCGAACGTGCGCGGTCGGGCAAGCACGAAATATTGCTCCAGGTCCCGATGGAGCCTTTCGATTACCCCGACAATGACCCGGGCCCGCAAACGCTGCTGACGTCCCTGACGCCGGAACAGAATATCGATCGGCTCCACTGGCTGATGAGCCGCTTCCAGGGTTATGTCGGATTGATCAGCTTCATGGGCGCGCGCTTCACCGCCTCGGAACAGGGCCTGGCACCCGTGTTGCGCGATGTAACGAAGCGCGGGCTAATTTACGTGGACGATGGTTCATCCTCGCGCAGCATCGCAAGCCACCTGGCCGGAACGCAAAATTTGCCGTTCGCCAGGGCCAACGTCGTCCTCGATACAGTGCCAACTTCCGCTGAAATCGATCGAGCCCTCGCGAGGCTCGAGATGAAGGCGCGCGACAGCGGCACGGCAGTCGGTTTTGCCACCGCAAAACCAGGCACCATCGCCCGCGTTGCCGAATGGATAAAAAAAGCGGAATCGAAAGGCATCATACTGGTGCCGATTACGATGATGGCGATCAAGGCGAAGTCATCGTAACGTTATTTTGCAGTCGCACGATCGAGCGGCCGAAATGACGAGACACAAATGCCGTCTTATGAATCACTCCCCTACCGTCCTTGCGCCGGGATGATGGTGCTCAATCGCGCCGGCCTTGTTTTCATCGGACGGCGCACGGATGGCCCTGAACACGTCGACGCCACCCATGTCTGGCAGATGCCGCAGGGCGGCATCGATGAGAACGAAGACCCATACAAGGCGGCACTGCGCGAGTTGTACGAGGAAACCAGCATCCGCTCGGTTCAAAAACTCGGAGAAATCGCCGAGTGGCTTACCTACGATCTCCCGAGCGAGGTAGCAAAACAGGCATGGGGCGGCAAATACCGTGGTCAGAAGCAGAAATGGTATGCGCTGCGCTTTACCGGCAACGAAGGTGAAATCAACATCGCCCAGCCGGGCGGCGGTCACAAGCCGGAATTCGTCGAATGGAAATGGGTTGCGATGCGCGAGCTGCCTGACCTGGTCATACCGTTCAAGCGCCACACGTATGAGCGTGTCGTGAGGGAGTTCGAACGCTTCGCGCGTCAGGCCTAGTGCATCGCCGTGCCGGTGAGATGCCGGTCGACTTCCTTGTAGTGATCGAGCCGAGTGATCAGCCTATCGAGCTCCGAACCGGGCTCCGTCTTCGCGATGCGGCTCTCCAGCTCGCCAATACGCGTCGTGATCATGCCGCGGTCGATGTCCTCGACCGCTTCCGCCACATCGGCCAATACGGTGAGGCCTTCCGCCGATACCTCAGCGAATCCGCCAAGGACGACGATCTTCTGCGCGCCGCCGGTGCCGTGCACAGTCAAAATGCCGGGCCGCAAGGTCGTGACCATCGGCGCGTGCTCCGCGAGCACGCCGAAATCGCCTTCGGCTCCCGGCACGTCCACCTGCTCGACTTCGCCGGAAAACAACAGTTTTTCCGGCGAAACCAGTTCGAAATGGAAAGTGGCCATCCGCTATTGTCCCGATCAGGCGGCTTCCGCCGCCAGCTTCTTGCCCTTCTCGACCGCCTCTTCGATGGTGCCGACCATGTAGAAGGCAGCCTCCGGCAGATGGTCGTATTTGCCCTCGCAGAGGCCCTTGAAGCCTTTGATTGTGTCCTGAAGATCGACGAGTTTGCCCGGCGAACCGGTGAACACTTCGGCCACGTGGAACGGCTGCGAGAGAAAGCGCTCGATCTTGCGTGCACGAGCGACGGTTAGTTTGTCATCTTCCGACAACTCGTCCATGCCTAGGATGGCGATGATGTCCTGCAGCGCTTTGTAGCGCTGCAGAATCTGCTGCACCTGCCGCGCGACTCCATAGTGCTCTTCCCCAACGACTAGCGGCGAGAGCATGCGCGAGGTCGAGTCGAGTGGGTCGACGGCCGGATAGATGCCCTTCGCCGCAATGTCGCGCGACAGCACGGTGGTGGCGTCAAGATGCGCGAACGAAGTCGCCGGCGCCGGGTCCGTGAGGTCGTCGGCGGGCACGTAAATCGCCTGCACCGACGTAATCGAGCCCTTGGTCGTCGTCGTGATGCGCTCCTGCAGAGCGCCCATGTCGGTCGCGAGCGTCGGCTGATAGCCCACCGCCGACGGAATGCGGCCGAGCAGCGCCGACACTTCCGAGCCGGCCTGGGTAAAGCGGAAGATATTGTCGACGAAAAACAGCACATCCTGGCCCTGATCGCGGAAATATTCGGCAACCGTGAGGCCCGAGAGTCCGACACGAGCGCGCGCACCTGGCGGCTCGTTCATCTGGCCGTAGACCAGCGCACATTTCGAGCCCTCGACCGAACCCTTGTGCGGGTCCTTGTTGACGCCGGACTCGATCATCTCGTGATAAAGGTCGTTGCCCTCGCGCGTGCGCTCGCCGACACCGGCGAACACGGAATACCCGCCGTGTGCCTTGGCGACGTTGTTGATCAATTCCATGATCAGCACGGTCTTGCCGACGCCGGCGCCGCCAAACAGGCCGATCTTGCCGCCCTTGGCGTATGGCGCGAGCAGGTCCACCACCTTGATGCCCGTGATGAGGATCTGCGCTTCGGTCGATTGATCGGTATAGGTGGGCGCATCCTGGTGAATTGCGCGCTTGCTCTCGCCTTTGACAGGACCAGCCTCGTCGACCGGATCGCCGATCACGTTGATGATGCGGCCGAGCAGCCCCGGTCCGACCGGCACTGAAATCGGCGCACCGGTATCGGTCACCTCTTGCCCGCGGACAAGACCTTCCGAGGAGTCCATGGCGACAGTGCGCACCGTCGACTCGCCGAGATGCTGTGCGACCTCGAGCACCAGGCGATTGCCGCCGTTGGTCGTCTCCAGTGCATTCAAGATCGCCGGGAGATGAGTTTCAAACTGCACGTCGACGACGGCGCCGATGACTTGCGTGATCTTTCCGACTGCATTGGGTGTAGCCATATCGTCCTCGTTACAGAATTAAAGCGCCTCGGCGCCCGAGATGATCTCGATCAGTTCCTTGGTGATCATCGCCTGACGGGTGCGGTTGTAGGTAAGAGTCTGCTTGCGGATCATCTCGCCGGCATTACGGGTGGCGTTATCCATCGCGCTCATGCGCGCACCCTGCTCGGAAGCCGCATTTTCCAGCAGCGCACGGAACACCTGAACCGACAGATTGCGCGGCAGCAAGTCGGCGAGGATTTCCTCTTCTTCCGGCTCGTATTCGTACGAAGCCGCCGGACCGGCCTCTTTTGCCGCCTCGAACACCGGCGGAATGATTTGCGGGGCGGTCGGGATTTGCGCGATCACCGATTTGAAGCGCGAGAAGAACAGCGTCGCAACGTCGAACGCCCCTTGTTCGAACAGAGTGACGATCTTTTTGGCGATCATCTCGCCCTGTTCGAAGCCTATCGTGCGCACCCCGCGCAATTCGATGGTTTCAACGATCAGCTTGCCATAGAGCCGGCGGAGTTGGTCATGACCCTTACGGCCAACGCAGAGGATTTTGACCTCCTTGCCCTCGCCCATCAGCGTGTTCGCCTTTTCGCGCGCGAGCCGCACGATCGACGAATTGAACGGACCGCACAGGCCGCGCTCGGCAGTGCAGACGACCAGAAGATGCACTCGATCGGCGCCCGTGCCGGCCAGCAATTTAGGCGCGGAATCGCTGCCAGCCACGGCTGCAGCGATTGAGCCAAGCACCTTGCTCATCCTTTCCGCGTAGGGGCGTGCGGCTTCAGCGGCCGCCTGCGCACGCCGCAGCTTGGAAGCTGCGACCATCTGCATGGCCTTGGTAATCTTCTGCGTCGCCTTGGTGGCGGCGATGCGAACGCGCATGTCCTTGAGGCTGGCCATGTCGAACTAGTCCTGATCGCTCCCGGTCGTTGCGTCAGTCATCACGCGAACGTCTTGGCGTAGCCGTCGACTACGGCTTTGAGCTTGGCCGCATCGGCATCCGACAGGTCGCCGGACTTGCGGATGCTGTCGAGCAGATCGGCATGTTTGATTCGCAGCAGGGTGAGCAGCCCATTTTCGAAGGAACGCACGCGCGCAACATCAAGTGGATCGAGATAGCCGTTGACGCCGGCATAGATCACGCAAACCTGCTCTTCCATCTTCAGCGGCGAAAACTGCGGCTGCTTGAGAAGCTCCGTGAGCCGCGCACCGCGATTGAGCAACCGTTGAGTCGTCGCATCGAGATCGGAACCGAACTGCGCGAAGGCTGCCATTTCGCGGTATTGCGCGAGCTCGCCTTTGATGCGGCCGGCGACCTTCTTCATCGCCTTGGTCTGCGCGGCAGAGCCCACGCGCGACACCGAAAGACCCACGTTCACGGCTGGGCGGATGCCCTGATAGAACAGGTCGGTCTCCAGGAAGATCTGCCCGTCGGTGATCGAGATGACATTGGTCGGAATGTAGGCGGAGACGTCGTTAGCCTGCGTCTCGATGACCGGCAGCGCTGTCAGCGAGCCCGCCTTGTTCTCGTCGTTCATCTTCGCGGCGCGCTCGAGCAGACGTGAATGCAGATAGAACACGTCGCCGGGATAGGCTTCGCGGCCCGGCGGACGGCGCAGCAGCAGCGACATCTGGCGATAGGCGACAGCCTGCTTCGACAGATCGTCGTAGATGATGACGGCGTGCATACCGTTATCGCGGAAATATTCGCCCATCGTGCA
>DATGDN010000024.1:0-7344 GCA_035310865.1 Pseudolabrys sp. | reverse complement strand
GCGCAACCAGCTTGCTCGAACATGATAAGTTCCGCCGCAATCGCAGTTATCGGGGACGAAACGGCGAATATCGCGGCTAAAAATATGCCGCAAGTAAAAATTCCCGAATTTGCGACAGGCAAGCCAATTTTCTTCTCTCGTACAAACGAATGACAGCAAATGCTAACGAATGATGATGGGCGGTCGTTGCGTACCGTATACCACAAAGGACGAATTCGTCGATGCGGCATCTATGACGCGCTTCTCAGCCGAATCGGAAGTCCAATAAATTATCGAAAGAACGCAGTTCGATCAGGACACGGTGCAGGAGATCGCCGTCGCGCGCCGCGATTGCCTTTGGAATGAGTGCAAGGCTGGCCTTGGCGCCGTCAACCAGCCGCCGAAACCCCGGAGACGTGCGTATCGGCTCGCCGGCGATGTTGTCACAGCGTTCCAGAACGATGGCATAGGCTGATGCCTTGCCCGCAACGCCGCTGTCGGTGCCGCGTTTATTCCAGTCAAGCGTTCGGTCATTGTAGACCATCAGCTCATCCATTGCGGCGTTGGCGTCGCGCACGCAGTCAGCGAGCACAACAACGCCACTTGCCTTGCGCAGTTCGTAGAAGTCTTTCCGTACGGCATTAAGCCCACTACGCGCGGCATCAAGACGTCCGGTTTTGAGCATAAGATCAACGTCGACCAGCCGCGCGTTTACTCCAGTGAAAAGGCTGCTGTAGTGCGGGTTTCCGTCGAATGCGTCCGGCCGGTTGCCAGCAAAGCGTTCCGTGAACCTAACCCATGCGTTGCGCATGCGGTCGATCTCAAGCGAGGCGAGGTCGAAGTTTTCGGTCCGGAGATAACCTATAGCGACCCGATTGTGCGCGCTGACGGCCTCGATTGCCGCGTTAAATTCGGTAAGGTCGGCAGCCCGGGAAGCGGCGACGCCACCGACGAATACAACAATGAGACATGCAATGCGGGCAACCCAGATGGGCATGACAGTCACCGGATTTTGACGGGCACCAGATTAGTATTATGGATATAAGCACGGCCGCGGCGGGCGAGGAGGCGCCTTTTCCGTCGTGGTTTACGGAATACGACTATGATCGGACGGCGGAAATTATTGATTGGCGCGGCGTCGCTGGCGGCGCTTGCCGCTGCACGGGCCCGCGGCGAAGAGCCCATTCTGACCGACGATGGGCTCTACAAGCAGCCGTGGTTTTTGGAAAGCTTCCTGGACCTTGCCGACGATCTCGAGGGTGCGCGCAAGGAAGGCAAGCGCTTCGCGATCATGTGGGAATTGAGGGGCTGCCCGTACTGCAAGGAAACGCATCTTGTGAATTTTGCGCAGCCGAGAATCGCAGACTACGTGAAAGCCAATTTCGAGGTGCTCCAGCTCAACATCATCGGATCGCGCAAAGTCACCGATTTCGACGGGCAGGAATTGTCGGAAAAGGAAATGGCAGCCAAATACGGCGTGCGCTTCACGCCCACCTTCCAATTCTTTGGAGAAGGTGCGGCGGCGCTCAAGCCTCTGCCGCCCGCCAAGCGCGAGGTCAACCGGGCTTCCGGATACATGCTGCCCGACGATTTCCTTGCCATGTTTCGTTACGTCAGGGAAAAGGCTTACGAGGGCAAGAGCTTCCGCGAATATCTCAAATCGCGCCCAAGCTGAACGTGTCATTCTCCACATTTTGGGCGGGCGAGAACTACATTCCATTTTATGAATATGATTTGAATAGGCGCCCAACCGCCGCTATGGTCGGGACCGGGCGGGGGAGACGGCTTCCCCCGAAGGTGTTCACCGGAGGAAATAAGAATGCGGCAACTATCCCGTCGCGACGCCTTGGCGCTTGGCGCTTCAGGTGCGGCGCTGACCATCACAGGCTGGAGCACGAATGCATCCGCCGCGGCAAAGGAAGCCGCCGAGCAGATTGCCAAGTTTACGGGCGGCAAGGCGGCTGAGAAGGGCAAGGTATCGATCGAACTTCCCGAAATCGCTGAAAACGGGAATACGGTGCCATTGTCGGTTTCAGTCGATGCTCCGATGGCCGCCGACAATTACGTCAGCGAAATTCTTGTCGTTGCCGAAGGCAATCCAAACCCGGGCGTTGCAACTTTCCATTTGTCGCCCCTGACGGGCAAGGCTGAAGCCTCGACCCGCATCCGTCTTGCGACAACTCAAAACATCATCGTCGTCGCAAAAACCAGCAAAGGCAAATTCTTCACCAATCAGAAGCTGGTGAAAGTCACCATTGGCGGCTGCGGCGGTTGAGCGAGCAACAAAAGAATCAGGAGACAGACATGGCTGAAAAGCCGCGGCTCAAAATTCCCAAGGAAGCGAAAAAAGGCGACATCATCGAGATCAAGACGTTGCTGCCTCACATCATGGAGTCAGGTCAGCGTAAGGATAAGGATGGCAAGCCGATTCCCCGCAAGATCATCAACAAGTTTGCATGCGAGTTTAACGGCAAGCCGGTGTTCACCGCCGATCTCGAACCTGCGATTGCTGCCAATCCCTACATGCAGTTTCATGCCAAGGTGGAGGAGAGCGGCACGTTCAAGTTCACCTGGACCGATGACGACAGCACCGTCACCACGGCAGAAGAAAAAATCACCGTGAGTTAACACCCGTTGCACACGGATGGCGCGTGCGACGGATAATGAGAAAATTCGTTGGGAGGATCCGATGACGCGTGGAGGGATTCTGGCGGGCGGTGCGGCAGCCGCCTTGCTTGCGGCGGTCGCTTTCATTGTCACGACCGGCCTGGCTGCCAATGCACAATCGAAAAAGAGCGAGGCTCCGCTCGACACCAAAAGCGACGCATCCGAGCGCCCCTGGAAACGTTATGCCGGCTGGCCCACGCGCGATGAGTCGAAGTACAATACGCTTGGTAATCTGGCGACGCCGCCGGCGCCGAAAGAGCCACGCAAGATTACAGGGCCGATAGCCGGTGATGCCAAAAAAGGCGCCGAACTGGTCGCAGACCGCAACCGCGGCGGCTCATGCCTTGCTTGCCATGTGATGGGTCCGGCCGGGGGGGTCAACCTGCCGGGCAATGTGGCGCCGGATCTTTCCGAGATCGGCAACGCCGGGCGCGAAGACGAATGGCTGTTCAACTACATCTACGATGCGCGCGTGTACAATCCCGAGACGGTCATGCCGCCATGGGGGAGCCACGGCTTTTTCAACGATCAGGAAATCAACGACATGGTTGCTTTCCTCAAGACGCTGAAGTCGCCGGCTGTCTTCAAGACTGAGCTTGATGATCCGAGCAAACGCCCGCCGCCGGTAGAAAAACGCGAGAATCTCGATCCGATCGAAAACCCAGGCATGTGGGCCGTGGACAAGGCACAGGAGCTCTGGAAGCAAAAAAGCTCGGCCGGTTTCTCGTGCAACACATGCCACAGCGATCCACAGACATCATTCAAGGCCTGGGCCGCCTCGATGCCGAAATGGGAGCCGCGGCTCAATAAAGTGCTGGGCGTGGAGGAATTCGTCACACGCCATGCCAAGGCAACGACAGGCGCCAATTGGCTGATGGAGACGGACGAGAACCTTGCAATGTCCGTCTATCTGCATTTTCTCGCCAATGGCACGCCGATCAATGTCGATACCAGCAGCACCGAGGCAAAGGCCGCGATTGAGCGCGGCAAGCAACTGTCGCAGCGCAAGGTCGGTCAACTCAACATGGCGTGCACCGACTGTCATGGCAAAGTCGCGAACCGCTGGATTCGAGGGCAATGGCTCGGCGAGCCGAAGGGTCAATATGATCACTTCCCGACCTGGCGCACGAGCCTGCTGAAGATTTGGGATATCCGCCAAAGGTTCCAGTGGTGCCAGGTCAATATTCGCGCCGACGAGCTGCCGCCCGACGCCAAGGAATATGGCGACCTGGAGCTGTATCTCGCCGCGCAGAACGAAGGCCTCAAGCTCAGCGTGCCGGGCATCAGGCATTGACATAGATCATGGCCGGGCGGACGCCGGCCATTCACATAGATCTTTCCGTGTGCATCCGGTCGCGCGCCGGAAGTGCTGGATATTGGACAGTGGCGATCGATGATTACCCGACGTGAAATCCTGCAGGTGGGTGCTGCAACTGCGGCGCTTGCGGCCGGGGGCGGCTCGTTCACGCGGGCCTTGGCACAGCAGCGCCTGAGCGAAAGCGAATTATTGAAGTTCGACGCGGTCGGCAATGTAACGCTGCTGCACGTTGCCGACATTCATGGCCAGCTTATGCCGGTGTATTTCCGCGAGCCTTCGGTGAACCTCGGCGCCGGCGAGGCGAGAGGGCAACCGCCACACGTCACCGGCAAGAACTTTCTCAAGCGCTTCGGCATTTCTGAGAAGTCGGCCTCGGCCTATGCGCTGACCGACCAGGGCTTTGAGGAGCTCGCCAAATCCTATGGGCGCATCGGCGGCCTGGATCGGCTGTCGGCTGTGGTCAAGCGTGTCCGGGCCGAGCGCGGAGACGACAAGGTCCTGTTTCTCGATGGCGGCGATACGTGGCAGGGCTCGCTCGGCGCGAATCGCAGCAAAGGCCAGGACATGGTCGATTGCATGGCGCTGCTCAAGCCCGATGCCATGACCGGGCACTGGGAATTCACGTATGGTGAAGCGCGCGTGAAGGAGCTGATCGACCGGCTCGGATTTCCGTTCCTCGCGCTCAATATCCGCGATACCGAGTGGAACGAACCAGCCTTTGAGCCGATGAAGGTTTTCGAAAAGGGCGGCGTGAAGATCGCGGTGCTCGGTCAGGCCTTCCCCTACACGCCGGTCGCCAATCCCCGCTGGATGATGCCGAAGTGGTCGTTCGGAATCCGCGAGGAAGATGTACGAGCAAACGTCGAAAAGGCACGCAAGGGCGGGGCCCAACTGGTCGTGCTGCTCTCCCATAATGGCTTCGATGTCGACCGCAAGCTGGCCTCGCGGGTATCAGGCATCGATGTGATCCTCACGAGTCATACTCACGATGCGTTGCCCGAGACAATCAAGGTCGGACAAACCTGGTTGGTGGCATCAGGCAGCCATGGAAAATTTGTTTCGCGTCTCGACCTCGACGTCCGCGATGGGGGCATCAAGGGGTTTCGCTATAAATTGACCCCGCTGTTCGCCGACATCATCAAGCCGGATGCTGAGATGACCGCCGCGGTCGCCAAGGCGCGTGCGCCCTTTGCTCAAGATCTTGCGCGTGTCGTAGGCCACGCGGAGTCGTTGCTTTATCGCCGTGGAAATTTCAATGGCACGTTTGACGATCTTATTTGCGCGGCGCTTGTAAAGGAGCGGGACGCGGAAATCGCGCTGTCCCCCGGTTTCCGGTGGGGCACCAGCGTCTTGCCGGGCCAGGCAATCACCGTCGAGGATATTCACAATGCCACTGCCATTACCTATCCGCAGGTCTATCGCATCGCGATGACCGGCGAACGGCTGAAGGAAATACTCGAGGACGTCGCCGACAATCTGTTCAATCCCGACCCGTACTATCAGCAGGGAGGCGATATGGTGCGCTGCGGCGGGCTTGGCTATGCGATCGACATATCAAAGCCGGTCGGGAAACGTATTTCGGCGATGACGCACCTGAAATCCGGCAAACTAATTGACCCGAAGAAGGAATACATGGTCGCCGGCTGGGCGAGCGTGAACGAGGGAACAGAAGGTCCGCCGGTCTGGGATCTAGTTGAGCGATATGTCGCGGCGGAAAAAACAGTGCGGGTTGTGCCCAACATGAGTGTGAAGATTTCCGGGATTTGACTTCAAATTCTGTGACATTCACAAAATGGAATGTGATAAGAGCCGCCAGCAGGGCCGTCTGCCGGGAGAGGCCGATGACAAATCCGATTAATGGAAAAAGAGCCACGCGCCGCCGGTTTCTTGCGGGCGCCGCCGGGCTTGCCGCAGCGGGCACAACTGTAGCCCGTGCGGACAATGTCAAAAACCTTCCGCCGAACGTTGCGCGTTGGACCCGCCAGGTTGGCGACGGTGTCGGGGTACGCGCGTATGGCAATCCCTCAAAATACGAAAAGGATGTAGTCCGCCGCACGGTGCCGTGGCTCACGGCGACACCTGAATCCTCGGTCAGCTTCACGCCGCTGCATCAGCTCGACGGCATCATCACGCCGAATGGCCTTTGCTTCGAACGTCATCATGGCGGTATCGCGGAGATCGATCCGGACGACTACCGGCTGATGGTGCATGGGCTCGTCGAAAAACCGCTGATCTTTACACTCGATGAACTCAGGCGGTTTCCTCGAACCAACAAGATCTACTTTCTTGAATGCGCGGCGAATTCCGGCATGGAATGGCGTGGTGCCCAGCTCAATGGCTGCCAATACACCCACGGCATGGTGCATTGCGTGCAGTACACTGGCGTATCATTGAAGCTGTTGCTCGAGCAGGCCGGCCTCAGGCCGAACGCGAAATGGATCATGGCCGAAGGCGGCGACGCCGCGGCCATGAACCGGTCAATTCCGCTGAACAAGGCGCTTGAGGATTGCATCGTTGCGTACCGCATGAACGGCGAGATGCTGCGACCGGAGCAAGGATATCCCGCACGTCTCGTGGTGCCCGGTTGGGAAGGCAATGTCTGGATCAAGTGGCTGCGGCGGCTCAAAGTCGGCGACCAGCCGTGGTTCACGCGAGAGGAGACTGCGAAATACACCGACCTGCTCGAAAATGGCAAAGCGCGTCAATTCACCTTTGTGATGGATGCCAAATCGGTGATCACGTCACCTTCGCCTCAGGCTCCGGTGAAGCAGAAGGGATTCAACGTCATCTCGGGTCTGGCATGGTCGGGGCGCGGCAAGGTCAATCGCGTCGACATTTCGATGGACGGCGGACGCAATTGGCGCACGGCGCGGATCGACGGTCCGGTTTTCGACAAGGGCTGCGTGCGCTTTTACTACGAGTTCGACTGGAACGGTGAAGAACTCCTGCTGCAGTCGCGCGCCATCGACGAAACCGGCTACGTGCAGCCAAGCAAGGACGCCTTGCGCAAGATCCGCGGCGTCAATTCGATCTACCACAACAACGGCATCCAGACCTGGGCGCTCAAGCCGGACGGGGAGCTCGAGAATGTGGAAGTCGGTTGAGCTCGTGTTCGTCGTCCTGCTGGCGCTTGCCGCGCCCGCACTGGCGCAAACGAAGAAAGATACACCGCGCCAATACGGCATCGGCCACCTCGCCACGCCAGCTGAGATCGCCGGCTGGGACATTGAGGTGCGGCCGGACGGACAGGGAGCGCCTCCCGGCAAAAGGGTCCGTCAAAGAGGGCGAGAAGGTCTACATGGACAAATGCGCCGCCTGTCACGGCGAGTTCGGCGAGAGCGCCGGGCGCTGGCCGCATCTGGCGCAGGGTAAGGGCACGC
>DATGDN010000023.1:0-9828 GCA_035310865.1 Pseudolabrys sp. | reverse complement strand
GGATTCGCTCAGAGTTGCGCTGACCTGGATCAAGGATCTTCTCGACTGGCTGCCTGACCCAGTGGTCGCACTGCTCATTCTTGCGATCGCCGTGCTCATTGCGCTCGCGCTGCACAGCTGGGCGCGCAAGCTGACCCGCCGCGCCTTTGCCGGCCGGTATCCATTCGTGTTTTCGTTCTTTACGCAGACACGAGGACTGACGCGAGCCGCGCTGCTGATCCTGGCGATGATCGTGGCCATTCCGGTCGCGCCGCTGCCGCCGGAAACAGCGACCCTCCTCGCACGCCTGATGGCGGTCGCCGTGATCGGCCTGGTTGGCTGGGCGGCCATCATCGCCCTGCACATCGCCGCCGATCTCTATCTGCGGCGATTCCGTCTCGACATCGACGACAATCTGCTGGCGCGCAAGCATAACACGCAGGTGCGCGTGCTCTCGCGTACGATTGACGTTCTGCTGGTGATGCTGACGCTCAGTGCCGCATTGATGACGTTCCCGGCAGTACGGCAATACGGCGTGAGTCTTTTCGCGTCAGCCGGCGTCGCAGGCATTGTCGCGGGCCTTGCCGCACGCCCCGTCCTGAGCAACCTGATGGCGGGCGTGCAGCTCGCGATGACGCAGCCAATCCGCCTTTACGACGCGGTGATCGTCGAGAACGAGTACGGCACGATCGAAGAAATCACGTCCACTTACGTCGTGGTGAAGCTTTGGGATCTGCGGCGGATGATCGTACCGCTCACCTACTTCATCGAAAAGCCGTTCCAGAATTGGACGCGCGAAAGCTCATCACTCATCGGCAATGTGATGATCTACCTCGACTATCGCGCGCCGGTCGAACTGATCCGCCAGAAGTTCGAAGCGATCCTCAAGGAATCGGCGAGGTGGGATGGCCAGGTATCTGCCGTGCAGGTGACGGACTTCAAGGAAGGCACCATGG
The DNA here is from genome assembly GCA_035310865.1 of Pseudolabrys sp. GTDB lineage: Bacteria > Pseudomonadota > Alphaproteobacteria > Rhizobiales > Xanthobacteraceae > Pseudolabrys. The sequence goes on along the minus strand of DATGDN010000023.1, from coordinate 8,893 downwards.
AGCTGCGCTGCTTGATGAGCGCGCGTTCGGCGGGGCAGACCTTTGACCTGCGCTGCGAGGTGCGCGAAAAGCTGATCGACTTCCTTCAGCGCGAGCATCCTGAAGCGCTGCCGCATTCGCGGCACCGACGAGACATCCGGGCAGGATCGTAGACCAGCGCAGCGGCCACGATAGGCAGCCTTTCCGCCTCCGCGCGCCTTGTAGTCCGAATTCACAGGCGTGGGTTTCATCATCCGGCAGAAATTCACGACACGACTCTGCCGTAACGCACTGACCTCGTTCTGAGAATCAGCGACTCCAGCACCGTCTCCGCCTGGCTTTTCCCGCTCTATCCCCGCCTTGCCGACGGACGGTTTTTCGGGCCCGCAACACGCAAGTCCCATTTTTCCGTCATTTTTCCGTCACGGCCGGAGGCATAAAAACCTACCCTCGCGGCCAGAGAAAAATGCTTTTCGGATGCCGGAGATCGCCCAATACTGGCTGTGTTCTCGCGGTCCGTTTGTCCCCGAAATCCACCGTTGGACACAAGATTTAGTATTTGATTCAGCTTTACCGACTATCTCTTGTTGACGCGTACGGCGAGTCCACTTAGCTTTGGTACGTTCGGTGGCGTTGAGTTTCAGGTTCCCTCCGGACCCTCAGAACGGCTTTTCAGTCGATGAGCTCAACCCACGCCGGGACAATGGCGTTTGGGACAGGGAATTGTTGCGTGCCTGGGGCGAAAAACCCCGGAACGAACCGGTGCCGGATTAGAGCATCGGGCCTAGATAAGTGGGTGGGTGGGTTGCGTCGGACGAGGAAGAGCAAGGCGCGGCGGACGAAGGACAAGTCCACCGAAGACAAAAGGACGGTGGCCAACCGTCCGGCAATTTGGGGCTAGAGACACATGCGAATTGAGCGGCGCTATACCAAGGATGGACAACCGGCCTACGCGGGCATCGAGTTCAGGCTCACCACCAGTGAGATCAAGAATCCCGACGGGTCGGTGGTATTCAAGCTCGACAATGTCGAGGTGCCGGAATTCTGGTCGCAGGTCGCTTCCGATGTGCTGGCGCAGAAATATTTCCGCAAAGCCGGTGTCCCTGCCCGCCTGAAAAAGGTCGAAGAAAATTCCGTCCCTTCGTTCCTATGGCGCTCGGTCGCTGACGAAGAGGCGCTCGCCGCGCTGCCCGAAAAGGAGCGCTACATCGGCGAGCACACCTCGAAACAGGTGTTCGATCGTCTCGCCGGCACCTGGACTTATTGGGGCTGGAAGGGCGGCTATTTCGATTCCGAAGATGACGCGCAAGCCTTCTTCGATGAACTGCGCTACATGCTGTCCGCGCAGATGTGCGCGCCGAATTCGCCGCAATGGTTCAACACCGGCCTGCACTGGGCCTACGGCATCGACGGCCCGAGCCAGGGCCACTACTACGTCGATCCATTCACCGGCAAGCTGACCAAATCCAAATCCGCTTACGAGCATCCGCAGCCGCACGCCTGCTTCATTCAGTCCGTCTCCGACGACCTGGTGAACGAGGGTGGCATCATGGATTTGTGGGTGCGCGAGGCGCGCCTGTTCAAATACGGCTCCGGCACTGGCTCGAACTTCTCCAAGCTGCGCGGCGAAGGCGAGAAGCTGTCCGGCGGCGGCAAGTCGTCCGGCCTGATGTCGTTCCTGAAAATTGGCGACCGAGCCGCGGGCGCGATCAAGTCGGGCGGCACCACGCGCCGCGCGGCGAAGATGGTGATCGTCGATGTCGATCACCCTGATATCGAGACCTATATCAACTGGAAGGTGCTTGAAGAGCAGAAGGTGGCCGCGCTCGTCACCGGCTCCAAGATCAACCAGAAGCACCTGAAAGCCGTTCTCAAGGCCTGCGTGAACTGCGAGGGCTCGGGCGACGACTGCTTCTCGCCAGAGAAGAACCCCGCGCTCAAGCGCGAGATCAAGCTCGCGCGCCGCGCGATGGTGCCGGATAATTTCATCAAGCGCGTGATCCAGTTCGCCAAGCAGGGCTACAAGGACATCGACTTCCCGACTTACGATACCGATTGGGATAGCGAGGCCTATCTCACCGTCTCGGGGCAGAACTCGAACAATTCGGTGCGCGTCGCCGACGGCTTCCTAAAGGCCGTCGAAGCTGACGCCAAATGGGACCTGACTTATCGCAAGAATGGCAAGGTCGCGAAAACGCTCGATGCGCGCGCGCTGTGGGAGAAGATCGGCTACGCCGCCTGGGCCTCGGCCGATCCGGGCCTGCAATACCACACCACGGTCAATGACTGGCACACCTGCCCGGCCTCCGGCGAAATCCGCGCATCGAATCCGTGCTCGGAATACATGTTCCTCGACGATACGGCCTGCAATCTCGCCTCGCTGAACCTGCTTACCTTCCGCGACCAGAAGACCGGGAAATTCCAGGTTGAAAGTTACGAGCATGCCGTCCGCTTATGGACCGTCGTTCTCGAAATCTCCGTGATGATGGCGCAGTTCCCCTCGCGCGAGATCGCCGAGCTCTCCTACGAATTCCGCACGCTCGGCCTGGGCTACGCGAACATCGGCGGCCTGCTGATGACGTCCGGAATCCCCTACGACTCCGATCCCGGCCGCGCCATCAGCGGCGCACTCTCCGCCATCATGACCGGCGTGTCCTACGCGACCTCCGCCGAAATGGCCGAGAAGCTCGGGCCCTTCCCCGGCTACAAGAAAAACCGCGAGCACATGCTGCGCGTGATGCGCAACCACCGCCGCGCCGCCTACAATGAGCGCACCGGCTACGAGAAGGTTGCAACGCCGCCGGTACCGCTCGACCATGCCGCCTGCCCCGACCAGGCGCTCGTCACCCATGCCAAGACGGCCTGGGACCGCGCATTGTCGCTCGGCGAGAAGTACGGCTACCGCAACGCACAGGCCACCGTGATAGCGCCCACCGGCACCATCGGCCTGGTGATGGATTGCGACACCACCGGCATCGAGCCCGACTTCGCGCTGGTGAAGTTCAAGAAGCTTGCCGGCGGCGGCTACTTCAAAATCATCAACCGCGCGGTGCCGGAAGCGCTGCGCACGCTCGGCTATAGCGAAGCCGACATCGCCGAGATCGAGGCCTACGCCGTCGGCCATGGCACGCTGGCGCAGGCGCCGGCGATCAACCACACGACGCTCAAGGCAAAAGGTTTCACCGACGAGGCCATCGCCAAGGTCGAGAAGGCGTTGCCGACGGCTTTCGACATCAAGTTCGCATTCAACAAGTGGACGCTTGGTGAAGACTTCTGCCGCGACAAGCTGGGCATTACGGCGGAAGACCTTGCCTCGCCCACCTTCGATCTTCTCGCCGCGATCGGCTTCGGCAAGCGCGAGATCGAAGCCGCCAATATCCACGTCTGCGGCGCCATGACGGTCGAAGGTGCGCCGCACCTGAAGGCCGAGCACTATCCGGTATTTGACTGCGCCAATCCGTGTGGCCGCACGGGCAAGCGCTATCTCTCGGTCGAGAGCCACATCCGCATGATGGCGGCCGCGCAGCCGTTCATTTCCGGCGCCATCTCCAAGACCATCAACATGCCGAGCGAGGCGACGGTCGAGGATTGCAAAGCCGCCTACCTGCTCTCCTGGAAGCTCGCACTGAAGGCCAACGCGCTCTACCGCGACGGCTCCAAGCTCAGCCAGCCCCTTAATGCGCAGCTCATCGCCGACGAAGAGGACGAGGAGGACGCCGTCGAGGCTTTCCTCGAGCGTCCCGCGGCGGCGCGCGCCACTGCGCTCGCCGAAAAAATGGTTGAAAAAGTCGTCGAGCGTATCGTCGTAATGCGCGAGCGCGAGCGAATGCCCGACCGCCGCAAGGGCTATACCCAGAAGGCAGTCGTCGGCGGCCACAAAGTCTATCTCCGTACCGGCGAATACGACGACGGTCGGCTCGGCGAGATCTTCATCGACATGCACAAGGAAGGCGCGGCGCTGCGCTCCATCATCAACAATTTCGCCATCGCGGTATCGCTCGGCCTGCAGTACGGCGTGCCGCTGGAGGAATATGTCGACGCCTTCACCTTCACGCGCTTCGAGCCGCAGGGCCCTGTGCAGGGCAACGACTCGATCAAATACGCGACTTCGATCCTCGACTACGTGTTCCGCGAGCTCGCCGTCTCCTACCTGGAGCGGTTCGATCTCGCCCATGTCGACCCGAGCGAGGCCGGCGGATTCGACGCGCTCGGCAAGGGCGTGGAGGAAGGCAAGACGGCGCCTGCGACCAACTACGTGTCGAAGGGCCTGACCCGTTCGCGCACGGATCGTCTCTCGGTGGTGCGCGGCGTCCCGGCGCCCGTAACCGGCGGCAATGTCACAGCCATCGCCGCCGTTGGCGGCGCTCGGCCCGAGGTTGCCGGCACCACCGCGCTTAAGAGCGAGCCGGAGGCAAAGCTCTCTCCTGCCGAGCAACTCGAGCAACGCATCGACCCGCAGGATGCGCGCGCGCATGCAAAGGCCGCGGCTTCCGAGAAGCGCGCCGAAGCCCGCGCCAAGGGCTACGAAGGCGAGGCTTGCGGTGAGTGTGGAAACTTCACTCTGGTGCGCAACGGTACCTGTATGAAGTGCGATACCTGTGGATCAACAACGGGGTGTTCGTGAGTAGTTCGAAAAACACAAAGGACATGGAACGCGCGCAAGCCGCGTTCCATAAAAAGGAAGCCCAGGCCCGCGAGGGCGCGACGGCCATGGCCGAATACAAGGCCGCCAGCAACGCCGAGCGGGCGAAAACCGAGCGGCTGCGTGCCCTGAGGCTCGCCAAGGAAGCCGCCGAACGCGAAGCTGCAGCAGTCGCGCCGCCAAAGCCGGCGCCTAAAGGCAAGACGAAGAAAAAGCCGAAGTAAGCGAGCCGCCGGTTCGTGATCTGTCTGTGAAACGCGTGAAAATACGGTGGTGCATCCAATGCGACTTGTTGCATTGATAACGGTGGCTGCAAGCCTGCTCGCTGCCGGCTGCGCAGGGTAGAAACGGTCGCATCGATCGACGATGCGCGCTGCCGTTCTTACGCAGCTCCGGGATCGCAGGAATACTTTGAGTGCCGGCGTCGTGCGGCGGGCGCCCGAGGGTCGCCCCGGTAGAGCCCTCTCCTCGCCTTATTGGGCAACTATGCTGGCGACATGAGGCATCGGACATTCCCTTGGTTGGCCGCAACCATGCTGGCGCTTGAATCGAACCGCGTCGTCGCGCTTCGGCTCATGAAGCTCGCCGCCGGTGGACCGCGCGCCCGCGCCGAGGCAAACCGGATGGTTGGCGAGAAAGTGGTCGAGGCTATGACGGCTTGCGCCACCCTCATGGCGGGCGGCTCGACCGGTAGGGTCACGGCACGCTATCGCAAGCGCGTGAGAGCCAATGCGCGCCGCCTGAGCCGCACCAAATGAAAGCGCCCGCCGCCGAAAATTTGCCGCCCGTGACCTGGGATTATGACCGCGGCGAGGCCATCGCCGATGCGGTCGTGCATGTCCTCGGCGTTGCCCTTGCGATTGCCGGCGCCGCGGTACTTCTCGTTATCGCTGTGCATGCCGCCAACGCTACGCGTTTCGTTGCGATAGCGATCTATCTCGCCGGGCTGCTTGCGATGTTCGGTTTCTCCGCGGCGTATAACCTGTGGCCTGTTTCCCCGTGCAAATGGTGGCTGCGACGCCTCGATCATTCGGCGATCTATCTGCTGATAGCGGCGACCTACACCGCCTTCATGCTGCCAATGCGGGAAACCACTCCCACGGTCCTGCTCGTCATCATCTGGATCGCCGCGCTTGCAGGGATCGCGATCAAGCTTCTATGGCCGGGCCGCTTCGACCGCACGTCGGTCGCGCTCTATTTGATCCTGGGCTGGAGCGGCATCTTCACGTTCGGCCCGGTCACCGCCGCGCTGGCGCCGGTGACGCTCGGCCTCATTGCCGCCGGCGGGGTTGTGTATTCGGCCGGCGTCGTGTTCCATGCGTGGCAGAGACTGCGTTTTCAGAACGCGATCTGGCACGGCTTCGTACTCACTGCCGCGCTCTGCCACTATGTGGCCGTTGTCACCTCACTCACGAGCTGATCGCGTTCGCCACCCGTAGCGAATTCAGATTTTGTCTTCAGGCGCGACTTTACCGTCTTTAAGACGGAACAAAACATATCCGTACTTGAAGCTGTGATTTTCGTCGCCGACCGCTTCAATCCTGAATTTTCCGACGGTTTGAAATGCCTTCATCGTAGGTCCCCGGATCGTCGTCGATTGCTCTCCATCCGGCGATTTCCAGTAGACCCTGGCCTCGGTGTTGGACTCGATAATCGTAAAGAGCACCGTGTGCCGCTCGCCATCATCAACGATCGTCTTCGGGGGCGACCCGCCTGTTTGCGTCCCCGAGCCGAGCGATTCAAATGCCTCAATCTGACCGAAATCGAAAACCTGCGCGTTCGCATTCCGTGGGGTGCACAGCGAGGCCGTTGCAACAAAAATCAGCATCGCTGAATACATGACCCGATGAAGCTTCATGGCTTGTACTCCTCAACAGATTTCATCACTGTCGACCTCCGTTTAACGCCGCAATGGCCCCCCGGTGGGAGATCCGGCGGCTGCGCCACCGCGCAGCGGCTCCACATAGCGCTCGGTTGCGATGCTCGGGGCGCTCACAGGTGGTGCCGGTGGCGGCAGTTCGAACCATGCGCCGCTGCTTGGCTGCCGACCGGCTGCCCCCGCCCAACCCTTCGGGCCGCCCCAACCGCGTCGGGCTTTCTTGTCGAAGCCGCAACGGTACCGCCGGCGCCGTTCCAACCGGAATCGTACCAACAATATTTGTTGCCTTGCCAAACGACCGAACCTTGCGGCGCGTAATTCGAAGCAGCCATGGACGAAAGCGCCCATGCACAGACGATAGCGACCAAAAGCATTTTCAACAAAAACGATTTCATCTGTACGGCCTGCTTTATTGCTACTTACCATCCGAACCGGACGCCAATAAGGCTACAAGCTGCACTCGGGTCACCCTACATGCATGGCGCCTCGGAAAAGATTGACCCAAATCAAGGCGCTTTCCATTGTTTGCGCGTCCAATAACTCAAATTTGTGAGGGACACTTCTATGGCAAATGCTCATGCGCACGCCCGCCTCAGCATCCACGGACTGGGCTGGGGCTTTTCCGCGGCGCTCGTCGTGCTGTTCGTGCTGTGCATGCTGGCCGCGTTGTTCGTGCCGGTCCGCCTCGCACATGGCTATGTCACTCTCTTCTCAGATGCGCCGATCAACTCGACGCGCATGTGGGCGGAGGGTTTGGTGTGGAGCGTCGTTATTGGATGGCTGATCGCGCTCGTCTTCGGTACGATCTACAATTGGATCGTGGCGCGCCGCGCGGTACTGCTGCAAGGCTGATGCGCCAGCGCCCAACTCAAAAAGCTAGCTATTTGCGGTCCGAGAGTCTATGTTGAGTCCATCATCGGCTTTGGCCTCAGGCGCCGGTGGCTGAGAGACACGCCTGTGCTCCCGCCTCGAAGGGAGCGGTTGTGACTCAAATCCAGGCACATGTTTTCGGCGCGGAATCAGCGAGTCTTCGTTTTCAGCCGCGCGGCCATGGGCCTGCCTGTAACGACAATTCCGGCAGTGGCACTTATTGTCCGTTATGCCGTAAGACAACGATCACACCGGCCGCCTCGGAATATCACGGCAAAGGTCTGATCGGTCACCGCTGGCATTGTGCCGCTTGCGGCCACGATTGGATGACCGCATCGCACGTACCGTACTAGCGTCAATTTCGGCGCGGCTGCCACACCCCTCTCCCAAGGAAAAGGATTTTCAATTGCAGGTCTTCGTCCGCGACAACAATGTTGAGCAGGCCCTCCGCGTCTTGAAGAAGAAGATGCAGCGTGAGGGTGTCTTCCGTGAAATGAAACGACGGCGCTTCTACGAAAAACCGTCCGAACAGACGGCGCGAGAGAAAGGTGAAGCGGTACGCCGGTCCCGGAAACTTGCCCGCAAGAAGGCAATCTTCGACGGCTCGATCGCGGCCCCACGCAAGAAGCCCGGTCAGGACGCCAACGGCAGGCCGAAATCCGCCGAGCGCGGCCGGCCTGGGGCACGAAGGTGAAATTTCATGCGGATCTACATATTTAAGTCGGAGGCAAGCGAAGGCCTTCGCGCTTTTGCCGCTGACAAGGATGGCGGAAGATTGCCGTCCCAGTTTGCGCCGTGGCACTCTGAGGGCGTCATCGAAGCGTCCGCGCGGCCGCCGCACAATCTTTCCCGGATTAGAATCGAGGGCGCACTCAGACGGAGTGGCTTTCAACTGTGGCGCATGAAACAACCCGCCGCCGGCAGGGCTGACGCATAGCGCACCTGCATCCGATGGCCGCGAAAGCCGACCATCGCTTCTCCAGCAAAAACAACCCGGGCTGGCGCTGTTTACGATGCTGTTCGAATTGCCTTGAAGAAAGCTCAATTCGACCCTATGTAATATCAATCGATACTTGGCCGAACGACTGGGCCGCTTCGCCTCGTTTTACTGACGGGCGCGCACGTTTCAGACCCTTCTCCAAAATCGACGAACCGGGGCAATGGCGCCGAAGCACTTCGCGCGCCTGGTCCCACGTGCATACTGTCAGTGAAAGGACAACACACGATGAATAAGGGAATTGTGAAGTGGTTTAACAGCCAAAAGGGTTTTGGCTTTATTCAGCCGGCCAATGGCGGGCAGGACGTTTTCGTCCATATCAGCGCGGTCGAACGTGCAGGTATGGGTACCCTCAACGAGGGGCAGAACGTCACCTTCGATATCGTCGCAGACCAACGTACGGGTAAATCTGCTGCCGACAATCTGCGCGCCGCCTGATTGGTCGCGCGAACAGCAACATTGCTCGGGCCACGGATGTACTGGCAGAGCTGATGGCGCGAGGTCCCGCAACCGGCTCGCCGGCATG
>DATGDN010000022.1:0-6334 GCA_035310865.1 Pseudolabrys sp. | reverse complement strand
TATACGACGGTGCGGCTTGTCGACGATTCGCTGAAGGTTGCCACGACGCCGGTAGCGTTCACACGCGTACGGCCTGGGCAAAGCCTTCTGCACCAAGCGGCGGAATGATCGCTCAACCCATTTTGCGTTTGACCGGCATCACCCCTACCGACAGCGCACGTACCGGCGATGTCCGTGGCGGGTATAATAGTAACAACGCCCAGGTCGCGTCGCGTCCGCAATGATTGCGCCTGCTGCAGCTCCAATTAATCCACCGGCGACCGCGCCACCCACCGACCGGCCGGCAATTCCACCGATCACAGCGCCCGTGCCGCCACCGATCAGCGCGCCGCCCAGCACGCGGTCCTCGCGTGCAGTCTGGCATCCCGCCAGCGTTAGTCCCATCGCGGCCACCAACAATACCTTGCGCATTTAATACCTCCCCATCCGCACAATTTTAGTTCGTTCCGGAAACCTCCTGTCGATGTGAGTCAAATTTGCGGCGGCAACAATGAATCTGTTTCGAAGCAAATGCGCCGATCGCAGAGTCCGCCGCGTTTCCAATCCTCTTCTCATTCCTATATGAAATGCCGTCCCTATATGTAGGCCTTGATCGACCGGCGGAAGTTTTTCAAAAATGGCGGACAGTGATCTCGAAACCGTGGTCGTCGGAGGCGGCGCGGCCGGCGTCGCCGCCGGCAAGCGGCTGCATCGGGCCGGCGTGAAATGTCTCATCGTTGAGGCGCGCCCGCGCCTCGGTGGCCGCGCGTGGACGTTTGTGGATCGATCCGGATTTGCAATCGATCTGGGCTGCGGCTGGTTGCATTCCGCCGATCGAAACCCTTGGGTAACCGTTGCAGAGCAACAGGGCAAAACGATCGACAAAACGCCGCCGCCCTGGCGGCGCCCATCGCTTCCGCTTGGATTTCCGGTTGGAGCTCAGCGCGATTTTCTCAGGAGCCAGGAAGAATTTTTCGCGCGGGTCAGCGAGCGCGCACGAATTGAGCCGGATGTAGCGGCAGCGGATTTGCTCGCGCCGGATGACCGGTGGAACAATTTGATCAACGCCGTTGCCACATACATCAGTGGCGCCGAACTCGACCGCATATCGGCCCGCGATTTCGACAATTTCGACGACACCGGCGTCAATTGGCGGATCCTCGAAGGCTATGGTGCAACTATATCGGGATGCGGAGAAAACTTGCCTGTCGCGCTCGACTGCCCCGTGAGCAAGATCGACCACACTGGGAAACGCCTCAAGATTGAAACGTCGCGAGGCGTCATAAACGCCGATCAGGTTATCATCACAGTCCCAAGCGCAATCCTGGGTGAATCCGATCAGCTATTTGTCCCTTCGCTGCCCAACAAAATAAAAGCCGCGCAAAACCTGCCGCTGGGCCTTGCCGACAAACTGTTTCTCTCGCTTGAACAACCAGAGCAGTTCGAGAAAGACACCCGGCTGTTTGGCGCGACGGATAGAACGGGCACTGCCACCTATCACTTGCGGCCGTTCGGACGGCCGCAAATCGAAGTTTACTTCGGCGGGCGGCTGGCTGGCGACCTTGAGACACGCGGCGACAGCGCTTTTTTTGATTTCGCAGTTACCGAATTGACCGGTTTGCTCGGGAGTGAATTTGCGAAAAGGGTGAAGCCAATTCGCATCCATCGGTGGGGTGCGGATCCGTTTGCGCGCGGCTCATATTCATATGCGCTGCCGGGAACGGCAGACTGCCGCGCGGCATTGGCTGCGCCGGTTGATGACCGTCTCTTCTTCGCCGGTGAGGCCTGTTCTCATGGTGATTTCTCGACCGCGCATGGCGGCTGGGTTACCGGCGTCGCGGCCGCCGAACAGGTGCTCCGCGTGCGCGACCGAATGCATGACCGCGAAAAATTCAAATCGCAGTCACTGAATGTGACTGGCCATCGCAATGGCGGGGACTGATGCACCTGCTCGACATTGTCATTCATTCCAAATACAAACGTCCGATCTGATTTTCGGAAGTCCACGAATGTCAAAATCGCCGATGCGGGTTCGGTTCTGGGGGGTCCGAGGAAGCATTGCCTGTCCCGGTCCATCGACAACCCGCTATGGCGGCAACACGCCTTGCATCGAAGTTCGCTGCGGCGAACATGTTCTTATTTTCGACGCCGGCACGGGACTGCGGCCGCTCGGCATCGAGCTCCTGGAAGACAAGAAGATTCGTAACGTCGATATTTTTATTACGCATTGTCATCTCGACCACGTCGTGGGGTTACCGTTTTTCGCGCCACTATTTCACGAGGGCTATCGTGTGCGGGTTTGGGCAGGGGACCTAAACCCGTCCAACAGCATTGAACGCGTCATGCGGATGCTGATGAGCTCGCCGCTCTTTCCGGTGCAAATTGAGATCTTTAAGGCGGCTATCGAGTTTCATGACTTCACGTCGGGCGACGTTCTACGCCCGCATGAAAATGTACTCTTGCGAACCGCAGCCCTCGATCATCCGGATGGCTGTAACGGTTATCGCCTGGAATATGGCGGACGTACCTTCGCGTTGGTCAGCGACACGGAAGGGTTCCCCGGCAGGTGCGACAACGACCTTGTATCGCTATCCAATCGCGCCGATCTGATGGTCTACGACGCAACATTCACCGAGGATGAAATAGTCTCGCGCGTGGGCTGGGGACATTCCACCTGGTCGCGCGGTGTGCGCTTGGCCGATAAAGCCGGCGTCAAACATCTCTGCCTGTTCCACCACGATCCGTCTCATGACGACGATTTCATGGACAGGCTCGCTGCCGAAGCGAACGACGCACGCGCCGGAACAATCACGGCGCGCGAGGGTCAGACTATCGACCTCTGATTTGATCCGTAGCGGCAGTGGTGATTGCGCGCGCGCCACGACATCAATGATCTGCCCAAACGATTTCGGCAGTGCGACTTTGCGGGCGCGGCGCAATCGATCGAGCGCTGCCGCAAGTTGGGCGACGGTTTCGGCCTTGGATCTGTTGAATCTCTACGAAGAATGGATTCGCAATTCGAAGAAAACCCGCCACCCGCCGACTGGAGCGGGGTTTTCGTGCTGAAAAACGAAATAACGTCCATAGAGCAACGTATCCGGACCTCGGCGGCACTCCTTGCAGTTCCTGTCCCTTTGCGATCAGCTATGCCTGTCCTCACGCTAAACACTTGGATGAGAAATGGCGAAATCTGCCCGAAAATTCGCACGCCGCTTACGGTCGCAACTCTGGTTCGACAATCCAGAAAACCCAGGGATGACGGCACTCTACCTCGAGCGTTATCTGAACTACGGCCTGACGTCGGCGGAGTTGCGAGCGGGCAAACCGATTATCGGAATTGCGCAGACTGGGTCGGATCTTTCCCCCTGCAATCGTCATCACCTCGAACTTGCCAAACGCGTGCGGGAGGGGATTCGAGCAGCCGGTGGAATTACCTTTGAATTTCCTTGCCACCCGATTCAGGAAACCGGCAAGCGCCCTACCGCTGCGCTCGACCGCAATCTCGCCTATCTCGGCCTTGTCGAAGTTTTGTACGGATACCCTCTCGACGGCGTCGTGTTGATGACCGGTTGCGACAAGACAACGCCTGCCTGCCTGATGGCCGCTGCAACCGTGAACACGCCGGCAATCGTGCTTTCGGGCGGACCGATGCTCAATGGCTGGTGGAAGGGTGAGCGCGCCGGCTCCGGCACCGCAATTTGGAAAGCGCGCGAGGAAATGGCGGCCGGCCGCATCGACGCCGAAGAGTTTATCAAGATCGCCGCTTCCACTGCACCGTCGATAGGCCACTGCAATACGATGGGCACGGCCTCGACCATGAATGCACTCGCCGAAGCGCTTGGAATGTCGTTGCCCGGTTGCGCCGCTATCCCCGCGCCTTATCGCGAACGCGGGCAAATTGCCTATGAGACCGGCGTCCGCGCGGTCGAGATCGTCGAACAGGATCTGAAGCCGTCCGATATTCTCACGCGCAAGGCATTCGAAAATGCGATCGTTGCAAATTCGGCGATCGGTGGATCGACCAATGCGCCAATCCACATCAACGCCATCGCGCGGCATGTCGGCGTTAAACTTTTGATCGAGGATTGGGAGAAGATCGGCTACGACGTGCCGCTCCTGGTTAACATGCAGCCTGCCGGGGAATATCTCGGCGAAGAGTATTACCGCGCAGGCGGATTGCCCGCGGTCATGCACGAACTGTTGAAGGCCAAGCGCATCCACGCCGATGCTTTGACGATCAATGGCAAGACCACGGGCGAAAACGTGAGGCGGGCTCAGAGCACCAATACCGATGTCATCAAGCCGTACCGCTCGCCGATGAAAAAGCAGGCGGGTTTCAAGGTGCTGAAGGGCAATCTGTTCGAATCCGCAATCATGAAGACCAGCGTCATTTCAGATGACTTTCGCAAGCGGTATTTGTCCAACCCGAAGGACAAAGATGCTTTCGAAGGCCGCGCCGTGGTGTTCGATGGACCGGAGGATTATCACCATCGCATCGAAGACCCGTCATTGAAGATTGACGAGCATACATTGCTGTTCATGCGCGGGGCTGGCGCCATCGGTTACCCGGGCTCGGCCGAAGTGGTGAACATGCAGCCTCCGGCCGCGCTGATCAAAAAAGGCATCACCGCCCTGCCCTGCATCGGCGACGGGCGGCAGTCCGGAACGTCCGGTTCACCATCGATTCTCAATGCTTCACCAGAGGCAGCGGCACATGGCGGCCTTGCTTTGCTGAAAACCGGGGATCGCGTTCGCATAGATCTTCGCAAGGGCACTGCCGACATCCTGATCTCGAAAGCGGAGCTGTCGCGGCGGCGAGCGGCATTGCTCAAGCGCGGCTACCAATATCCGGCAAGCCAGACGCCGTGGCAGGAAATCCAGCGCGCCATGGTCGACCAGTTGGCCCAGGGCATGGTGCTCAAACCTGCGGTGAAATATCAGCGCGTCGCTCAAAATGGCGTCGCGCGCGACAACCACTAGAGGTCGTTATTTCCGTGAGCAAGAGACTAAAGGGAAAACTGGCGCTGGTCACCGCGGCCGGCCAGGGCATTGGCCGGGCAATCGCCGAAGCTTTCATCGCCGAGGGTGCGAAAGTGATCGCGACCGATATCGCGGTCGAAAAACTTGCAGGCCTGAAGGCGGCGGCGTGCGCCAAGCTCGACGTTTTGTCGACCGACGTGGTCAATGCCTTTGCCGCCTTCGTCACCAAAGAATTTGGCGCACTCAACGTCCTCGCCAATGTCGCGGGTTATGTGCACCAAAGCACGGTCCTTGAGTGCACCGAGAAAGACTGGGATTTCTCCTTCGACCTCAACGTCAAATCCATGCACCGCACCATCAAGGCATTCCTGCCGGCCATGTTGGAAAACGGCGGCGGTTCGATCATCAACATGTCTTCGGGCGTTTCCTCTATCAAAGGCCTGCCTAAGCGTTACGCCTACGGAGCAACGAAGGCGGCCGTGATCGGCCTGACCAAGGCTGTGGCGGCCGATTTCATCACCAAAGGCATCCGCTGCAATGCCATCTGCCCCGGTACAATCGTGTCACCGTCGTTCGAGGAGCGCGTGGAGGCTGTCGCAAAACAGACGGGAACCCCGCTCGACCAGGTCCGCAAGAACTTCATCGCCCGCCAGCCGATGGCGCGGCTTGGCACAGCCGAAGAAGTGGCTGCGCTAGCAGTTTTCCTTGCTTCGGATGAGTCGAGCTACATCACAGGTCAGCCACACCTGGTCGACGGCGGCATGGCGCTGTAGCGCCGGGTCTGCCCCCCGACACGCCCACCAAGCCATACGTCGGGCTTGCTTTTCGGAGGCCGAAAGCGGGATGATTTGATTGCGGATGTTCCGGGGGCGCATCCGGGCGCGCGGTACTGAAAACAGAAAAGACTATGCGTAGGGCGGCGGCCGCCGCCTGGGAGGAATGAATGGCTTCGGTCGCGATCCGCGACGTGCGAAAGGCCTTTGGCGCGACAGCCGTCATCCATGGCGTCGATATTTCGATACGCGACGGTGAATTTGTCGTGCTCGTCGGCCCGTCCGGCTGCGGCAAATCGACTTTGCTGCGGATGATCGCCGGCCTGGAAAACATCACCGGAGGCGAAATCCGCATCGGAGAGCGCGTCGTCAACCATTTGCCGCCGAAAGAGCGTGACGTCGCGATGGTCTTCCAGAACTACGCGCTTTATCCCCACATGACCGTCGCCGCCAACATGGCGTTTTCCATGAAGCTGCGCGGCGCGGCCAAGAGCGAGATCGATGAACGGGTCAACCGCGCCGCGGCAATTCTCGGCCTGTCGCAATTGTTGGAGCGTTACCCGCGCCAGCTGTCGGGCGGTCAACGACAACGTGTCGCCATG
>DATGDN010000021.1:0-11166 GCA_035310865.1 Pseudolabrys sp. | reverse complement strand
TTCCGCAACCTCCCGTCACAAAGCCTGAAGTACTCGAAACGCCAGCTAAATTGGCCTCCATCGCTCCAAGTGTACCAATTCCCACTCCAACGCCAGAGCGTTCTGCGAAGCCGCGTGTCGGCTGGATCATTCAGGTCGGCGCATTACCTGACGAGAAAGAAGCCAGGCAGCGTCTTGAAACGGCGCAGAGCAAGGCCAAGGACATTCTCGGCAGGGCCGACCCCTTCACCGAACGTATCGAGAAGGGTGACAAAGTTCTGTTCCGCGCGCGCTTTGCCGGACTGGAAAAGAATCAGGCGGAAGCCGCCTGCAAACACCTCAAACGCAGCGACATTCCATGCATGCTGCTGAAGAACTAAAACAAAAAAACAAAGAACAGGGACGCGCCGAACCAGGAGCCGCTGATGGTCGAGTTTGTGGAGTACCTCAGCGATGGCGGCGAAGAAGGATTTCCTTGGCCTCGTTAATGCGGGCCGCGAGATACGTCGAGCCCCCTTGGTCGGGATGCAGTTTCTTCATCAACGTGCGATGCGCACGGCTGATGTCATTGGCGCTCGCACCGGGTTCCAGGCCAAGGATCTGATAGGCCTCCTGTTCCGACATTTTTCCGGTAGCCGCCGTCCGCCGCCACGATGCCGGATCCGCTTGCGCGTGCTCAGTCCAACTGGGATCCCGGCGGTCAAGATAAGCCATAAGTAGAGCGCGGCTCTCTTCGTCGACGTCACCGAGCATTGCAGAGAGTGTCGCAATGTCGAGCTGTTCAAGCTCAACACCTTGATGTCGCCCGGCAACAATCCGGCCGCGCATCGAGCCCGTATCATGATCGAGTTCCATCTCGAAATAGGCCGAACGTACCCGGGACGTCTGCCCGCCGCTCTTTTGCGTGCGTGCGCTGAAGCCGGCCGGCCCAAACGGCACCCACCCAAGCAACCCCAACCCGAACACGCCAAGCGGAATGGCGACGCCGATCTCTCCGCGCAACCCCAGAAAGACAGCAAACCCGAGGGAAAGGAGGCCGCCACCGATTTTCATTACGCGTGCGGCGATTTTCGGATCGACCTTCGAGATAACGCTAAGTGCCCATAGTGCGAGCACCAAGACCAAGACGCCGAAAATAAGCGCGGGCATAGCTATTTGAGCTGCGACAGCAGCTTTTGCGCGCCGGCCGATCGCTTGGCCGACAGATCCTTAAGTGCTCGGATGCCGCCTGCAGCATAGGCCGCGACGGCGCGCAGCAGTTCGCCGAGCTGGTGTGCGGAGCCGGTGTCGAACCGGCAATAAGCCCCCCGCGATAGACGAGCGATCTCGCGATAGGCCTTTTCCGCGATGGGATCACCACCTTCCTGAAACATAAAGACCGGAACGCCGAGAATGCCCAACTCCCCTGCCGCCTGGCACAGATCGTCAATCGGCTCCTCCATGGCGTCACCGACGAAGACAAGCGCCTGGATCTTGCGGCGAGCGTGCTCCTGGCGTGCATGATTGAGAATCTTACCAATCTGGGTTTGACCGCCGCGGCAGTCGATCCGAGACATAAGCTCAGCGAGCTGCTGACTGGCTGCAACCCATCCGGATGCGCGGCATTCGTTCAATCCGCGAAAATATACGAGTTGAATATCGAGCCCGCCGATGCTCCCCGCCTCTCGAAACATATCAGCTTGCAGCGCGCAGGCCGTATCCCACGTCGGTTGCCGGCTCATCGTGGCATCAAGCGCGAAGACCAGACGGCCTCGGGCGCCTTGCGCGGTTGAGGGTCCGAGGGCGCGCACCCGGTCAAGGAACGCTTCTATCTCCGGCTTGGACGAAACCGGTGCGGGTGTTTGTGGGGAGTTCTTGGCCATGGATTATTCTACACTGAAACCGTGCGTTCCCGCACATCGACAGATGGCGAGGTCAAGGCCCAAATACAAGCTTGTCAGGTTTACCCGATGATATCGTGGACCTGTAAAGGCTGGTCCATGACTGAAAACCATTCCGCCCGGGCGGCGGCGCGCCGTTTACCATTCTCGGACAGCGGCAACTGGAGTGCGTTGAGAACCGCGATAACTTCCTCGCGCGCAGTGATGTGGGACAGATTCGGCCGCGTGCCTAGCGTTTCCTCATCGAGATCATCGAGCGCTGTTAGGCCGCGCGGGAAGAACTCGCGATAGACCACGCGTTCGGCAAAGCCCTCCACGCAACGGAAGCCCATACGCTTCGACAATTCATTGATGCCATCACCGACCAGACGCTTATTTCTCGAAGCGAGGTTGGACAAACGGCTGCGCACGACAATCCAATCAGTGAGCCGACCATCAACCAATCGGCGTTGCCGACGCGCCTCCCGCACCATTTCGGCGTAGTGGCTCTCTCCCGTCACGCTGAAATTGGTGGGATCGAGCGTGGCAAGTACATCAAAATCGAGAAAACTATCGTTGAGCGGCGTGACCAGCGTATCGGCCATCGAATGCGCAAGCCGCATGAGATAAGTATCGACTCCCGGCGTGTCGATTACGACCACGTCATGATTGTGTTCGATCGCGCCGATTGCCGCCGAAAAATTTTCAAACTCTCGCGCCTCATTGGCTTCAAGTGAATTGCCCTCGGCGCGAGCAATACAATAGTGAGTCGGCAACTCGAGCGTGATTCGCGCACGCTCGGCCCAGGCGCGGCGGTTGTCGACGTAGTGCGTAAAACTTTGCTGACGTGAATCGAGATCAATCGTAGCGACGCGCTGTCCTGCCTTTAGGAGCGCGACGGCGATGTGCAACGCAGTCGTCGACTTTCCCGAACCGCCCTTCTCGTTTCCGAGAACGACGACGTGCGCTGATTGAACGGATTCCTGAATTGGCTGAACCAACATGCCGCCCCTCTGCCCCACCAATTGTCAAAATATTAGCATACGTTAGTCAAGTTAATCCCGAATTGATCCTCAGTTGGCCCCGTCACATTCCACCGCCTTACTGGGCGTGTTCTGTTTTTGCGACAATTCGGCGACAAGGCTGCAAATTATGGCAAACGCCCCGAAGGTCTTGCGAACGGTTCCAACGCTTCGCCGCGCATTGGAGCCGTATCGAAAAGCCGGTACCAGCATCGCGTTGGTGCCGACGATGGGTGCGTTGCATCGCGGCCACATGGCGTTAGTCCGCGAAGCTCGGCGCCGCGCAAAACGCGTGGTTGTGTCCATCTTCGTCAATCCGACACAATTTGCGCCTCACGAGGATTTCGCAAGTTACCCGCGGAGGTTTGCAACGGACATCAAAGCTTTGGGTGAAGCGAGCGTCGATCTCGTCTGGGCGCCGGCAATAGAAGCAATGTATCCGGATGGTTTTGCCACTCGTCTTGCTCCGGAAGGACCGGCGAAAGCTGGGCTTGAAGACGAGTTTCGCCCCCATTTCTTCGGCGGAGTTGCGACCGTCGTTGCCAAGTTGTTCACTCAGGTTTCACCCGACTTCGCGCTTTTTGGGCAGAAGGATTACCAGCAACTGCGCGTGATCACGCAGGTGGCCAAGGATCTGGATTTGCCGGTAAAGATCATTGGGGTTCCGACGGTGCGCGATTCGGACGGATTGGCTCTCTCCTCACGCAATGCGTACCTTTCCTCCGCCGAGCGCGCGGTCGCCCCGATGCTCTATAGAGTGCTCAAGGGCTGCGCCTCCCGCATCAAAAACGGTGAGAAGATCGAGCGGGTCCTCAATGTAGGCCGAATTGAAATCGATCTGGCCGGATTCGTGCTTGATTATCTTGAGGCGCGCCACGCGCTTACGCTCGCGCCGATCGCGTCACTCAGGGAAGGCCCGATTCGCCTGCTCATCGCCGCGAAAATCGGCAAAACCCGGTTGATCGACAATATCGCGGTCTAAAGTAGCCCCAACTCCCGCAGTTCTCGCCGCATGGTTTCCGGCATTCGTGCGGCCCCGGGCGCGGCGCGAGACAGATCACGGGGTGCATCTTTAGATTCCAGGTAGCGCCAACCCTGGAATGCTGAGCGCGGCCGAGGCTCCACAAGCACCACCTTGCCGTCCAGCACGACACGGCATCGGCCAATGCCGTCTTTATCGGTGAAGGGTCGAATATCCAGAATTCGCTCGCGGCAGGCAATTTGCCCACGAATCACCCAATAGAGCGAGCCGCCGACAGTGAGCTCCTCTGCGCGCTTTGGCACCATCCGTGTCGTGTGAACATGCTCAGCTTTCTGTCTTCGGCGCTTTTTCTCTTTCAGCTTTTGCTTGATCCAATCTTCGAGGTCGGCCACGGAATCACAACCGACGCATAGCTTGACGAGATGCAGAGCCATTTCCGAATTCCGACTTACTCACTCTCCGCCGGCGCGATCCGCATGACCCCGGCGCCTTCGGCGATTTGGGCTTCAATGACAGCCACAATCTCGGCGACGGTGCCGTCAAACGGTGCAACGAGCGTATGTTCCATCTTCATTGCCTCGATGATGGCAACGCGCTGGCCGCGCGATACCTGGGCACCTTTCTCCACGAGAAGCGCTAGCACCTTGCCATGCATGGGCGCGCGCACAAGTCCACTTTTATCCCGATCCCCAGCTTCATCAAGAGTGGGATCACGCATGCTGACTTTGGTCTGGCGGCCATGGCGGAATACGTAAATGGCTGTTGACCCGGCGATAGCAACCGTATCCTGCGCAGCTGCTACCCCCTCGATCGACAACTCCGGCCCATGCGGGCCATATGCGACCTCCGCTACGACTGCATGGCCATCCGCAAGTATGGGCAGCGCCAGCCGTCGCGCCCCGGACATCTGAAAAGCGTCAGTGGCATCCCAGGGCGACGTCCATTCGCCGGTTTGGTCCTCGATCGGCCCAGCGGCGCGAATGCGTTCCTGTACCAATAGCTGCTGAGCACCAAATGCGGTTGCCGCAAGGTCGAGCTCCCGTGGCCCAGCACCGAGTTGCGCCAGGTTCGCGTCGATAAAACCGGTGTCGAAGTCGCCCTTGCGCACCGCGGAAGCGCGGCAAAGGGACGCCAAGAATGCCACATTGCTGCGCGGGCCGACGACAATCGTCTGGTCTAGCGCGATGGCGAGCCTATCAAAGGCTTCGGTACGGGTCTTTCCAAGAGCGATAAGCTTCGCGATCATCGGGTCATAGTGCGGCGTCACTTCGCTGCCGGCCTCCACCCCCGTATCGACGCGCAGACCGTCAATTTCCGGAAACTGCAGGCCGATCACCCGACCGGTCGACGGCAGGAACCCGCGCTCAGGATCCTCCGCATAGAGTCGCGCCTCAACGGCGTGACCCTCGAATGCCACCTGATCCTGAGCCAGGGGTAATTTTTCGCCAGCCGCGATCCGAAGCTGCCATTCCACTAGATCGAGACCGGTCACCGCCTCCGTGACCGGATGCTCGACTTGCAGCCGCGTGTTCATTTCCATGAACCAGAAGCTGCCGGCTTTCAGCCCGTTGGTGGCGTCGGCAATGAATTCCACTGTCCCGGCGCCGACGTAGCCCGCCGCCTTTGCGGCTGCGATTGCTGCGGTGCCCATCCGTGTACGCAGCTCTGCCGTCATCCCGGGGGCGGGAGCCTCTTCGATGACCTTCTGATGCCGGCGCTGCAACGAACAATCACGTTCGCCAAGATGGATCGCATTGCCGTGCTGATCGGCAAAAATCTGCACCTCTACATGGCGCGGCCTTGCCACATATTTTTCGACCAGCACGCGCGCGTCGCCGAACGCGGCCTTGGCTTCCCGCTGCGCCCCCTCAAGCGCCGCGTCGAAATCGGCATGGCGCTCGACACGGCGCATGCCTTTGCCACCACCACCGGCGAGCGGCTTGATCAGGACGGGATACCCGATTTCGTAGGCTTTCTGTTTGAGGAACTTCGGTTCCTGCATCTCGCCGTGATAACCGGGGACCACAGGCACGCCCGCCTTTTCCATCAACGTTTTGGCGCGATGCTTAAGGCCCATAGCGCGAATGGCCTCGGCCGGCGGGCCGACAAAGGCGATGCCGGCACCAACGCAGGCCTCGGCGAATTCGGCATTCTCGGACAAAAATCCATAGCCCGGATGGATGCATTCTGCGCGCGCGTTCCTTGCAACCGCGATCAGGTTATCGATTGAAAGATAACTCTGCGCTGCCGGCGCCGGGCCGATGAGATGAGCTTCATCGCATTGGCGCACATGAAGCGCATCCGCATCCACGTCGGAATAGACGGCGATCGAACGCAGACCCATCCGTCGCGCGGTTCGGGCAATGCGGCAGGCGACCTCACCGCGATTGGCAATCAGGACAGATTTGAACATAGGGCCCGCGCCGGTTGCAGCAATACTACCGAGGGGCCGGAGATGCCGCTTGGGCTTGTGGGCGTTTTGGCGGCACAGGTGGATTGGAATTCGTTTTCTCCGCTCCAGCGTGAGGCGCGGGTGCGGCCGCTGCTTCCTTGGGCGGAGGTTCGGAGTTCATAATACTGACCGGTGGGATTGAAGCAGCAGAGGGAAAATCATAACGGCTGTCGAGCGGATGGGTGGGAGACAATGGCTCCGCCGCGCTCGCGACGGGCGCAGCCCCGCGGGCTAACGCCTGCGGTACCTTTTCACCTACGCCGTCGCTTTTGCCCCACGATGAGGCATAGCGAGCGACATAGGTGTCAAAGGCGTGGACCTTCAGGTTTGCCTTCAGCGTGGTGACGTCGCGCAGCATAGCGAATGCAGCGCAATTTTCGGCAGTACAGCTGTCACGAACAGCCAGCACATGCGCCGCAATACCGTAGCGGTCGAGTTCGATCGCGCGGCGCGTTGCAGCAAATGCAGCTTTCAGATCGGGACCGCCTCTCTGCGCAACCGCGGCAGCGTCCGCCAGCAGCGACAGACGCGCACCAATGTACGCCACCGCACGCGCCGCGCTTTGGGGGTCTGCAAATACGGTCTTCTCGCATGCATTCTCGATTTCCTCCCCGGCAAGGCCGTCGAGGCACGAAAGCGCAGACGCTGACGCGGCAGCGGTCAGGCTGAGTTGCGCGTTCCGCTCGAGCAGCGCTCGTTCATCGGCAGCGCGTTCCCTGCTTGCTAGACGGTCGAGTACGCCAACGACCGCCACCACCGCGACGATGGCCACGAAGAGCGAAACGAGCACGCGCGAGCCATTACCCTGGGTCGCGCGGCGGATTACAATGACGACCATCACAACGAACAACGCCCCAAGTGCGCCAGCCACAGGGGCCGGTAGCACCAGCGGCGTTGACAGCAGCCCGTCTATGAACGCGCTGGTTGGCATCAGCTTCTGGTTCGTTTGCGCATAGGTCCGTTACCGCTTTTCAGCCTCATGCGGCTTATTGGATCTTCGCTCCCGACACCTTTACCACATTGGCCCATTTTTCGATGTCCTTACGCAAGTAGGCGTCGAATTCTTCCGGCGTCTTCACCAATGGAATCGCGCCTTGCTTGAGCCAGACTTCCTTCACTTCGGACTTGTTGATCACTTTATTGATGTGGCTATTTAGGAAAGTAACGACCTCCTTAGGCGTGCCTTTTGGTGCCATTATACCGAGCCAGATCGTCGCTTCATAACCCGGAACGGTTTCAGCGACCGTCGGAAGATCTGGTGTAAGTGGGGAGCGTTTCACTCCCGTCGTGGCGAGTGCACGAACCTGCCCGCCCTTGGCAAGCGCCGTCATCGTGGTCACCGCATCGAACATCATCTGCACCGTTCCGGATACCGCGCTATTGCGCGCATCCCCGGAAGCCTTGTGAGGAACATGCACGATATCGGTGTGGCTCATCGCCTTAAACAGCTCGCCTGCCATGTGATACGGCGTGCCGGGACCTGATGACGCATAGTTGAGCTTGCCGGGATCCTTTTTGGCCAATTCAATAAATTCCTTCACGCTCTTGGCGGGAACAGACGGGTGAACAACCATCAACAAATCCGAATAGTTGACGGTCGCAACCGGAACGAAGTCCCGCATAAGCTGAAAGGGCTTGTTCGGCAGCAGGGATTCGTTGGTCGTATGCGTATTTGACATGACCAACAGAGTATAACCATCAGCTGCCGACTTCGCGACGGCATCCGTTCCGATAATCGATCCTGCGCCCGGTCGATCCTCAACCACAAAATTTTGTTTTGTTTCTTCCGACAAATGTTGGGCAAGAACTCTCGCGTAAACGTCAGCGGGGCCTCCCGCGCCGAATGGCACGATCAGTTTGACAGTACGGGTTGGGTAGTCTTGTGCGGCTGCTGGCCACGCCATCAATACTGGCAACAAGAATGCGGCCAGTCGCAAAATCGAGCGCATGAATTCCTCTCCTTCATTGGCTTTGTTTAAGTTGGTTATAACGTCATAAATCTTATTTTTATTCCGCATTATGTACCGCCGGCCGATTTGAATCCGGGCGCGACATCAGCGGCTGCAGCGAATGCACCCTTGGCTTCTACCGAAGTCATTGCGACGGTCGTGCGCAGATCAGTGACACCACCGCCACTTCCGGCAGCCAGCAGCGCCGCAGCCATCTGGACGTCGCTTGGGGCTTCCGCAACGGTGAGAAAATCGTACTCGCCGAACGTGACATAATAGCCCAACAGACGGCCCCCTATTTTCGACAATAAGCGTGCGACGGCGTCAGCACGGTCTTCCGGCTTGACGATCATGCCCTTTATTGCGTTGCGGGTGTAACGCCCCTGCGTGATGTAGATCGGCATGCCCCTGCTCTCCCGGCGCGCAAAATCGCGCAGGCCAGAGCATAGGTGGGCGCCGCGGCAAAATCGCGACGCCGGCCTCGTCCGGTCAACCGCGGTCGAGCTGGCTTTCCTTGGCAACGCGCTCGAAGGCCTCACCGGTACTCTTGATCCGGTATTGATAGTCGTCGCCCTCCGACGGCAACAGCTTCACGACGGTGTAACTGCCGGTCGCCGCTGCGCGGCCAAACGTCGGCGAGGTGTAATAGACAGTTTCACCCACCTGGTACTTGTGCGTGCGCACAGGAATTTCATGCATGGCCACCGGCTGAACTGGTGGACTTTGCGTGCGGATCATCTTTGTCGCTGCGCCCGGCGCCCGCGCCGCCCGTGTGGCCTTGCCAACGGGCAAGCGAGCTGATTTCGACGCCTTTTTTGCCGTAGCGCGCACGACTTTCGTGCTTTTCTTCGCGGTACGTCGGGCGGTCTTGGACCGTCCGGCCGTTTTTGCTGAATGTCTGCTCATATATTCAATATAGCAGCAAATTTTGTTTGCGGGCAAAGTTTTTTCGGCCTGAACGTTAGCATTTTCAATAAGTTAGAATGCGGTTGGTGAGTATCTAGGGTTAACGGCGCATGACCCAAAATTGTCCGGTTTCCCGTCACAATCGACCGAACAAGGGGGCGGAAACCGCCCTTTTGCAGGTGCGTTCTGGGGTGGGGAACGAGGAGGTTTTCATGCGCGTGCTCATCGGGATCATTCTCGGCGCGGTCCTTACCGTTGGTGGCGCCTACCTGTACGATTCACACAATGCGCTTGGAGCCACGGGCGGATCGGTTGGTACTCAACGGCCAATGGTGAACTGGGACGTGGTCAGTACGAAGTGGAACCACCTCACTGAACGCGCTCGGGCCGAGTGGAACCGCATCGCCAGCTGATCGCCGCCGATTTAGCCCGTTGATCGCCCGTCAACATCTTCACGCATGCCAACGCGGAGCGCGTCCACGATCCCGCGGTTGTTCATTTGCGTCCCGTCATCCCCTTCAATTAGCAGTGGCACCCTGCCGGTGTGCTCCATATGACGCGCCCAGGACAAGGCTTCATCGAGCGCCGCAAATTCCTTGAACAGCATTTGCGATTTATCGAACGGTGACACATCAGCCGACCCTTTCGGACCGCTATAAACGCGGTAGGTCATGACGAACCTCGTGGCTTGCAGTCGACCATAATGGCCGACGGCCCACCGGCCCCAATTGAATTGCCCACGAGAGATAACGCGCGACCGCCCCGAGAGTTCTCCGGGCAATATCTTCTGCAATATGGCGTGGTATCGTGGCTGACGGAGGGGCTGGCACATGAAAGCGGCTTACTATGAGCGCAATGGTAGTGCTCGCGATGTCCTTATAGTCGGCGACATGGACACCCCGCGCCCGGGCTCGGGCGAAGTCCGCGTCAAACTTGCGGCATCAGGTGTCAATCCATCGGACGTCAAGTCACGACAAGGCTCCACGCGAAAAATCGCCTATCCCCGCGTAATACCGCACAGCGATGGCGCCGGCGTGATCGATGATGTTGGCGAGGGCGTGTCGAGATCACGCATTGGCGAGCGGGTCTGGGTGTGGAACGGCCAGTGGAAACGTGCCTATGGCACCGCTGCTGAATTCATCGTGCTGCCGGTAACGCAGGCGGTCGTCTTGCCTGAAAAGGTCAGCTTCGAGAGTGGCGCCTGCCTTGGGATTCCGGCAATGACCGCCGCACATGCGGTAACCCTCGCCGGTCTAGGAAAAGGCACGGTGGTATTGGTGTCGGGCGGCGCCGGCGCGGTCAGCCAATACGTCATTCAGTTTGCGAAAGCCAAAGGAGCAGTCTGTCTCACCACGATTTCCTCGCCCGAGAAGGCCAAAGCCGCGTGGGAGGCCGGGGCCGACCATGTGATCGACTACAAGCGCGAAAACGTCGGCGACCGAGTCATGGACATCACTGGCAAACGCGGCGTCGACGCGGTGATCGAAATGGATCTAGCCGCGAATGCCAAACTCTTACCAAGAGTGCTTCGGCCAAAAGGCAATGTGATTGTTTACGGCACCGGACCGGAAGTTACGCTTCCGGCGGCTTTTTGCCTGGTTAATTCGGTCCGTTTGCAGTTTTTTTTGGTCTACGAGCTCGATTCAACAGAACGCGCGCGCGTGCTCGCGACAATCGATAACGCGTTGAAGCAAGGAGCCCTGCTTAACCGGGTGGCGCAGCCGACATACAAGCTCGAAGATATCGTTGCCGCTCACGAGACCGTCGAGCGTGGTAGTCTCGGCAATGTCCTCGTGACCATGTAAGGCCATGGCGTCGGCGTCACATCGCTTCGGCTGGTATATCGCGCTCCTTCAGTTGTTTTTCACGTTGTGCTGGACGGTATATGCGATCTACTCCTTGGCCGTCTTGGCTCCTGGGTAGCAATTGCGACCGCCCTTTCTTGCATCGCGTTTCTCGCTTTGCCATTTGTCGGGGCGGCGGCCCTCTGGTATTCCTCGCCTTTAGCCTGGTGTGG
>DATGDN010000020.1:0-7755 GCA_035310865.1 Pseudolabrys sp. | reverse complement strand
CCTTGAGCGCTGAATCCGCCGGCGGCCCGCCGCCGGTGATAAGTTGGGCGCCTTCGGTCTTGGCCGACTCGATGAAGCTCATCACCCGGTCGAATTGCTGCTTCGACACGATTGCTCCCATCGTGGTGGCCGGGTCGGTGGGAATGCCGGGTTTGTAGTACTTGATCTTCTCCTTCACCCGCGCGACTACCGCGTCGTAAATCGTCTCGTGGATGAAGGCCCGGCTGGTCGAGCCGCAGGATTGGCCGCACCATGTGAAATTCATGCCGCCTATCACGGCGCCGGCGACTTCGTCCGGGTCGGCATCGCCGTAGGCAATCAGCGCATTCTTGCCGCCAAGCTCCAGCATGGTGCGCTTGACCGTGTCTGAGGCCGCTTTCATCACGGCACGGCCGGTTGGCACGCTGCCAATCAATGCGATTATCGCGACGTCGAGATGGCTCGCAAGCCTTTGTCCGGCCTCGCGCCCGCCCGGCACGACATTGAAAGCTCCTGGAGGCAGCAAGCCGCCGATCAGTTCGGCTAGGCGTAGCGATGACAGCGGCGCCTGTTCTGGCGGCTTCACCACCACCGTGTTGCCGGCAGCAAGCGGAGCCGCCGACTTGCCGGCGCAGAACATGAATGGATGGTTGAACGGAATGATACGGCCGACCACGCCCAGGGGCTCGCGGACGGAGAAATTGACCACGTCCGGACCCATCGGAATGGAAGCGCCTTTCATTTCCGTGACAAAGCCCGCGAAGAATTCCATCTGGGCGGCGGCGATCATCGCGTCGCTGACCATTTCCTTGACTGGGTTGCCGCAGTCGGCGGCATCGATCATCGCGAGTTCGTTGGCGTTCTGGCGCAGAATTTCCGCAATCCGCCGCAGGATTTTTGCCCGTTCGAGCGGCAGCACACGGCGCCATTCCGCAAACGCGGCTTTCGCCGCGGCCACGGCGGCATCGATATCCTCGGCCCCGGAATCGGCAACCTTTCCGAGCGATTGGCCCGTGCCGGGGCTGATCGTGTCGACGAAGCGGCCGGCCTTAGGCTCGTGCCAGGCGCCGCCGTAGTAGGCGCTGCGATTTTTCGGCAGCACGATCGCCTGGGCGGAAGCGGCCTGCGGTGATACGGCGGTGGTCATGTCAGCATCCGTCTGTTGCGTCTCACTTGCGCGGTGAAATCTGGATCAGCTCCGCGATCTGCTCCTTGGTGAGGGAAGCAGGGATGAATTTCAGATTGACCGCTTCGGGGATCAGCGACTCGAGGCCGTGGATCTGATCCGGATTGACCAGGCTCTTGGGAAAGAACTCGTCGCGCACGCGCTTGGCCAGCGGTTCCGAAATTCTTGCAAACTCCGCATAGTCTTTGAAGAGCTGCGGGTTCGACGAGTACATGTAATCGATGCTCTCCCGGTAAGCCTTCATGAAGCGCTCGATGACTTCCTTTCGCTTCGCCAGCGCATCAGCGTTGGCCACGATGACCCGGATCGTCTGCCCGCGCACCAGCGTGGCGTCGGTCGCGCGCGCGACCAGGTGAATCTTGCCTTCGTCCATCTCCTTCAAGCCAAATGGCGGTGCGGCCCAGCCGACGTCGACCTGGTCGGTCATTACAGCGGTGAGTGTCGCACTCGGATTGCCGGTGGGCTGGGGTTTCGCCGTCAGCTTGAATTCGTCGATGAAGGCCCGTACCACGCTGTGGGTCGAGGACCCGTTGGTCGAAAAAGCAATGGTATGGCCGTTAGTGTCCTTCAGCGTCTTGATTGCCGGGTTCTTGGCGTACCAATAGTCCGCAGCACCGGTCGCCTCCGCGCCGATGATCCGCACCGGTGCGCCCTTTGAATAGGCCGCCATGGCGCCGAGCGTGCCGACCGCAAGGCCGAGATCGACGCTTCCGGAAATCACGGGCTGCAATGTCTCGCCACTGCCCGAGGTGTAGATCATCTCGAGTTGCAGACCGTGCTTCTTGAAGATACCGGCTTTTTCACCGAGGTGGGTAATCGACGTGTCCCAGTTGCCGCGCTGGCCTATCGTCATTTTCACGAGATCGTCGGCCGCAGCAGGCGTCGTGAGCGTCGCCATGGCAATTGCCGCCGCGGCAAGTCCAAACACATGTTTCATGATGGTCGCTCCCGTGGTTGAATCCCGCGTCAATTTCTCTTGATGCTTTCGAGGCCGCCAAACCGGCCGACCAGCGCATTGGCGCCGATCGCCAGCACGAACAGTACGATCAACATGGCGTACATGCGTGGCATGTCGAACGTGCTGTAAGCATTGATGATCAGAAAGCCGATACCCTTGTTCGATAATTTGGTCTCGGCCAGGAGCGTCCCGATCAGCGCGACCCCGAGGCCTAGCCTTACGCCGTTGATAATCGGATGCCGCATTGCCGGAAGGTAGATTTTCACAATCATCTGCCAGGTCGAGGCGCGGAAGCTCTTGCCGACGCGGATCAGGACCTTGTCGATCTGACGCATGCCAGCGGCAACCGAAAGCGCTACAGGGAAGAAACAGGAAAGCGTTCCGAGCGCGATCTTGGAACCGGGGCCGACGCCGAACCACATGATCATGATCGGAAGAAAGATGATCTTTGGCGTGGGGCCGAGATAGTAGAGATACGATTCAAACGCCTTAGACAGGAAACGATTGGCGCCGAGCAGAATGCCGACCGCAAGTCCCGAAAAGCCGCCGACCAGGAGTGCTGCGCCGATTTCAGCGGCGGTAACGCCGAGGTTGAAATAGTAATCTCCGTGCGACAGCAGGTCGTACAGCGCGGCGCCGATGGCGAGCAGCGAAGGAACCACGTCGCGATAGAGCCAGCCGGAATGGGCCAGGAATTCCCATACCGCGAGCACCGCAAGGACGATTGCGATACGCAGCAGCGTCACCGGGCCTATCAACGGCGCTTCCGCCGCGGTCCGCGTCAATCGATCGGTCGCAGCCATCGCTCAGCCTTTTCCAGTGCCATGAAGAACAACACACTTACCAGGATCACGAAGCAGATCGCTGCATAGGTACCGGCGAGATCATAACGCTCGGCAAGATCGTTGATGAGCTGCCCGAGCCCGCCGTAATTGATCAGGAACTCCACCCCCACGATATTGATCAACGCAAAGATCAGTCCCAGCCGTACGCCCACGAATATGGTCGGCAGCGCCGCCGGGAACATGATTT
The DNA here is from genome assembly GCA_035310865.1 of Pseudolabrys sp. GTDB lineage: Bacteria > Pseudomonadota > Alphaproteobacteria > Rhizobiales > Xanthobacteraceae > Pseudolabrys. The sequence goes on along the minus strand of DATGDN010000020.1, from coordinate 4,600 downwards.
TCCAGAACTGCTGTGCCGGCGTCAGATTGAAGCTGCGGCCAACGTTAACCAGCACTTTGCGGGTATGGGACATGCCTTCGATCGTTTTTAGAATGACCGGCGGAAGCGCTGCGAAAAAGCCCATCATGATGATCGTCCAGGCGTTGCGACCGAAGATCACCATGAACAACGGGTAGGCAAGCACCAGGGGCGCTGCCGCCATCGCAGCGACCCAGGTTTCGCAGGCCTGCTGGAGCAGCTTGAAGCGGTGCATCAGTACGCCGCCGGCGATGCCGAATACTGTGAGCATGATCCCTGCGGTCAGGCATTCGCCGAGCGTGAGCAGGAAGCGGCTAAGCACATGTTCCTCGACGATCACCCGGCCAAAGCTGGCGATTATCTCGGATGGCGGGGGCACGATGAAACGGCTGACGAAATTGAGTTGAATCAGCAGCTCGACGATCAGCACCGCGGCAAGAAGCGTCCCCACGCCCACAAGCGCAGGCCCGAGATTGCCGAAGCCCGGCCGCCTTGCCGCGGCTGCGGTCATGATGTCGTACCCGGGTGGTGCAATGCGTGCTCCTCCTCATCGCGCATGCCGCGGCTCGCTTCTTCGCGAAGATCGCTCCATATCTGGGCGACGTAGCGCCCGAAGGCTTCGCTGCCGACGATTTCGGATGTACGCGGGCGCGGCAAATCGATATCGACGATGCGTTTCACCTTTCCGGGCCGGTAGGTCATCACAAGGATGCGGTCTGACATCTGGACCGCTTCGGTGATGTTGTGCGTGATCAGCAGTGTCGTCTGCTTCAGTTGCTGCTGGATCTGCAGCACCTTGTCGCCAAGCAACAGCCTGGTCTGCTCGTCGAGTGCTGCAAAGGGCTCGTCCATCAGCAGGATTTTCGGTTCGGACGCAAGCGTGCGGGCGAGCGACACGCGTTGCCGCATACCGCCCGACAGCTCTCCCGGATAGCGGTTTTCGAATCCGTCAAGCCCGACCATTTTTATGAAATGCTTGGCACGCTCAATCCGCTTCGCCTTTGGCATGCCGACGAGCTCGAGCGGAAACGCGACATTGTCAGCCACGGTGCGCCAGGGGAATGTCGATTCCTCCTGGAACACCATGCCGATCGACTTGTGCGGGCCGGAAATCGTCTCGCCGCCCACGGTTACTATGCCTTGATGGTGGGCGAGCAAGCCGCCGATGACGTTAAAAAGGGTCGACTTGCCGCAGCCGGATGGGCCGATGACCGAAAGGAATTCCCCGGGTTTGACCTTCAGGGAAACATTGTCCACGGCCGTGATTGGGCCGTCAGCCGTTTCAAACTGGACGATGATGTCGTCGGCCACCAGGATGGCGTCGTTGGCTGAGTCTGCCGACATGACGGCGCTACTCGCTTTTGCGTGTCATCGCCGCGGTCGTGGCGGCGGTATAGCCAGGCTCAACGCGCACATCGACGACGGCAACTGCTCCGGCTTCAACCGATGCAATGGCTTTCGTCAGGGTCGGTGCGAGGTCATTGATCGCGGCGACAGGTCCGAAGCCCTGGGCGCCCTGTGCGCGTGCCATGGCGGCAAGATCGATATCAGGTTCGGAAATGCGCTGCCCGACCCAGCGGTTCTCAATGGGACGATTGCGCATGCGGGCGACACGTTCCTGATGCAGTTCGTCGTTGAAGAAGGAGCGATTGTTGGCGATGACGATTAGCAGGGGAATGCGGTAATGCGCCGCCGTCCAGAGCGCCGTTACACCCATCAGGAAATCACCGTCGCCGCAGACCGCGACCGGCAGACGACCGCTGTCTTTCAATGCGAGCGCTGCGCCGACTGAAATGCCGGGACCGCCGCCGACGCCGCCGCCGCCATCGGAGCCAAGATAGTCGAGTGGGTGATTGAAGGCCCAGGTCGCACCATTCCACGAGAGCGAAACGTGAGTGAGGCTGGCAGGACGGTCGCCCACAACTTCACGCAGCACGGTGGCAAGATGATCGACGGTGAGCTTGTCGCCGGCCGGCTTTGGGAAGTCCTTCGCGCGCGTTGGCGCCACGCGCGAGGGACCGGCGCCGAGCGCTTCAAGCAACGGCGGCACCGCGACATCGGGCTCGCAGTCGATGAACACATCGACCGGGGGCAGGCCCTGGTAGTCCATGCTCCAGCCATTGTGCAGGCGGTGATCGACGGACACCTGAATGACCTTGGCGGAGACATTGCCGACCGCCTTGAAGGTGCCGGCCACGTCCAGCCAATCTAGGCTCAGGATGACGTCGGCGGAGCGGATCGCATCGGCTACCTCAGGCGCCAACACGGTGCCGCCGGGTGCGCCGGCGTGGAGATAATGTGAGGTCGGAAACGACGCGGCGATCTTGAGATCGGTGACCACGCGCGCGTTCAACCGTTCGGCCAGCGCCACGCGCACATTCCAGGCGCCAACATCGCGCGACACCCGGCCGGCGAGGATCACTGGCTGCTTCGCACTTCGCAGAAGGTCGGCTGCGAGTTTGATTGACGCCGCGGGTGCGGCGCCCGCGACCGGCGGCATGTAACGTTTGGTGTCGATAGGCGGCACCGGCTCGGAGAGCTTGCTCTCCTGCATCTCGGCATCGAGATTGACGTAGGTCGGACCGCGCGGTGCGGTATTCGCGATCCAGTTTGCACGCAGCACGGCTTCGCGCGCGGCAGTCGGGGAGGCCGGTTGATCGTCCCATTTCGTGTAACCGCGCACCAGCGCGCCTTGATCGCGCGCCGTATGAATCCAGTCGATCCACGGCCGCCGCTTGACCGCGTCGACCGGACCGGTCGCGCCAAGGATCACCATTGGCATGCGGTCACACCAGGCGTTGAAGATCGCCATGGTGGCGTGCATCAGCCCGACATTGGAGTGCACGGCGGCTGCCATCGCCTTGCCGGTGACCTTGGCATAGCCGTGGGCGATCGCGACGGCGCTTTCTTCATGCAGACAGAGCAACATTTGCGGTCGCTCATTGCCGAGGTAATTGACGAGGCTGTCGTGAAACCCGCGATAGCTCGCGCCCGGGTTGAGAGCGATATAGGGAACGTCGGTCGCGCGCAGCGCGTCGGCGACCACATCGCTGCCGAAGCCCGCAGCATTGACGCCAGCGGGAACAGGGCGATCGAGGCCAGCCAGGCTGAGGCCGCCGACCGGCTTTTTGACGGGTTCGTTTCTATTGCTCGACACGTTGTTGGCTCGCCATCTGCCGCCCGGGAGCGGATGAGCGCGCATCCAACCGGATTACGGGCCTTGACGCAATCGGGCGAGCAATGTCAGGCCCGCATAGCCATCGGCCGGCTCCATACCGACCTTTTTCTGGAAGGCGAGGATGGCCCTGACCGTGTCACTGCCGGTGCGGCCGTCAATGCCGTCCGTCTTGAAACCGTGCTCATTGAGGCGGCGCTGGATCTCTTTAACTTCTTCCAGACTGGGCGCACGTTCGCCGCCGGGAAATTGCTGGCGGAATGGTGGATCGCCTCTGATCAGGTCGCCGAGATGGCAGAGCGCCAACGTGTAGCTGCTGGACGGATTGTACGAATGGACGGCACGGAAATTCTGTCCGATGAGGAATGCCGGCCCGCCTGCGACCGGAATCCAGAGTTTCACGTGATCGCCCGGCCGGGCAAACGCGGCTCCGTCGGCGCGCTGCACGCCGAGTTCCTGCCATTTCGCATAGGGCCGCACGGTGCGGTTATTTGCGAGGCGGGTGTGACGCGCCGGCACCTTCACCTCGCAACCCCAGGCCTCGCCGCGACGATATTTCCCACGCTCGAGCAGATAGCGCGCCGTGCCGGCTAATGAATCGTCCGGCTTGCCGAACGGAGAGGCGCGCCCATCGCGGTCGTAGTCGACTCCCATGTGCAGCCAGACCTCGGGCATCCATTGTGTGTGACCCATGGCGCCGGCCCATGAGCCGATCATCTCGGCCGGCTGTGCCCAGCCGCGATCGACAATGGTCAGCGCGTTGAGGAGTTCGGCTTCCCAATAGGTGCGTCGCCGTGGCTCGCCCCAGGCGAGGGCGGCGAGTGCCGGTATGACCTGCCGCATGTATTTCGAATTGGTCACGACATCGCCGAAGGATGACTCCATTCCCCAAAGGCCGAGTAAAATGTAGCGGTCGACTCCGTAGTCCTTTTCGATACGTGCCAGCAGGCCGGCGTATTCTTTTGCGCGCTCTTTGCCGGTAATGACTCGCCACTCCGAGCAGCGCCGGTTGATGTACTGCCACATCAACTCCGTGACTTCGGGCTGCGAGTGGTACTGGGCGTAGACGCTCGTGTCCGGAGTCAATGTCCCCATCACGCGATCGTAGGTCTGTTCCGAAATGCCGCGCTTGAGCGCGCGCGGGCGAAAATTGGCGACCCAATGTGCAAATGCCGGCGATTGCGCTGCCAAGCTGTAGTGCGTCGAGGCCAGGCCTGCCACGACGCCAAATGCGCTCATAAGAAGTGAGCGGCGGCTAAACCTTCCGAAAGGCGAGGGCGTGAGCATTCGCGACATAACGGCATTGTAATGACAGGGCGCAAACGCACAATCGACACTATGCGGCTAGCCGTCATCACTACGCTTATGTCGTTTTCGGACATGCCGTCGTTTTTTGCGGGGTTTTTC
>DATGDN010000019.1:0-6214 GCA_035310865.1 Pseudolabrys sp. | reverse complement strand
GTCTCGCAAATCTTGCCGGGCTGCCGGTCAACATCGACAATCCCGGTTTCATGTCCTTCGCGCTGGGTCAGCCCGCCGCGCTCACGACATCGCAGTCGGAGGCGCTCAATGCCTACAACAAGACCATGCAGGACTTCAGGTCGATCCTGAGCGAGCGGCGCGCGCAGATCGTTGCGAAGCAAAAGCTGCCTGATAAACCGGGACAAGATCTCTATCTTGCGCGCGTCGCCATGATGGGCGCGTACAAGGACCTGACCGATGTGCTGCCATCCAAAATCGGGAGGCCCAATAAATATAAAATTCCTCCGGCCTACTTCGATGCCGACAATGAGCCGCTTGTCGACGAGTACAAGAATCTTTTCCGGATCATGCAGGCGCCACCTGCCGATGCGCAGAAATCCGATACGCCATTCAAAGACGTTGTCGACCTAGGCACCGCAATTGCGCGGATCAAGGGCCTCGATGCGGCACATGCCGAAGTCGCAGGCCGTATCAGCCTGGCCGTCTTCTTTGCCGAAACCGATGGCAATCAAAACATCGGCAATGCGCGCTCGAATTCTTACAAAGGAAGTTTTCAGACAGGGGTGTCCGAGGACAAAATTGGTCGGAAGAAATGGGCGGCCATCAAGAAGTCCGTCGCGGCCCTTGATCCCAAACTGAATGCGCGCGACGACAAGGAAGAAGCGCGGGTTGGAAATTCAGATCAGCGATACAATCACTGGACGGCGGTGAGAAACGGCCTCATGAACGCGCACGCCGACCTGTTCCCGAAAATACCGGCAATCATGAAAGCCTTGCCGGACCCGATCGATCAGATGAGGTTTTTCGAGCTTATCCAGATCATTCCCAGTCCGGCCAAAACCGCGCTCAATTCGGGAAACCTGCTGAATTACAGGATTTCCGAGCCGCGAATCATGGGATACTTGCGCAATAACAGCATGTTCGCCTTTGGTAAGGCTGACAGGGCGAAGACATCCGCGACCATGCGCGAAATTCTGGATTCGATGTGGCTCTTCAATGATATATTCGATCGCGCGCTGGCCAAATTCGGCGAGATCAAAGCGCAGCAAAAAGGTTGAGTGATCAGGCAACAGCTCTTCGGGGGGCAATGTCGATCGTATCGAGAAGAGCATTCACCAAGGGTCTGCTTGCCGGCGCTTTGGTGCCGGGCACTTCGGCGGTGGGGCAACCCAACGATCCGGCAAGCATTGCCATAATCGATACCCCGAACAATGCAGCGAAGGTCGCGTCGAAGCTGTCTGCCCAGAATGTGAAGGTCGTCGTGCGGTTTTTCGCGCGGAAGCCCCAGCCGGGTCTGCGCGAGAAGGTCATGGCATCCGATGGCAACATGATCGACGGCGTCCGCGAGCCGACAATATTGATCAGACACGGCCTTTCGATCGTTTCTCTCTATCAGTATCGCAATAACCTTCCCGAGAAATTTCTGAAGGGACTGGAAGATACCGGGTCGGCAAAAGCGGAAGTCGCTGCCGATGCAAAGGCCGCGCTGGAGCAGGCCAAGCTGGTCGGGCAGCCCGAAGGCTCCGCAATCTATTTCGGGGTCGACTTCAATGTGAATCGCGCCGGCGTGGACTCTGTTCTCGAGTACTTTCGCATCATCGATCGGACAGTCGGCAGCCATTATGCGATCGGGGTCTACGGGAACGGGTTCGTCAACCGTACCCTCCGCCAGGAAAAACTCGTGGCGTATAACTGGATAAGCGCATCGCGGTCGCACGAAGAAACCGTCGATTTCTACAACAGCGGACAATGGCATCTTTTCCAGAACCAGGTTGACCGCCGCTGGTTTGGGCCACCCGGCAAATGCTCAACCGGCCTCGATGTCGATACAAACCTGCAGAACCCCAGGGCATCCAGCATCGGCGCATGGGGAGCGGGGGAAGTCGACAGAAGCCGGAACGAAAAGATTTTTGAGCAGCGCCGCTTCGCGATCCGCCCAACGCCGGTCGTCCAGCAAAGCGCCGACGGTGGCGGCGGTGTGCCGATGGGCCGTCAAAATTGCAAATCCGACAACCGCGTGCCGCGAAATGCCAATGTCAGGATTCTTGTGCAATCCGGCGCCTGGTCCGGCGTGGACATCGACGAAGACGGTAACGCCGATGGCCAGGTCAGGACCGCCGATCTGACGTCCAATCTCGCGACGATGCCGCCCTGGGGATCACCGTCGTAAGACGAGCCCGCTGCTCACACCGTCTGCAGCGCCTCGCTCGCCGTCATTAAGCTCCGGATCGATTACCCACGTTGCAGAGTGATCGTGGCACCTCGCACCTCGGCCTTTTCATCTTGTGACCTGATCGTGACCGATTGTTTGTCTCCTTGCGTCACCAAATTCAGACTGGCGCCAAACGTCGGTCCTTTTGCCACGACTTGAAAACCTGCGCCTTCGACCTTGCCGGACAAAGTCCCGGCTGCATTGCGGGTCGACTCGCTCCATGTCCCGGTGATCGCGTCGGCTGAGTGGGTCGCGCTGGCGCGCAGGTCGAAATTATAGCTTTCGCTGGCGCAGTGGATATTAAGCTGAAGCTTGCTTTGCGCCTCCAGAACATCATAGGAAGCGCGGCATTTGATCGGTTCGTGCCTGCCATTGGCCAAATCGATTGTCCCGGCCCCGGACCAAGCGCCCGCCAATTGGGTGAAGGGGCTCTCGCTTGGAGCCGAACCGACTGTCGTCCTGCCTTGAGCACCGGCGTACCCAACAAGAAACAATAACGCCAATGCCGTCGTTGCGCCGCGAAGTATCATCGGATTCACCACCATTGAAGGTCTTATCAGCGGAGCAACAACAACTGCCGTTGTCCCATAGTTCCCGTGGAACTCTAAGATTACCTATTCTTTGGCCTTTAGCGGATACAGCGCACCGCCGCCGTCGCAGGACGCAGAGACGCAGGGTAGCCCTAACCCTCACGCCGTCTGCAGCGCCTCACTCGCAGCGAGCCATTCCTCCTCCGCCTTGGCGATCGCATCGACGACCTTGGCGCGCGTCTTCGACAGTTCCGCCGCGCGTGCGGGGTCGCGCGCGAACAGGTCGCCGTCGGCGAGCGTTCCGTCGAGCTTGTGCAGTTGTCGTGTCAGTTGCGCGAGTTCGGTTTCGGCCTTCGTGACGCGCTTGCGCAAGGGCGTACGCTTTTCCGCTGAGGCGCGGCGCGCGGCGGCGGGATCGGGCCGCGGTGCAGGTTTTTCCGCGGGTTGCGTGTCCGCTCCGGACTCACGGAGCACGCGGCGCCTGTAATCGTCGAGATCGCCGTCGAACGGCTTCACCGTTCCACCCTGCACCAGCCAGAGCCGGTCGGCGCAGGCCTCGAGCAGATAGCGGTCGTGCGAGACCAAAATCACCGCGCCGGGAAAGTCGTTGATGGCCTCGATCAGCGCTGCGCGGCTGTCGATGTCGAGATGGTTCGTCGGCTCGTCGAGGATCACGAGATGCGGCGCGCTGAAGGTGGCAAGCCCGAGCAGCAGCCGCGCCTTCTCACCGCCCGACAGCTTCTCCACCTTGGTATTGCCGGCCAGCCCCGAAAAACCGATGGCGCCAACGCGCGCGCGTACCTTCGCTTCCGGCGCGTCCGGCATCAGCCGGCGCACGTGATCATAGGGGGAAGCATCCGGCTCGAGCTCGTCGAGCTGGTGCTGCGCGAAGTAGGCGACCTTGAGACCGGAGGCGCGCGTGACGGTGCCGTGCTCGGGCGGCAGCCGTCCGGCCAGCAGCTTGACCAGCGTGGACTTGCCGTTGCCGTTGGCGCCGAGCAGCGCGATGCGGTCGTCATTGTCGATCCGCAGCGACAGGCCCGACAGCACCGAGCGTCCGGGCTCGTAGCAAACATCGACGTCGTCCGTGGCGATGATCGGAGGCGACAGCAGCTTGTGCGGCGCGGGGATGTGGATCGGGCGCACGTCCTCGGTGACGAGCGCGGTGATGGGCTCGAGCCTGGCCAGCATCTTCAGGCGCGATTGCGCCTGCCGCGCCTTGGTCGCCTTGGCGCGGAAGCGGTCGACGAAGGCCTGCAGGTGCTTGCGTTGCGCTTCCTGCTTCTTGATTATTTTCTGGTCGAGCAGCATGCGCTCGCGCCGCTGGCGTTCGAAGGCCGAGTAGCCGCCGCGATAAAGCTCCAGCTTGCGCGCCTCGAGCGACAAAATGGAGCCGACCGCGGTGTCGAGCAGATCGCGGTCGTGGCTGATGACGATCAACGTTGCCGGGTAATGCGCCAGATGGTCCTGCAGCCAGAGCGTGCCTTCGAGATCGAGATAGTTGGTCGGCTCGTCGAGCAGCAGCAGGTCGGGCTCCTCGAACAGCGTCGCCGCGAGCGCGACGCGCATGCGCCAGCCTCCGGAAAATTCGGAACACGGCCGCTGCTGGTCGGCGGTGGAAAAACCGAGGCCGGCGAGGATCGATGCCGCGCGGGCAGGGGCCGCGTGCGCGCCGATATCGGCGAGCCGGGTCTGGATCTCCGCGATGCGATGCGGGTCCTGCGCGGTTTCCGCTTCCGCCAGCAGCGCCGTGCGCTCGCGATGCGCCTTCAGCACGACATCGAGCAGGCTGTCCGGCCCGTTCGGGGCTTCCTGCGCCAGCCTGCCGATGCGCCAGCGCGGCGGGATTTCGACGTGGCCCTGCTCGGCGGAGATGTCACCGGCGATGACGCCGAACAGCGTGGTCTTGCCGGTGCCGTTGCGGCCGACCAGGCCGACCCGCGCGCCCGTTGGAATGCGCGCGGAGGCGCCTTCCAGCAATATGCGGCCGGCAATGCGGACGGTGAGGTCGTCAATGATGAGCATGCCGCGCCTTGTGGCCGACCGCGCGGCGCGATGCAACCCTTCGGACGCGGGCTCTCGACAATTGGCCCGATCCGGCTTGTTTACACCGACATAGGCTGTGAGTTTACAATAGTAGTTTAATGCATCTGACTTTTTGTTCACGGATTAAAGTATGCGTGAACTGACCGTAACCACGATAAGGGCCAAACCGCTTGCGGCGAAACTCTTCGCGCCCTATGGCGAAGTCATCTATCCTCGCGCGGCAGGCACCCAATTCGATATCAATCCTTACGATCCGGAAACTGGCGCCGAAGAGGCGAGCCTGATTTTGACCAATGGCACGCCGCGATTATGGATCATGCACCTCAAGAAAAACGGACTTGTATTCCGCAAATTGGCGCGGCATCGACGTGTCACCCAGTGCTTAGGCTCTCTGCAAGGCAAGGAATGGTTTGTCGCGGTGGCGCCACCCAATGACCCCGGCGACGGTACTTGCCCCGAGCTTGCGGGAATGGCCGCGTTTCGAATCCCAGGCGACTGCGTCATCAAACTTCACGTCGGCACCTGGCATGCAGGGCCGCAGTTCCTACATGACGAGTGCCTCTTTTTCAATCTTGAAAACCTGGACACCAACAAGCGCGATTTTGAATCCTTTGATTTGCCGAATGAGTTTCGCATCGCGCCATAGTGGCTTTGCGTTCAGTCACCGCAGACGCCACGTACGAATGCAAACGTCCTAAGTGAATGCGTGAACGTGCTTGCTGCGCCTTTTGGCCGCGGCGCGGCGCGAGGCAACCGCTCGGAATTTTGGCTGCAATCAAAGGCGAGCCATACTGTATTAACGATTTGCTTACTGGCATTAACCGCAAAAAAAGCCGGTGGCACTATCGTGCTGGCCGATGTTTTTCTCTCTCACCCCCACGCGCGCCTCGTGGCTGGTCATGCTTGTTGGCCTTGTTGCATTTGCGGGCAGTTTCGGCGCGCTGACGATCTTTGCTGCCGACTGGGCAGCGACCGTCATCGCCACCATTCCCAACACAGCCCTCACGGCCGTCTTCGCCGCGATCGTTGCCCAACTTGCGATGAGCGTGACCCGCGCCATCTTCACGCGGCATCAAAATCGGGAAAATGAGCAGATGCGGACCGCCATCAACAGCATGGCACAGGGGCTGTGCATGTTCGACGCTTCCATGTATGAGCTGACACCGGCCGACGTTAAGCCGGGAGCCACGCTTTCCGAGGTGCTGGAAAAGCGGGGTCGCCAAGGGCACGTTTTCCCGGGATCCACATCAGTACAGAAAGGAATTTCCGACTGCAGTTGGAGAGGGGCGCACCATCGTGCACGAGGTGAAGTCCAAGGGTGGGCGTCTCCTGCTGGTTACCAATCATCCGATGAAAGACGGCGGCTGGATCGGCACGCACGAAGATATCACCGAGCGGCGGCAAA
>DATGDN010000018.1:0-4298 GCA_035310865.1 Pseudolabrys sp. | reverse complement strand
GCTGGCGGACAGAGCCTGATCGCCACGCTCAATATGCGGCTCTCGGCACCGGACCTGCTGATCGACATCAACGGCATCAAGAACCTCGACGGCATTGCCAAGAAGGGCAAGTACGTCGAAATCGGCGCGCTGGCACGCCATGCGCAGGTTGAACATTCCGAAGTCATCGCAAGACACGCACCGCTGATCGCACTCGCGATGCCGCATATCGGCCATCCCGCGATCCGCAACCGCGGCACCTTCGGCGGCTCGATCGCCTTCGCCGACCCGGCTGCGGAATTGCCTGCTTGCCTGCTGGCACTGGGGGGCGAGATCGATATTGCCGGCCCCAAGGGCAAGCGCAAGGTGAAAGCCGACGCTTTCTTCAAGGGTCTGTTCGAAACCGCCCTGCGCCCGCAGGAAATGATTACAGCCGTCCGCATTCCGGCCGCCGAAAAGAGCACGCGTGTCGGCTTTGCTGAGCTGGCACGCCGTCACGGCGACTACGCCATTGTCGGCCTGGCAGCGACAGCGCGCGGCACCGGCAAAGGTTTGAGCGATGTGCGGCTTGCTTATTTCGGCGTCGGCAATACGCCGGTGCGAGCGAAAAAAGCGGAAGCCGCGCTTGCAAGCGGCAACATCGATGGAGCGGTCGATGCGCTCGACCTTGATCCGCACGACGACGTCCAGGCGACGGCGAAGGTGAAGAAGCATCTTGCCGGTGTCCTGCTTCGCCGCATCGCCAAGCAGCTGCTGGAGGCGCGGTGATGAGCGACCACACCCTCAATATCTCCCTGACCGTCAATGGCGAACGCGTCCAAGAGCGCGTGGATGCGCGCAAGACGCTGGTCGATTTCCTGCGCGAGGATCTCTCGCTGACTGGGAGTCACGTCGGCTGCGAGCATGGCGTGTGCGGTGCCTGCACCGTGCGCGTCAACGGCGAAATCGTGCGCGGCTGCCTAATGCTGGCCGTGCAGTGCGACGGCGCCAAGGTGGAGACCATCGAGGGCCTGTCTGACTCAGGCGAGGTCGCCGACCTGCAGGCGGCGTTCGAGCAGCGCAACGCCCTTCAGTGCGGCTTTTGCACACCGGGCATGCTGGCCGCGGCGCAGGAGCTGCTCAAACGCGCAAAGGCTGTGCCGAGCCGGGATGACATCCGTGAATATCTGTCTGGCAACTACTGCCGATGCACAGGTTATCACGCCATCGTCGACGCGGTCGAAGCGGTGGCGAAGCAAAGGGCTGGAAAATCGTGATGATGACGCCAGCACCGACAATACAGTCCGCTTCGTCCATGCGACCGCAAGCCGACCCACAAACGCTGGCCGGCACCTGGAAGCTCGTCTCTTGTTTCATGGAAGATGCCGAAACCAAAGAACGGAAGGCGGTTTGGGGCGAGCACCCGAACGGTTGCCTTATCCTCACCTCGGCCGGAAGTTGGTCGGTGGTTCAAACTTCGGAAGGGCGCAAAGTCCCACAGACGGACGAAGACCGGATAGCAGGCTTTCGATCAATGCTCGCTTACTCCGGCCGGTATCGCATCGAAGGCCGGAAGATCGTCGTCAACGTTGAGATTGCGTGGGATGAAAGTTGGACCGGCACCGAGCAGGTCCGATATTTCAGCGTCGAAGGCAATCAGCTTCACATTGAAGCGTCACCGCAACATTATCCCAATCTAGGCGACAGAATTATGCGCGCCGTCCTCGTCTGGGAGCGCGTGGAATAGTCGAAAGATCAATCATGAAAATCACTGAAGACTCCCCGCCCGTGCTGACCGCTCTCGACCGGCCCAACTCATATATCGGGCGGTCGGTACCACGGCCGAATTTGCAACGGCTGACGCAGGGGCGTGGTCAATATGTCAGCGACGTTACGCTGCCACGCATGGCGCACGTCGCTTTCGTACGCTCGCCGCACGCCCATGCACGCATCGCCAAGATCTCCACGGAAGCTGCGAAGAAATCTCCCGGCGTCATTGCCGTTGTCACCGGTGCAGAGCTCTCGAAAGTCATGACGCCGTGGGTCGGCGTGCTCATGCATCTCAAGGGTCTTAAATCCGCGCCGCAGTCGCCCATCGCGGTCGAGCGTGCCTGCTGGCAGGGCGAGGCCGTCTGCGCGGTGGTGGCGCGCACGCGAGCCGAAGCCGAGGACGCGTGTGAGCTGGTCGAGGTCAGGTACGAAGAGCTTCCGCCAGTCACCGATCCGGAAATCGCGCTCGATCGCAAGACGCCGGTCATCCATGCCTCGCTGGGCGACAATCTCTGCTTCGAGCGTAATCTTGACGTCGGCGCCGTGGACAACGCCTTCGCTGAATCCGACGCCGTGGTGGAGACCACCTTCCGATTCGGCCGTCACACCGGTGTGACCAACGAGCCGCGCGCGGTTGTCGCCGACTGGAACGAGGGCGAGCAGCGCATGACCGTCTATCATGGCACGCAGGCGCCGCACATGATGCAGAATCTGTTTGCCAAGCATCTCGGCATCGCGGAGCACCAGGTTCGCGTACTTACGAAGGACGTCGGCGGCTCATTCGGCATCAAGGTGCACACGTACGATGATGAGATGGCGACGGTGGCTCTGTCGAAACTGCTCAAGCGGCCGGTGAAGTTCATCGCCGATCGGATCGAAAGTTTCGTCACCGACATTCACGCGCGCGATCATCGCATCAAGGCGAAGATCGGCGTGAGCAAGGACGGCATCATCAATGCTTTCGAGATCGACGACCTGACCGGTATTGGCCCCTACTCCGTCTACCCGCGCACAAGCGGCATCGAGGCGAACCAGATCGTCAATCTGGTCGGCGGTCCGTACAAATGCCCGAACTATCGTGCGCAAGCGCGCGTCGTGTTCCAGAACAAGAATGTGATGTGCCAGTACCGTGCGGTCGGCCATCCGATTGCGGTTGCGGTGACGGAAGGTCTGGTCGAGCTTGCCGCCGCCAAGATCGGCATGGACTCGCTCGAACTACGCCGCCGCAATCTCATCCCGGACGATGCCTATCCGACACAATCGGCCGCCGGCTTGAAATTCGAGCTGCTGTCGCACCACGAGGCGCTCGCTCATCTCGACTCGATGATGAACTACGCCGGGCTGCGTGCCGAGCAGAAGAAGTTACGGGAGAAAGGCATTTATCGGGGCATCGGATTTGCAAGCTTCATCGAGGTGACAAATCCGTCGGCCGCGTTCTACGGCGTCGGCGGCGCTCGCATCACGTCGATGGACGGCGCCACTGTGAAACTCGACGCCCAGGGCGCGATCATTGTGCACACCGGCGTCACCGAGCAGGGCCAGGGCGCCGAAGCGGTGGTGGCGCAATGCGTCGCGTCATCGTTCGGCGTGCCGATGGACAAAGTCCGGGTCGTCACCGGCGACACCGACAATACGCCTTATGGCGGCGGCACCTGGGCCTCGCGCGCGGCCGGCATCGGCGGCGAAGCGGCGTGGCAGGCCGGCAAGGCGTTGCGGGCCAACGTGCTCGCTGTCGCCGCGGCCATGTTGCAGGCCAAGCCGGAGGAGCTTGATATCAGCAACGGCGTCGTGGTGGACAAGGAAAAGGGCACCGAGCGCCTTCCGCTCGATGAGCTGGCGCGGGTCGCCTATTTCCGTCCGGATACGCTGCCGCCGGGATTCCAGGCCGAACTGATGGCGACGCGCCACTACGTGCCGCGTGCGTGGCCGTTCGCCTTCACCAACGGCATCCAGGCGAGTTATCTCGAAGTCGATGTCGACACCGGCTTCGTGAAGCTGCTCAAGCATTGGTGCGTGGAAGACTGCGGCACCATCATCAACCCGCAGCTGGTCGACGAGCAGATCCGTGGCGGCGTGGTGCAAGGCATCGGCGGCGCATTATTCGAGCACTGCCTCTACGATGAGCGCGGTCAGCTGCTCAACGGCAACATGGCGGATTATCTCGTGCCGATGGCGGCAGAAATGCCCGACATCGAATGCGGCCATGTCGTCTCGCCGACCGCCGACAGTGAGCTCGGCGCCAAGGGTGCCGGCGAAGCGGGAACCGCCGGCGCACCCGGCTCGGTCATGAATGCGATCAATGATGCGCTGCGCCCGCTCGGGGCGCAACCGCTCACCGACATGCCGTTCACGCCGGACAAAATTCTCCGGGCGCTGGGGAAAGTCTGACGGCCCGGGGCCGCCGTAACGCGGCGCCCCCGAGTGCAATCGTCAGAACTTGATCATATCCATCTTTGTGATCGTCACCTTCTGACTGAAGGTGGGACCATTGGCGAGTTGCCACACGCTGAATTGCTCGGAATAGGCATCGACGCTCGAAATGCCGTCGACTGGAACGATGACATTCACGC
>DATGDN010000017.1:0-4869 GCA_035310865.1 Pseudolabrys sp. | reverse complement strand
CCAATCTCGATGCGAAGCTGCGCGTGCAGATGCGCACGGAAATCAAGGAGCTGCATCAACGTCTGAAGACGACGACAATCTATGTCACGCACGACCAGATCGAGGCGATGACGATGGCGGACAAAATCGTCGTGATGCACGACGGGCGTGTGGAGCAGATCGGGGCGCCGCTCGATCTATACGATCGTCCCGACAATCTCTTCGTTGCCGGCTTTATCGGTTCGCCGGCGATGAACATGCTCAAGGGCCGCATCAGCTTGAATGGGGCGGTGGCGTTCGAAGCACCCGCCGGCGTGAAATTTTCCCTTAGCAGCGCACCGAGTGGCAGCGATGGGCGCCCTGCCATTTATGGCGTCCGGCCGGAGCATTTCTCATTGTCCGACGACGGTGCCGATGCCGTCATTCAGGTTGTCGAGCCGACCGGATCGGAACTTCAGGTCGTCGCCAAGCTGGGCGACGACGAGATCATCGCCGTGTTCCGCGAGCGGCATCAATTCAAGCCGGGCGACAAGATCCGGCTTAAGCCAGACCCGAGGCTCATTCACCTATTCGACGAGACGACGGGTAAGCGTCTCAGCAACTGAGAAACGAAAGGGAGGCTGATCATGACCTATTTTACGCGCCGCACTCTCGTCAAAGGCGGTACAGCGGCGGCTGCGGCCGGCGCATTGGCCGGGCCGGCGTTGCTTGATTGGACAAAAGCCTGGGCTCAGGCCGCACCGTGGAAACCGGAGAAAGGCGCGCAGCTGTCGATCCTGCGCTGGAAATATTTCGTGCAATCCGAAGATGACGCCTTCGTCGCGTTGATGGATTCCTTCACGAAAGCAACCGGCGTCAAAGTGACCATCGCGCGCGAATCCTATGAAGACGTTCAACCGAAGGCTTCCGTCGCCGCCAATACCGGCGCTGGCCCGGATTTATTCTGGGGCCTCTATTCATTGCCGCATCTGTTCCCGCAGAAATGCCTCGACGTCACCGATGTCGCCGACTACCTCGGCAAGAAGTACGGCGGTTGGGTACCAACAGCCGTCACGTACGGCAAAGGCACCGGCAGCAAGTGGATCGCGATTCCGGTTTGCTACGCTGGCAATTTGCTCAACTACCGGCTCGAAGCGTCGAAAAAGGCAGGCTTCTCGAAATTTCCGACAACGACCGATGAACTTCTCGCCTACGCCAAGGCAATGAAAGCGCAGGGCACGCCGGGCGGCATGGCACTTGGCCACGCCTCCGGTGACGGCAATGCTTGGGTCTACTGGTGCCTGTGGGCGTTCGGCGGTAACGTCGTCGACAAGAGCGACAAAGTCATCATCAGCTCGCCGGAAACCGAGAAAGCGCTCAACTACGCCAAGGCGCTTTATGAAAACTACATTCCGGGCACTGCGTCCTGGAACGACTCGTTCAACAACAAGGCCTTCCTCGGCGGCGAAGTCCATTGGACCAACAACGGCATCTCCATCTACGTCGCGGCGCAAAACGACGCGACCAAGAAGCAGATTGCTGAGGACATGGATCACGCGCTCTGGCCGGTCGGTCCAGTCGGCCATCCGACCGAATTCCATCTGATGTTCCCGCTGATCGCGATGACCTACACCAAGTATCCTCAGGCATCTAAGGCGCTGATGGCCTACATGCTGGAAGCCGATCAGTTCAACAAATGGCTGACGGCATCGAAGGGTTATCTCACGCACTGCCTCAACGCCTACGATACCAATCCGGTATGGACCGCCGACAAGAAAACAACGCCGTTCCGCGACGTCGCCAAGCGCACGTTGACGGCGGGCGGCCTCGGCTCCGTCGGCGAAAAGGCCGCAAGCGCGATCGCAGACTTTGTCGTGCTCGACATGTTCGCGGCCGTTTGCACCGGACGCGAAGATGCAAAAGGCGCGATCAAGATCGCCGACCGTCAACTGCGGCGGATCTATCGCTAGCGGCCAAGCAGCCGTGCGGACGTTCCTGCACGAATGCCGAACCAAACGTCATGGCCGGGCCCTCGCCCGGCCATGACGAAAATTGAAAACGAGTAGCTGGATGGCCGACATAGCGTTGAAATCGTCAGGCAAATCCGTGCCCCGCGAAGTCGGCGCGTGGGAGCGGCTCAAGACCAATCACAATTGGCTCAGCGCCTGGTTCATGCTGCCGGCCGCCGCATTTCTCGTCTTGTTCCTCGCGTATCCCCTGGGCCTCGGCGTCTGGCTGTCCTTCACCGACGCCAAGATTGGCCGGAGCGGCGTGTTCATCGGCAGCGAAAACTATGAGTGGCTATGGGACGACAGCATTTTCTGGCTGTCGGTGTTCAACACGCTGCTCTATACGATCGTCGCCAGCGCCATCAAATTCGCCGTCGGGCTTTATCTGGCGCTGCTGCTCAACGAAAATCTGCCGTTCAAGGCGATCCTGCGCGCGGTCGTGCTCATTCCCTTCATTGTGCCGACGGTCCTGTCGGCCATTGCCTTCTGGTGGATCTACGACAGCCAGTTCTCGATCGTGTCCTGGACGCTGCGCCATCTTGGCCTGATCTCGTCCAACATCGATTTCCTCGGCGACGTCTGGAACGCGCGCTGGGCCGTCATCTTCGCCAATATCTGGCGCGGCGTGCCGTTCGTCGCCATCACGCTGCTGGCGGGATTGCAGACCGTTTCACCATCGCTATACGAAGCCGCTACCATTGACGGTGCCAGCAACTGGCAGCGATTTCGATACATCACCTATCCGCTGCTCACGCCCATCATCGCGGTGGTGATGACGTTTTCGGTGCTGTTCACCTTCACCGACTTCCAGCTGATCTGGGTGCTGACGCGCGGCGGGCCGGTCAACGCAACGCAGTTGATGGCGACGCTGTCCTATCAGCGCGCCATCATCGCCGGCCAGCTTGGCGAGGGCGCGGCGATTTCGACGGCAATGATCCCCTTCCTGCTCGCGGCGATCCTCATATCATGGTTTGGCTTGCAGCGCAGGAAGTGGCAACAGGGCGAAAGCAATGACTGAGGCGCTTGCCGGCAAAGCCGCCAACCCGCGCGAGGTGCTCAACGCGAGCGCCGACCACAGCGAAGGCATGAGCTATCTGGAGACGCTGCCGCGACGCCTGGTGACGCTTTATCTCCCGCTGTCGATCATTCTTCTGGTGCTGCTGTTTCCGTTTTACTGGATGGCGCTCACATCCATCAAACCGGACGATCAGCTGCTCGACATGGATAAGGTGAATCCTTTCTGGACCACCGCGCCGACGCTGAAGCATTTCTACAATCTGCTGTTCCAGACTAGCTATCCGCTGTGGCTGTGGAATACGATGTTCGTCGCGATCGGCGCGACGATCCTGTCGATCTTCGCGAGCGTGCTCGCCGCCTATGCCATCGTGCGCTTGCGGTTTCGCGGCGCAGCCTGGGTCGGCGGCGCAATTTTTCTGGCCTATCTGGTGCCGCCGTCGATCCTGTTCATTCCGCTTTCGACGGTCGTGTTTCAGTATGGCCTGTTCGATTCGCCGTTCGCGCTGATCCTCACCTATCCGACCATCCTGATTCCGTTCTCGACCTGGCTGCTGATGGGCTATTTCAAGACGATTCCATTCGAGCTGGAGGAATGCGCGCTCATCGACGGCGCCAGCCGCTGGCAGATCCTGATCAGGATCGTGCTTCCGCTTGCGATCCCCGGACTGATCTCGGCTTTTATTTTCTGTTTCACGCTTTGCTGGAACGAATTCATCTACGCGTTGACGTTCCTCTCGACGACGTCACACAAGACGGTGCCGGTCGCGATCGTGAACGAGTTTGTTGATGGCGACATTTATCGTTGGGGCTCATTGATGGCCGGCGCGCTGGCTGGATCGCTGCCGCTGGTGGTGCTCTATGCGTTTTTCGTCGAGCACTACGTCTCGGCGATGACGGGCGCGGTGAAGGAATAAGGCGGGTTCGCGGGTTTCCTGCGGCTCAGATGATGGCGGAGAGGGAGGATCTCACCTTCAGCACTCATCCTGTTGAAAAGCTTCCCGATTTTACATGCCGCCCGCGCTTGTACCCCCATGTGTACCCCCAACGCTCAGTCCAGCCCGATCTTCGGGGATGGGTATCCATTTCGCCTTGCAAGGCGGCCTTTGTGCGACACGTACTGGGCGCTCTGTGCAGATAATTGGCGACTTCAAAAATGAATTTTTATGTTTGATAAAATTCATTGAGCTAGGAGGGCAGTGCGGCAATCTCCGCTTTACCATCGAAAGCGGACATTTGCAGTGCAAGTGCACTCACCCATGTCGGCTTTGGGCCAGAAGCGGACATTGGCCGCTGAACAACCCTCAGGCTTGCGCGCTAGGCGCCCTCGAGAACAAACAACATGTCTTGGTCGCTAGTGCATTCTTTTCGAAGAGCAATAAGTGGTTGGTATTCTGGCGAGTTGTACCAAGCGTTTAGAGAATTCATATCAGGAAATTCTATCACTACGACGCGCTCGGGTTTCCAATGCCCTCCTTCTGGCATTTTATGGCTTCCGCCCTTTGTGAGGTAGCGTGCGCCATGCTTCGCCATCATTGGTCCAACCTTGGTTCTGTATTCCTCGAATTTGGTTGCATCGGTGATGATGTGCTCAGCAATCAGGTAAGCTGGCATTTGGCGGCCCCTTGGTCGGTTCATATGGCACTCAATCCTAGCAAGCGCTTGTGCTCGCGCCAGTGCGAGACGGCGGCCGATTTGGCGGACAAGATGCGCTTTGGGTCATAACCAGACATTTGCAGCGCAAACAGGCATGTCCGCTTTACCCCCGATAGCGACCGCGAAAGCGGATTCCCGCAAAAAGTCATGTCGGCTTTGCTGGGCCAAAAGATGGGGTAATCGGCCGGCGGCTTGTGGATAGCTGAAAGATTTTGGGTGCTGCGCTTCAGGC
>DATGDN010000016.1:0-15353 GCA_035310865.1 Pseudolabrys sp. | reverse complement strand
CCGTTCCGGTGATGAAGCGGGCCTCGTCGGACGCGAGAAACAGTGCAGCGTTAGCGGTGTCGCGGCCATCGCCCATGAAGCCGATCGGGATGCGTTTGAGGCGCGATTTCAGCAATGCCTCGACATCGCCGCCGGCCCGTTGTTTGGCGAGCCGGGCTTCCACCATCGGTGTATGCAGTTGCCCCGGAACGACGGTGTTCACGCGAATGCCTTTGTCCGCATATTGCACGGCCACCACGCGCGAGAGCTGGATCACGCCGGCTTTGGTTGCGGCATAGCCGACCTGGGCCGATCCGGTCCAGCGCAGTCCGGAGGTCGATGCGATGTTGACGATGGCACCGTTTTTCTGCCGCTGCATGACCGGCAGAACATGCTTCAGAGTCAGGAATACGCTCTTTAAATTGGAGTCGACCTGCGCGTCCCAGACGTCTTCGCTCATCTCCACCGGCCCGCCGGCAGCCGAGCCGCCGACATTGTTTACCAGCACGTCGACGCGGCCGAAGTGATCGAGGCAGGTCTTGACCATGATTTCGGTCGACGCGGCGCCGGTGACATCACATTGATGGAAGACGATCTCGGCACCGACCGCTTTCACGCGCTCGACGGTTTCCTTGACACTGTCGAGATCGCGGTCGACGGCGAAAATCTTCGCACCTTCCTCGGCAAAGCGGACTGCAACGGCCCGGCCGTTACCCCAGCCGGGGCCGACACAGCCCGCGCCGGTGACAATCGCGATGCGTCCTTGCAGGCGTCCGCCCATATCTTTTGCCCCTCAGGTCAATTTACGCGCCGGCGCGAAGCGGTAGAAGCGCTGCGGATTGTCGACCAGCAAGGCCTGCCGGGCGGCTTCACTTGGCGCGATTTCGGCCAGGATATCGACCAGAACGCCATCGTCAGGGACCGGGCCCCGATGGTTGGGATGAGGCCAATCGGTGCCCCAGACGCAGCGGTCGCCGAATTCGGCCACCAGCTTGCGCGCAAACGGCACCGCATCGGAGTAGGGCGGCCCTTGCCGGGTTACGCGGTCGGCGCCGCTTACTTTCACCCAAATGTTCTTGTCGCCGAGAAGCGCAAGCAATGCCCTGAATGCTGGCTGCTCGAGCCCGAGCGAGGCATCAATGCGGCCCATGTGGTCGATCACAACCGGCACCGGCGACTGCTTGAGCGCGGGCGCCAGCTCCGCGATCAGGTCCGCCTCCATATGAATTTGCAAGTGCCATCCAAGATTGGCGAGGCGCATGCCGAATGCGATCACCTCGCCGATTGCGGGGCCTTTGGCGAGATGCGTCATGTAGTGAAAACGGGCGCCGCACAGGCCGGCGGCGTCGAGCCGCTTGAGCTCGGCGTCGGAAATCGACACTGGCACTAGGGCAATACCTTTATAAGAACTGCCGGTCGCAGCAATCGCGTCGACCGTCACCGAATTGTCATTGCCGTGGCAGGCCGGCTGCACGATCACGCAATGCTGGATGCCAAGGCGCTCGTGCAGTTTGAATAGGAGTTCCTTCGGTGCATCGGATGGCGTGTAGCGGCGTCCTTCGCCGAATGGAAAGCGGGCGCGCGGGCCGAATACGTGCACGTGGGCATCGCAAGCACCTGCCGGCAGCTTAAGCTTCGGCTTGCTGGGTGTGGCCATCCAGTACGGCGGATCTGGGCGCGTATCGGCAGTGTGTTGCATCAGGCGTCAGTGGCGCGCGTGCGTTCGAAGGCGGGCTCGTGCGCCGAGAATTCGTTCAGCCAGGTCACAAGCCCAGGATAGGCAGGCCGCCAATCGATCTGCTTGCGCCAGTCGAGGTAGCCGAGCGCGCACGACAACCCGATGCTAACAACGTCGCTTTTTGCCGGATCAGGCGGCGATGCCTGGAACGCCGCGAGGCCGCGCGTGACTTTTCCGCGCTGGTGCGCGAGCCAGCGCGGCGAATGCGTGGAGGCGTCCGGACGGAAGCGGCCTTCGTAGACCACTAGAATTGAGGCATCCATGATGCCGTCGGCGAGCCGCGACAGCGTGAGCGAGCGGTAGCGATCGCGTCCGCGCAGCGGCAGAAGCCGATCGGTTCCGGCGACATCCTGCAGGAATTCAATGATGATGCCGCTGTCGTAGATCGTGCTGCCATCGGCCAGCACAAGGCACGGCATTTTGCCGAGCGGATTTTGTTGGCGCAGCGTATCGCTTTCATTGAGCGGGTCGGCCGGCTCGAGCCGGACGCGCTTGGACAGGCCCAGCACGTTGATCGCCATGCGAACCTTGCGCCCGAATGGCGACGTCACCGTCGAGCGCAGCACGAAATTGTCGGCGTCGGACATTTACAAAGAGCCGTAGGTTACTTTGCGGTCTGAACGCCGGCGTCGTTGATCACCTTCGCCCACTTCTTCGTCTCGATGTCGATAAAGCCACGGAAGTGCTCCGGTGAATCGCCGACCAGGAGTGCCCCCTGGCTCGACAGCTTTTCGACCACTCCCGGATCCTTCATGGCCTCGACGGCGGCCTTGTTCAGCGCGGCCACGATATTTGGCGGCGTCTTTGCCGCCGCGACCATCCCGTACCAGTTCTCGGTCAAGAGGTTGGGCATTCCGGCTTCGGCAGTGGTCGGAACATCAGGTGCGCTCGGCACGCGCTGCGGCGCGCCGACGGCGATCGGTTTGAGCTTGCCGGCCTTGATCTGCGGCAGCAGCACGGGCAGGTCGAGGAAGACCATCTGCACCTGCTGGGCAAGCAGATCGTTCACGGCCGGAGCTGCGCCGCGGTAGGGCACATGGACAATGTTGATGTTGGCGGTGAGCTTGAACAGTTCACCGGCGAGATGCGGCAGGCTCCCAGGACCGGACGACGCGAAGTTAAGCTTGCCCGGTTGCGATTTCGCCAGAGCGACCAGTTCCTTCATGTCCTGTGCAGGGACGCTCGTTGCGACCACGAGCATTTCCGGTACCTTGGCCACGAGTGTGATCGGCTGCAGATCCTTGAGTGTCTCGTAGGAGACTTTTTCCATGCTGGGGCTGATCGCCAGCGCGCCCGCGCTCGAGATGGCGATGGTGTATCCGTCGGGCGGCGACTTTGCCACGGCATCGGTGCCGGTCACGCCGCCCTGTCCGGAGCGGTTCTCGATCACGATCGGCTGCTTGAGGATTTCCGACATGCGCTGGCCGACGACGCGTGCAATGATGTCGTTCGGTCCGCCGGGCGGGAAGGGCACGATCAACCTGATCGACTTGTTGGGAAAATCCTGCGCCGTGGCCGATACCGGGCACACCAGCGCCAAACCGATCAGTAGCGGTCTTAAGGATTTCACGTCAGTCCTCCCCCTTTATTCAGCGTACTACGACGCCTGTTCTTCGACACCTTATGCCATTGACGAGCACGAGCGCCAGCGTGGACGCAACGCGCAGCTGTCCAGCACGCGCGGGCGCGCCTGCGACGCGAGAAAACTCATCCCCGGTCTCCGGCGCGGATTTAATATGCCTGCGTCCGGCTCAATCGAGGGGCGTCATCATGAGGCGTCTGATGATGGAGCAGGATGCGGCGCCCGCGGGCGGGAGATGAACGCCCCTCCCAGGACTCGGGCGGCGCCGGGGCTCCGCCCGGTGGCCACTACGGGCCGCCTGCCAGGAGCTGGCTGACGGAGGCCGTTGCGGCTGTCTGCAGGCGCTGCCATAGGCCGCCAGAAATGGCGGCAATCCCAGTAGAGGCTGGGCGGCTTTGACGAGCGGACCCCGGAAAGCGCGGCCCGGCCCCGTAAGGAGAACGTCCCCAAATACGCCCAGACTGCGCAAGCTTGTCTGGGTGGCGCGCCGGGAGGCGCTCCGCACTCTCGAGAGGGAGTGCCGCTTGGGCCGGCCGTACCCGGCCGCCACGCGTGTGTCTGTCTTGCAACAGTTTTAGAACATTTAAGCCATGCCCTGTGATCATCCCGGCGGCGCCGCGATTCGGCCATACCATTCAACGACATCGAGGCCCGCCCCGGCCGGGTATTGCCTCGACCGTGGAGCGAGCCGGGCCGCCCGGCGTTACCGGGGCGGGAGCGGTAAAGGACTATGGAAGCGAAAACCAATCTGAAATCGAAGCTGCCGAGCCGGCATGCGACCGAAGGGCCGGACCGTGCCCCGCATCGCGCCTTCTATTATGCGATGGGTCTCACGACCGAGCAGATCCATCAACCGTTCGTCGGGGTTGCGACCTGCTGGAACGAGGCGGCTCCCTGCAACATCGCGTTGATGCGCCAGGCGCAGGTGGTGAAGAGGGGCGTTGCGGCCGGCGGTGCCACGCCGCGCGAATTCTGCACGATCACCGTCACCGACGGTATCGCGATGGGACATGCCGGCATGAAGGCGTCGCTGCCGTCGCGCGAGGTGATCGCCGACAGCGTCGAGCTCACCGTGCGCGGGCATGCCTACGACGCGTTGATCGGGATTGCGGGCTGCGACAAGTCACAACCCGGCATGATGATGGCGATGTGCCGCCTCAACGTTCCGTCGATCTATATCTACGGCGGCTCGATCCTGCCCGGAAAATTCAAGGGCAGGGAAGTCACCATACAGGACGTCTACGAAGCCGTCGGCAAACATTCCGTCGGGCAGATGTCCGACGAAGATCTCGATACGCTCGAACAGAATGCCTGCCCTTCGGCCGGTGCATGCGGCGCGCAATTCACTGCCAACACGATGGCGACCGTATCGGAAGCCATCGGGCTTGCTTTGCCATACTCGGCGGGCGCGCCGGCGCCTTACGAAATCCGCGACAAGTTCTGCATGCTTGCCGGCGAGATGATCATGGATTTGATCCTCAAGAACATTCGCCCGCGCGACATCGTTACGCGAAAAGCGCTCGAAAACGCGGCTGCGGTTGTTGCGGCAACGGGCGGCTCGACAAATGCGGCGTTGCATTTACCGGCGATCGCGAACGAGTGCGGTATCGAGTTCACGCTCTTCGACGTCGCGGAAGTCTTCAAAAAGACTCCTTATGTCGCAGATTTGAAACCAGGTGGCCGTTATGTCGCCAAGGATATGTTCGAAGCTGGCGGAGTGCCGCTTTTGATGAAAACACTTCTCGATCACGGATACCTGCACGGCGATTGCCTGACGGTCACCGGCCGCACGATCGCCGAGAATTTGAAAAACGTGAAATGGAATCCGGATCAGGATGTCGTGCGTCCCGCCGACAAGCCGCTACTGCCGACCGGCGGCGTGGTTGGCCTCAAAGGTAATCTCGCACCCGAAGGCGCGATCGTGAAAACCGCCGGCATGAAGACACTGAAGTTCAGCGGCCCGGCGCGCTGCTTCGACAGCGAAGAAGCATGCTTCGACGCGGTGAAGGCGCGCAAATACAAAGAGGGCGAAGTTCTGGTCATCCGTTACGAGGGACCGCGCGGCGGACCCGGCATGCGCGAGATGCTCTCGACCACGGCTGCGCTTTACGGCCAGGGTGCCGGCGAAAAAGTGGCACTCATCACCGACGGGCGCTTCTCCGGCGCGACGCGCGGGTTCTGTGTCGGCCATGTCGGGCCGGAAGCGGCGATCGGCGGTCCGATCGGGCTGATCCGCGACGGCGACATCATCGAGATCGACGCGGTGAATGGAACGCTCGACGTGAAGCTTTCCGCCGACGAACTCGCCAAGCGCAAGAGCCAGTGGCAGGCGCGGGAGAGCGAGTACCGATCCGGATATTTGTGGAAATACGCGCAGCAGGTGGGCCCCGCCGTCAACGGCGCGGTGACACATCCCGGCGGCGCGGGCGAGAAAGAGTGCTATGCGGACAGTTGAGAGCCTGCTGCGTGTGCTTGTGATCGGCGCCGGCCTGATGGCCGCGGCGCCCGCGCTCGCGCTCGACGGCAGCAAGACCGATGGCAGTATGAGCCCGCCGCCGATGACGCCGATGGAGGCGTTCCGCTCCGGCGCGCACTGGCTCAAGGCCGGCGATACCGTCAAGGCCGTGAACTCGCTCGAGTATGCGGCGGAGAAAGGCCACGCGCTGGCGCAGTGGAAACTCGGCCGCATGTACGCCGAAGGCGACGGCGTTACGCAAGACAATCTGAAGGCTTTCGAATATTTCCGCCGCATCGCCAATAGCCACGCCGAAGATAATCCCGATATGCCGCAGGCGCGCTTCGTCGCCAATGCATTCGTCGCGCTCGGTCACTACTATCTCGAAGGTATTCCGCAGACGGAAATTAAGCGCGATCCGCAGCGCGCACGCGAAATGTTCGCTTACGCGGCGTCGTACTTCCGCGATCCCGATGCGCAATATTATCTGGCGCGGCTCTACCTCAACGGCACGGGCGCGCCGCACGATCCGCGCACCGCTGCGCGATGGTTGGGCCTCTCCGCACAAAAGGGTCAGTGCGAGGCGCAGGCAATGCTCGGCGCGATGCTGTTCGAGGGCGATCATGTGCCGCGGCAGGCGGCACGCGGCCTGATGTGGCTTGCGCTCGCCAAGGACAGTGCGCGCGCCGATCAGGCCTGGATCGCAAAGCTCTATGACAGCGCCGTGAAGCAGGCGAGCGAGGATGAGCGTGCGCTCGCGGCGGTCTATCTGCGGCGCTGGTTGGAGACACGAAGGGAGTAATCTCTCTTCCGCTCATCCCCGCGAAAGCGGGGATCCAGCAGCAAACGAAACCTCGAAAAGTGGTTCTGGATTCCCGCATAGGCGTGCGGAAGCACGCCGTCCTTCGCACGGCTATGCGCGGGAATGAGCGGTCGTGAGACTAGCGCCCCTCGATATCCAGATCGACATAAACCGGAACATGATCGGACGGCTTGTCCCAGCCGCGGACGTGCCGGTCGACGCCGGCATCGATCAATCGGTCGGCGGCTTGCGGTGACAGCAAAACATGGTCGATACGAATTCCATCATCTTTGGCCCAGGCGCCTGCCTGATAATCCCAGAACGTGTAGAGATCGGGCGCATCGCTGACAGCGCGCAGGGCATCGGTCAGTCCGAGGTTGATCAGCGTCCGGTATTTCTCGCGCGTTTGCGGCAGGAACAGCGCGTCATTTTTCCAGGCTTCGGGGCGGCGGGCATCGGCGGCGGCCGGAATGACGTTGTAGTCGCCGGCCAGCAGCATCGGCTCTTCCAGTTTAAGTCGTTCATGTGAGAAGTTAGTCAGCCTGTTCATCCAATTGAGCTTGTAAGTGTATTTGTCGGTAGCCGGCGGATTGCCGTTAGGAAGATAAAGGCTGACGACGCGCAGCGCGCCGGTCTTGGTGGATACGATCGCTTCCAGGAAGCGCGCCTGCACGTCCGCGTCGTCGCCGATCAATCCGGGCGCGACTTCGTCAAAAGGGAACTTGGACAACAGGGCTACGCCGTTGAAAGTCTTCTGGCCATGCACGGCCACGTTGTATCCAAGCGCCTCGAGCGGCTCGCGCGGGAAAGCATCATCGGTGCACTTGACCTCCTGCAGGCAAACGATGTCGGGTGCCCGTTCCTTGAGCCAGGCCTGCAGGTTATCCATGCGCTGGCGGATGGAATTGACGTTCCAGGTGGCGATTCGCATCGATTTTGGCGTTCGGGGAGGGCGAATAATGCTGTATTCACCGTGTTTATCAGGCAGCGCAGGGATATGCACGGGTTAACGTTTATATGCTAGGAAAGCCGCCAACGCGGCCTCCAAATTTGGTGTGAGTAAAAAGCCGTTCCGCGGATGAGGGAGCGTCCGGGCAGGCCACATGAGTCCGGACCGAAAATCACCGATGCTTAAGCGAAATTGGCTCATTGGAGGGGCGGCGCTTGCCCTGATCGGCATTGCCGTGCTCGCGCGCGGTTTCTGGACGACTGACGGGGTTGCCGCGCGCTCGCAGGGCCAGGCCCGGGTTGTCCCCGTCGAGATCGCAACCGCCGAGCGCAAGACCATGCCGGTGCGGCTTGAATCCCTCGGCACCGTGACCCCCATCGCCGGGGTCGCGATCAAGACGCAGGTCGACACCACAATCACCGGGGTTCTGTTCCGCGACGGCGCCCGTGTCGAAAAGGGCGATGCGCTGTTCACGCTCGATTGCCGTCAGATCGAAGCGGATATGAAGCGCGTCGAGGCGGTGATCAATGGCGCGCAGGCTACGTTCGAACAGGCGCAGCGCGACGTCGAGCGTTACACCGAACTCGCCGCAAGAAACGCGACCCCGATCGTGACGCTCAATAACGCGCAGACGCAAGCGAACATTTCGCGCGCGACGGCAGAGTCGAACCGCGCCCAGCTCGAGAATTTACGCGTCCAACTCGGCTTCTGCACGATCCGCGCCCCGATTTCCGGACGCATCAGCATGGCGAACGTGAAGATCGGGAACTTCGTTCGGCAGGCCGACACCGCGCCGATGGCAACGATCATCCAGACAGCGCCAGTCTATGTCAGCTTCACAGTGCCACAGAAAAATCTTCCGGATATCCGCAAGGCGATCGCGGCGGAGACGGCGACTGTGGAGGCGATCATTCCCGGCGACCAAAAGCGCGCCAGCGGCCAGGTCACTATGATCGAAAATACGATCGACGCGGCGACCGGCATGGCCACGATCCGCGCGACGATGCCCAACAATGACGAGCTGCTGTGGCCGGGGACTCTGGTCACAGCCGACATGACACTGCGTTCGGAAGAGGGCGTGGTCGTTCCTTCAACCGCAGTTCAGGTCAGCCAGACCGGCAATTTTATCTTCATCGTCAAGGACGGCGTCGCCAAGGTGCAGCGCGTCACCATCGAGCGTCAGATCGGTCAGGAGACGGTCATCGCCTCAGGCCTGAATGGCGGCGAGACCGTGGTTATCGATGGCCAGCTCCTCTTGTCTGACGGCACGCGCGTCAATCCGCGCCCGCCAAAAGTCGCCGGCAGCTGACCCATGAACATTTCCGAAACTTGCATTCGCCGCCCGGTGCTGACGACGCTGATGACGGCGTCGCTGATCGTTTTTGGCGCCTTCGCCTACAGGCTGCTGCCGGTTGCGGCCTTGCCCGCGGTCGATTTTCCGACGATCCAGATCACGGCGACGCTGCCGGGCGCGAGCCCCGAGACGATGGCGGCCTCGGTTGCATCTCCGATCGAGCGCCAGCTGTCGACCATATCAGGCATTTCGTCGATGACGTCGTCGTCGTCACTGGGCTTGACGCAAATCACCGTCCAGTTCGATCTCGGCCGCAATATCGACGGCGCCTCGCTCGACGTGCAGACCGCGCTCGCGACCGCCCAGCGGCGCTTGCCGGTCGAAATGACCACGCCGCCGTTCTTCCGCAAGGTCAATCCAGGCGACTTCCCGGTACTTTACGTAAGCATGCGGTCGGACACCATGCCGCTGTCGGCAATCAACGACTATGCCGAGACCGTGCTGGCGCCGCAGATTTCGCAATTGCCTGGTGTCGCCCAGGTGCTGGTTTACGGCGCCCAGAAATTTGCGGTGCGCGTGCAGGTTGACCCTGTTGCGGCTGCCGCGCGCAATATTTCGCTCGACGACATCCGCAGCGTTGTTGCCAAAGCCAATTCGTCGGCACCCGTCGGAACCTTGCAGGGCAAGCAGCAGGCGGTCACCCTGCTCGCAACTGGTGCAATGAACCACGCCGCAGACTACCGAGACGTGGTCGTGTCCTATCGCAACGGGGCCCCGATCAAGCTCAATGAAGTGGCGCGGATCATCGACAGCGTCGAGAACGACAAGATCGCCACCTGGTTCAACGACTCGCGCGCCATCGTGTTGGCCATTCAGCGCCAGCCTGACGCCAATACTGTTGAAGTTGTGGACTCGGTGCGTGCCAAATTGCCGGCGATGCGTGCACAGGTGCCGCCGGCGATTCAAATGCAGCCGCTGTTTGACCGCTCGATCTCGATCCGCGCGGCGGTTTGGAATGTGCAGGAAACCCTGGCGATCGCGATCTGTCTCGTGATCATGGTCATCTTCCTGTTCCTCCGCAAAGTCTCGGCCACGATCATTCCGGCTCTGGCGGTGCCAGTCTCGCTGATCGGGACCTGCGCGGCGATGTATGCGTTCGGCTTCTCCATCAACAACATGACGCTGCTGGCGTTGACGCTGTCGGTGGGCTTCGTGGTCGACGACGCGATCGTGATGCTGGAAAACATCGTGCGCCACATCGAAGGCGGCATGCGCCCGTTCGAGGCGGCGCTGAAGGGCTCACGCGAGATCGGCTTCACCATCATTTCGATCACCTTCTCCCTGATCGCCGTGTTCATTCCGGTTCTGCTGATGGGCGGCATGGTCGGCCGCGTTTTCCGCGAGTTCGCCGTCTCGATCTCGGTTGCAATCATCGTTTCAGGCTTTGTCTCGCTGACGCTGACCCCAATGCTGTGCGCGCGTGTGCTCAAGAGCCATGACCCGCACGAGAAGCAGAACGTCGTGCTGCGCGCGTTCGAGACAATGTTCGCCTATTGGCTCAAGACCTACGAATGGACGCTCGACCGCGTCTTAAAAGCGAAAGCCGTCATGCTCGCGGTCACGCTGGTAACGGTTGCCGGCACAATCTGGCTCTACGTCATCGTGCCGAAGGGATTCTTTCCGACCGAAGATACCGGTTACATGATCGGGATCACCGAGGGTAACACCGACATCGCGTTCCCGGCCATGGTGGAGCATCAGCGCAAGATTGCCGAGATCGTGCGCGCCGACAGGGATGTTGCCTATGTCAATTCCACGGTTGGCGCCGGCGGACCGAACACGCTGGGCAACAGCGGACGCATGCTGGTGGCGCTCAAGCCGCGCGACGAGCGCGACGGGATGCAGAAAATCATCGCGCGGCTGCGTCAGAGCGCGAATGTCGTTCCGGGAATGCAGATTTTCTTCCAGCCGATTCAGAACATCAATCTGGGCGGGCGGCTGAACAAGAGCCAGTATCAGTACACCCTGCAGTCCAACGACACCGAAGATCTCTATCGGATCACGCCGCAGCTACGCGACAAGATCGCGACCATTCCGGGGCTGCTCGACGTCACCACCGACCTCTACGTCAAGAACCCGCAGGTGACAGTCGAGGTCGATCGCGAGAAGGCCGCGGTCTACGGCGTCTCGATCGATCAGGTGCGCCAGGAGCTTTACAACGCATTCGGCTCGCGTCAGGTCGCGACCATCTATACGCCGGCGAACGACTATCAGGTCATCCTGGAGACCAAGCCGGAATTCCAGCAGAGCCCTGACGACCTCAACCGCATCTTCCTGAAGACGACCAACGGAACGACCGTGCCGCTTTCGGCGGTGACGCATTTCGTGCGCACGGTCGGGCCGCTGCAGGTCAATCACCAGGGCCAGCAGCCGGCGGTGACAATCTCGTTCAACCTCGCATCGGGATTCTCACTCGGTCAGGCGGTTGATGCGATCACGAAGCTGGAGCGCGATGAGCGTTTGCCGGCGACGATCACGACCGGCTTCCAGGGCACCGCGCAGGTGTTCCAGGATTCATTGCGCGGGCAGGGGATTCTGATCCTCGCTGCGATTTTCGCAGCCTATATCGTGCTCGGAATTCTCTATGAAAGCTTCATCCACCCGATCACCATTATCTCCGGCCTTCCTTCAGCCGGTATCGGCGCAATCCTCACGTTGATGCTCTTCCGCATGGACCTGTCGGTGATCGCGATGATCGGCATCGTGATGCTGGTCGGCATCGTGAAGAAGAATGCGATCATGATGATCGACTTCGCGATCGAGCGGCGCCGCGTCGGGTTGTCGGCGGAGGCTGCGATCCGTGAGGCGGCAACGCTGCGCTTCCGCCCGATCATGATGACAACCTTCGCGGCGATCTTCGGCACGATCCCGATTGCGCTCGGCACCGGCGCCGGCGCGGAACTGCGTCAGCCGCTCGGCGTGGCAGTGGCTGGCGGTCTGATTTTGTCGCAGCTGCTCACGCTGTACATCACGCCGGTGATCTATCTCTATCTCGATCGCGTTGACCGGCTGTTCAAGCGCAAGCTCGAGCCGCAACTCACCGAAGTCGAGGAAGCTCCGCCGGCGGTCGCCGCGGAATAAACGTTCACAGCGCGAAGCTGGTGCCGCAGCCGCAGGACGCCTTCGCTTGCGGATTTTTCACCTTGAACGAAGCGCCGATCAAGTCGTCGACGAAGTCGATTTCCGAGCCGGCCATAAAATTGACCGAGACTGGATCGATCAGCACCACGGCATTGTCGCGGCTGATCACAAGATCGTCAGCCGCCTTGGCGCGTTCCATATCGAACTTGTACTGAAAGCCGGAGCAGCCGCCGCCTTCGACGCTCACGCGCAGCATAGTGCCGGCCGGCTCACCTTTGAGAATTTCGCCGATCCGTTTGGCCGCTCGCTCGCTGACTGTAACGCTTGCGCTCATTGTGTGCCTTTTCGAGCCCATCCTATTGGCAGATGGCCCAGCGGATAGTTAAGTGCGCCGGCCAGTGAGGTCAATCCGGCGATGGCGGTGGAAACTGGGCGCGAAAGGGCGGTTTATGCCGCCAATCCGGCACAAAGCCGGGGCCGGCGCTACGCTGAGCCGGCAAGTCCCACGCGCAACGCTTTCCGGCGGGACTGTGACCGGATCATCCACTCGGCAGCGTTCAGGCGCCTGGCGCATAAGACGCAGGTCTTCGTCTACCACGAAGGCGATCACTACCGGACGCGGCTGACCCACACGCTCGAAGTCGCGCAGATCGCCCGCTCGCTTGCGCGCGCCCTCGGCCTCGATGAGGACCTTGCCGAAGCACTAGCGCTTGCGCATGACCTCGGGCATCCGCCGTTCGGACATGCCGGCGAGCGCGCATTGGATGAATGTCTCGCCGCCTGCGGCGGCTTCGACCACAACGCGCAGGCTCTGCGGATCGTCACAGACCTCGAGCGCCGCTATGCCGCCTTCGACGGACTCAATCTGAGCTGGGAAACGCTCGAAGGGCTGGTCAAGCACAACGGGCCGCTTGTCGATCGCGAAGGGGCGGCGGTTGGGCGCTATGCCAGACACGGCTTGCCGGCGCCGATTGTCGCCTATTCCAAAGTCCACGATCTCGAGCTGTGGAGCTACGCCAGCGCGGAAGCGCAAGTCGCCGCGCTATCGGATGACATCGCCTATGACGCGCATGACATCGATGACGGGCTGCGCGCGGAGTTGTTCACTCTTGAGGATATTTCGGCCGTCCCGCTGGTCGGGGGCATTCTTGCTGACATCGATGCCGGCTATCCCGGTCTCGAAATGGCGCGGCGCGTGCATGAACTCGTGCGCCGCATCATCACGCGCATGATCGAAGACGTCATTTCCGAAAGCGGCCGGCGCACGGCTATGCTCAAACCGCGATCGGCAGCGGAGGTTCGCGAGGCGCTGCGTCCGATTGTAGGATTTTCACCGGCCATGGAAAAAGCCGACCGCGACATCAAGGGGTTTCTCTATCCGCGCATGTATCGCCACGACCGCGTGATGCGCGTCATGGCCGATGCGGAGGGTGTCGTGCGCGACCTGTTTGCGCATTACACCGCAACGCCCGCGGATTTGCCGGAAGAATGGGGTGCAGGGATCGCTAGCGATGCCGATAGCGCCCGCCGCATCGCGGATTACATCGCGGGAATGACGGACAGGTACGCGCTGATCGAGCACGCGAAATATTTTAAACAGACGCCAGAGCTGCGGTGATTGACGATGAGCGTAGATCGGGAGGTTGATCTGTTGGTGGCGGGCGCGGGACCTGCAGGGATGACGGCTGCGCTGGTCGCGTCGCTTGAACGGCTCGATGTGCTTCTGTGCGAGAAGTCCGATCAGGTCGGCGGCACCGGATCGACCTCGGCCGGCACGCTTTGGATTCCCGGAAACAGCCAGAGCCGGGCTGCGGGATTCAGCGATAGCGCCGAACAGGCGGACCGCTATCTGAATGCGCTGATCGGGGAAGCGACCAATCGTGAACTGAGGGATGCTTTTCTCAAAAGCGGACCAACGGCGATCGACTATCTGAGCGCTCACTCGGATGTGCAGTTTCTTCCGTGCGGAAAACATCCGGACTATCGCAGCAACATGCCGGGCGCCGCGATCGAAGGCCGCGCGATCGTGCCGGTGCCGTTCGACGGGCGTCTTCTCGGCGCGGAATTTGCTCGCATTCGTCCGCCGGTGCCGGAGTTCATGGTGTTCGGCGGCATGATGGTCGGCAAGGCTGATATTGCGCCCTTGATAGGCCGGTTTCACTCGATCGCGAATTTTGTTTATTCCGCGAAGCTGTTCGCGCGCTATGTCCTCGACCGGCTGAAATATCAGCGCGGGACGCGCATCATGATGGGCAATGCGCTCATCGGCCGGCTCTTCTACAGCTTGCGCAAACGCAAGGTGCCGATCTTGTTCAATGCGCAGATTGTCGGCCTCGTTGGCGACGCGAGTGTTGTCACAGGCGCGCGCGTGAATGTTGGCGGCCAGGAATTTGTCGTTAAAACCCGCAAGGGCGTCGTGCTCGCGACCGGCGGGTATGCACACAACAAGCGTTTCCGCGAGACCTTCATGCCTCAGCCGGTTCCCGCTCATTCAATGAGCTACGAAGGCAATCGCGGCGACGGTGTCGAGATCGGTCAGCGCCTCGGTGCCGGGACCGCGCCGTCGCAATCCACCAGCGGGCTGTGGACGCCGGTGTCGATCGTTCCGCGTCGCGACGGCACCAAAGGTCTGTTCCCACATCTCGTTCTTGACCGCGCCAAGCCCGGGTTGATTGCCGTGAATTCGACTGGGCGGCGGTTTGTCAACGAGGCGGTCTCTTATCATGACTTCGTGCTGGCGATGTTCGAGAGCAACAAGGTGGCGTCGTCGATCCCGGCGTGGCTAATCTGTGATGCAGTCTTCCTCGAAATGTACGGCCTCGGTGTTATCTATCCGGGCCACCGCAATCCCGGAAAATTCGTCGACAGCGGTTATCTCGCGAGCGGACGTACGCTCGACGAACTCGCCGACACGATTGGCGTCGATCCTGTGCAACTGCGGAGCACGGTCGAGCGCTACAACAGTTTTGCGAAGACCGGCGTTGACGTCGATTTCGGCAAAGGGGAAACGGAGCTCAACCGTTTTAACGGCGACGCCAGTCATGCGCCCAATCCTTGCATCGGGCCGCTTGTCGCGCCGCCGTTCTACGCGCTTGCGGTCTGGCCTGCCGACACCGCCGCCGTCAGCACCGGACTTGCAACCGATGCCAACGCACAAAGTCTTGATCGTGTGATGCGCGATTGTCCTCTTTAAGCCCTTCTTGCACCGCGACGCGTCTGGTCAATATCATTAGAACCTATCTCAAAATCGTCTGAAGAGGATTATGAGGCAAGCGAGTTGCACGAAGCCAAGGAAGTTCTTTGGATAAAATTCCCAGCGCACGAGAAGGCGGCGCTGCCATTGAAGCCAGGCGAAGAACCGTTCGACCAGCCAGCGCCTCGCATATCGGCGAAGTCGGCGTCCATCTTGCGTA
>DATGDN010000015.1:0-4361 GCA_035310865.1 Pseudolabrys sp. | reverse complement strand
CCAATCTCGTAGTGTGGATGATTTGGGATCCTTATGCGTCGTTAGGTAATGGCGGTTCCTTAAAATATGAGCACCATTTTGGCCTGGATGTCTGCCAGCACATCGCCTTACAGGCCTCGCTCATGCATTCCATCAATTCGGGGTCCTTGCTCTCATACGCGCCTTCAGGTGCTTCGGCCCTTATTGCTGGAGCCAGGTTGCGCGGAACGACCTGTTTTGCCGGACGAGCAACCGAAGCCGTTTTAGGAGACAGATTTTGAGGAATAATCTGGTTTGAGGCTTTTTTCATGGCAAGCCTCCGCGCGGTTGATTGATAATAAAACGTCGCAAGAGGTTAGAGGGAACCGCCTGTTCCAGCCAGACTTATTGTGGTTGAGCGCTTACTCTGCGCAGGCCTACTGGAGCGTTGTTTTTGAATCGGCGAAGATTTCTTGCCGGCTCGGCGGCAGCATTTTCGATGCTGGCCGGCGATTTGCGTATGCGCGCCGCGCAATCGCAGGCCGACCAGCCGTTCGACGCCAATGTGGCGCGCAGGCTGGCGCAGGAGCTCGCGCGCAAGCCCTACCAGCAGCCCGACACATCCCTGCCCGACGAGTTCAAGAACATCGATTACGACGCCTACCGCAGCATCCGCTTCCGGCCCGAGCAGGCCATCTGGCGCAGCGAAAAGCTGCCATTCCAGCTGCAGTTCTTCCATCGCGGCTGGATCTTCAAGGACCGCGTCAACATTTACATCGTGAAAAACGGGCGCGCGCAGCCCGTCGACTATTCACCGGACCTGTTCGATTTCGGCAAAGCCAAGCCGCCGCCGCCCGACGCAGACTTCGGCTTCGCCGGCTTTCGCATCCACGCGAAAATCAATCGGCCGGATTACTACGATGAAGTTGGGGTCTTTCTCGGCGCCAGCTATTTCCGCGCCGTCGCCAAGGGCCAGGCCTATGGCATGTCAGCGCGTGGCCTGTCGGTCCGCACGGCAGACCCGAAGGGCGAGGAATTTCCCGCCTTCACCAACTTCTGGATAGAGCAGCCTGCGGCTGACACCAATTCCCTCGTCGTGCACGCGCTGCTCGACAGCCCGAGCGCCGCCGCCGCCTTCCGCTTCACGATCCGGCCGGGCGAAACCACGATCTACGACACAGAGCTGGTGGTCTACCCGCGCGCCGATCTGGCACAGGCCGGCATCGCGACCGGCACCAGCATGTTCCTGTTCGACGCCAATGACCGGGTCGGTGTCGACGACTTCCGCCCCGCCGTGCACGATTCCGACGGCCTCGCCATGCGCAGCGGCCGCGACGAGGAGATCTGGCGCCCGCTAAGCAATCCGCGCGAGCTGCAGCTGAGCTATTTCAACGACATCAATCCGCGCGGCTTTGGCCTGATGCAGCGCGAGCGCGATTTCTTCGCCTATGACGATCTCGAATCGCATTTCGAAAAGCGGCCGAGCCTATGGGCCGAACCGATCGGCGACTGGGGCGAAGGCCAGGTCCAGTTGGTCGAGATCCCGACTAAGGAAGAGATCCACGACAATATCGTTGCCTTCTGGCGGCCAAAGGATCCGCTCAAGGCACAAGGCGAATACTTTTTCACCTACCGGCTGCATTGGGGCGAGGCGCAGCCGAACCCCAAGCGTCTCGCGCGATTTGCCAAAACCAACATCGGCGCCGGCAGTAACGGCACTCGACGCTTCGTGCTCGAAGCCGTCGGTGGCCCGCTTTGGTCCGATCAGAACGAGGTCACGCCCAATCTCAGCGTGAGCAAGGGAGAAATCCACAATCTGGTGCTGCAGCCCAATCCGCAGACCGGCGGCATGCGGGTCGGCTTCGAGCTCGACACCAAAGGGGAAGCGCTGGTGGAGTTGCGCGCGCAGCTGAAGAATGCCGACAACCCCATCTCCGAAACCTGGCTATACCGATGGACGCGGTGAGCCCGCTGACGCGCGCCGATGCGGCCAATACCGAAGCGCTGCCGTCGGAAGCGCCGCTCGCCATGCCGCAACAGTCGCTGTGGCAGGCTCCGGCATCCCCAGGCTCGCCTGAGACGTCGCCGCGCCTGATGCCCTTGCGGCGCCTCATCGTGTTCGGCGCATCGGTCGCATTAACCGCCATTGCCGCCCAGCAGATGTACGAGGTGCTGCAGGTCGGCGGGCTGACCATCCTGGAAACGATGATCCTCGTGCTGTTCGTGGCGATGTTTGCCTGGATCGCGCTGTCATTTGTCAGCGCCGTCATCGGATTTTGCTCGGTGCTGATCGGACGCAGACGCACTTTGGGGATCGACCCGGCCGGTCCCCTTCCGCTGCTCCACACGCGCACCGCGCTGCTGCTGCCGACATACAATGAGGAGCCGAACTGGGTGATGGCGCGGCTGCAAGCCGTATACGAGTCGGTGCGCGCGACCGGCCGCCTCGATCATTTCGACAGCTTCATTCTCAGCGATACCACCGACCCGGCGATCTGGATCGCGGAAGAAGCAGCTTTCCTGCGCCTACGTGTCCGCGGCTGCAGCGAGCGGCTCTATTACCGCCATCGCACAAGCAATATTGGCCGCAAGGCTGGCAATATCTCGGCTTGGGTGATGCGGTTTGGCGGGGCCTACGATCACATGATCGTGCTCGATGCCGACAGCCTGATGGATGGCGGCACGATCGTTCGCCTCGCCGCCGCAATGGAAAAACACCGCCGCGTCGGGCTGATCCAGACGCTTCCGGTGCTGGTCAATGCCAACACGCTTTTCGCGCGGCTGCAGCAGTTCGCCGGCCGTGTTTATGGACCTCTGATCGCATATGGCATCGCCTGGTGGCACGGCGCTGACAGCAACTATTGGGGACACAACGCCATCATCAGGATCGAGGCGTTCGCCAGCCAGGCCGGCCTGCCGCTGCTCAAGGGCCGCAAACCGCTCGGCGGCCACATCCTCAGCCACGATTTTGTCGAAGCCGCGCTGATGCGCCGCGCTGGCTGGGCCATTCATATGGCGCCCGAGCTTGGCGGCTCCTACGAAGAGTGCCCGCCGACGCTGACGGACTACATCGCGCGCGACCGCCGCTGGTGCCAGGGCAACCTGCAGCATGCCGGCGTGCTGCCGGCGCGCGGCCTGCACTGGATGTCGCGGCTGCATCTGCTCGTCGGCATCGGCGGCTATCTCACCGCGCCGCTATGGCTCATCTTTTTGCTGATCGGAATCCTGATCGCCCTGCAGGCGCGCTTCATTCCGCCCAACTATTTTCCAAGCCACCCGACATTGTTTCCGCAGTGGCCGATGCAGGATCCGGTGCGAGCCGCCTACGTCTTCCTTGGCACGATGAGCCTGCTGGTATTGCCGAAGCTGCTGGGCTGGCTCGCAATGCTGCCGCGACGCCACACCCGCGCCGGCATGGGTGGGAGCGTACGCGGCATCGCGAGCGTTCTGCTCGAGAGCGTCGTATCGGCGCTAATCGCACCCGTCATGATGCTAGCGCAATGCCGGGCGGTCAGCCAGATCATGCGCGGCCGCGACGCCGGCTGGTCCGCGCAAGTGCGCGAGCATGCAAGGTCAACGCGTGTCGCCGACTTCGCCCGGGACTACCTGTGGGCAACGGTTTTGGGTCTTGTCCTTGCAGTCGCGGCCTTTGCCGTATCAGCACCATTGCTGTTCTGGATGTCGCCGGTGATCGCAGGCTTGGCGCTCGCCATTCCGCTGGCCGGTTTAAGCGCACAAGCGAGAAGCGGCGCGAGTCTGCGCGCCGCTGGCCTTTTGCTCACTCCTGACGAAACGGCGCCCCCGGCCATCCTGTCGCGCGCCAACGCCATCGCGGAAAATGATCAAAGGAAGACACCGGCAGAGGCGCTTTCGGCCTTGCTGGCTGATCCGGCACTGCGCGCAGCCCATCTCGACATGCTGGCACCGCCGGCCCCACGCGCTCTGGGCGATATCGACGTCGCGCTGGTGGTCGCACTTGCCAAAATAGATCAGGCGCAAACGCCCGAGCAGGGAATAGCGCTGCTAAGCCGACAAGAGACGATTGCCGTGCTCTCAAACCCCTCCGCACTAAATCGCTTATTGCACTTTTCGCCTACCGAAGTTGCGAGGCGCCGGCAGCCGCCTCTTGCGCAGCAAGGAAATTGAGAAAATTTTATTGTGGCATCAGCGCAATAAATTCGGCAGTGGGTCGGCAAGCGTGTACGAGCTCGGCCTGCTCGACGACTTTCTCAAGCTGCCGCACGAAAAAGTCGATCATCTCACCGGCCAAGGGATGCCTGATTGTAATGTGGGAACAAATCGGGTGGACGGACGTTCGCTTCTGTTGGAATGCCGGATTCTGGGGAGGGGTCCATGTTAAGCGGCCAAGCGAGCTTACCGCCACGGACAATAAGCCACGCATT
>DATGDN010000014.1:0-3427 GCA_035310865.1 Pseudolabrys sp. | reverse complement strand
CGGCCCATTCGACGTGTGATTTTCGCTATCCGGTCTCCGGCCGGCGGGCTATGCCGAATTCAGCGCCGAGTCTCTCTGGCCAGAAAAATTCTGTTCCTGGCGCGGTGATGCCTAATGAGGGAGCGCTTACGACGCGAGCCCGAGCCTGGCGTATTGCAGGGACCATTCGGCTGGCAGTCCATACTCACCGAGCCCGCCTGATGAAACGGCTTTCGGAAGGGTTTAATGCTCGCGCCGTTGCAACATGTTCTCAAGTGTCTCCAGCCGATCGGCTTCACCTGGCGGCTTGTCCCAACGCAACCGGTTAATACGCGGGAATCGCATGGCGATGCCGGACTTATGTCGCGTTGAACGTTGCAGTCCCTCGAATGCCACTTCCAACACGAGACCAAGTTTGTAGTCATGGGCCACTTCACGCACAGGGCCGAATCGGCCGACCGTATTCCGTCGCACAAAGCGATCGATCTGGACCAATTCTTCGTCCGTGAAGCCAAAATAGGCCTTACCAACAGGCACCAGCTCCTCGCTTTTGTCGCGCGTGGTCCAGACGCCGAAAGTGTAATCCGAATAAAAAGATGAGCGCTTGCCATGGCCACGCTGCGCGTACATTAGTACAGCGTCAATGATCATTGGGTCGCGTTTCCATTTCCACCACGGACCCTTTGGCCGGCCCGGCATATAAGGCGCATCGCGACGCTTTAGCATCACACCTTCAATGGCTTCGGCATCGACACCGGCGCCGGCGGAAGCTGGGTCAGCGCGCGCGGCGGTCAATTCGTCCCAGGACTTGAATCGCACCAGAGGTGATAAATCGATCCGTGAATCGTTCAGCTTCTTGATCAAATTTTCCAGACGCACGCGACGCTCTGTGAATGGGTGCCCTCGCAAGTCGTCACCGCCGTCCGCGAGCAGGTCGTAGGCACGGAGATGGGCCGGAAATTCCGACAGCAGCTTCGGCGTTACCGACTTGCGGTTCAAACGCTGCTGTAAGACATTGAATGATTGTACTCGGTCGTTGCGCATGATGAGCAACTCGCCATCGATCGCGCAGGGGAGCCGTAGCGCCTCGAGCAGATCGGGAAAGCTTTTGGAAATCTCCTCGCCGGTGCGGGAATAAAGTCGAGCTATCAATCCGCCGTTCTCATCGTGCCCGGCCGCTGCTTGCACGCGGATACCATCCCATTTCCATTCCGCCATGAACTCTGCCGCGTCGAGCGCGGAGAGATCGGCTTCCTCCACTGCGTGGGCAAGCATGGGTGGGCGGAATGGCGCTGGATCGCGCGAAAAAGGTTTTTCGGCGCGGCCCTCAAGCCAAGCGAATAGATTGAGATAGGGTGCCGTCAGGCCGGGCCAGAGAATTTCGATTTCATCGGGTTGCTTGTCTCCGAGCGATGCGGCCGCGGTCTTGGCCAAACGCGCCGAAACGCCGATGCGCAGACCACCGGTTACCAGCTTCAAAAGCGCCCAGCGGCCTGTTTCATCCAGCCCGTCGAGCCAGCGTGAGATTTGGGCCGGCAATTGCGTCTTGCCGAGCGTAGAGAGCGTTTCTACAACCTTTGACAAAGTCGGAGCGGAATTGGGTTTTAGGCGCGGATCGGCGGGCCACATCAGCGCAACGGTTTCAGACAGGTCGCCGACATAGTCATAAGAAAGCGCGAACAACGCTGGGTCGGTGCGTTCTGCAATTAGTGCGCGGATCAAGCCGCCTTTGGCGTGCTTGAAGGTCAGCACGCCGGTGAGAGCGGCGAGGGCCCAGCCTCGTTCCGGATCAGGCGTGCTGCGCAGATATTCGACGATCAGCCGCAGCTTGGCATTGCGCCCTGGTTCATAAGCGAGGCGATCGAGCAGTTCGGCGAAGCGATTCATGCGTCAGGCTCGCTGCCGGGTGCTTCAGCTTCGTCTTCATCTCCGTATCCGACGATATCGAGCGGGCGGGCTTTCAAGCCTTTCGTCTGGCACCAATGCACCAACGCATCCTCCTGCCCGTGCGTCACCCATACTTCGGATGCGCCGGTGGCTGAGATCGTGGCCGTCAGTCCATCCCAGTCGGCGTGGTCAGAGATCACCAGGGGCAGGGTGACACCGCGCTGACGCGCGCGTGCACGTACGCGCATCCAGCCCGATGCAAAGGCCGCAACCGGATCGGGAAAGCGCCGCGACCAGAGGTCGCTCATCGCGCTGGGGGGACAGATGATGATACGCCCGGCGAGGTCCGCCTTGTTGGCGCCGCGAACGAGCTCAACCTGTCCTAGATTGATGCCCTGCGTCTGGTAATAGCGCGTGATCACTTCCACTGCACCATGAATGTAGATGGCCTTGTCGTAGGCAGCCTCGCGCAACATTGCCATCACACGTTGCGCTTTGCCGAGCGTATAGGCGCCGACCAGATGCGCACGCTCCGGGAACATCTCGACCGAACGCAGAAGTTTGTCGATTTCGCCGGTGGCATCGTGATGGCGAAAGACCGGCAGTCCGAAGGTCGCCTCGGTAATGAACACATCGCAGGGTACCAATTCGAACGGTGCGCAGGTCGGATCGGTCGCGTCTTTATAGTCGCCGGATGCGACCACGCGCAGCCC
This sequence comes from Pseudolabrys sp., assembly GCA_035310865.1. Taxonomy (GTDB): domain Bacteria; phylum Pseudomonadota; class Alphaproteobacteria; order Rhizobiales; family Xanthobacteraceae; genus Pseudolabrys. Next base: position 848 of record DATGDN010000014.1, on the reverse strand, counting down.
ATCGCATTCGACACGGATCTGTGCCGAGCCGAGGACATGACCCGCCGGATGGAAGCTGACGTGCGCGCCATCGAGTTTCAGCGTCTCGCCGTACTCAATCGTCTGTGTCCTGCCTGCGAAATTCTCGCCATAGCGCAAACGCATGATGTCGAGCGTTTCCTGCGTCGCCAGCACGGCGCCGTGTCCCGATCGGGCATGGTCGGAGTGGCCGTGCGTAATCAGGGCCTTCTCGACCGGCCGGGTTGGGTCGATATGGAAGTCGCCGGGCATGCAGCACACGCCCGCGGGGGTTGGAACGAGGATATCTTGGGGACGCATCGCGCTTAGATAGGCATTGGATGCTAAGCGACAAGGAACTGCCTCCAGTGTTCCTTTTCTCCGGCGACGTGATCGCCGACCGCCGCTTCTATAAAACAATGTTGGGCCGTAGAGACGGCACTCGTTTACCGATGCAAGCGAGCACGAGAACTGCAGGCCCCTTCGGTCGAAGAAAAAAGAAACCGGCCAGTCGACGTTCGGGGCGCTGCAGGCCCTTGCTCAACCAAGTCGCCGCGCTCGATAGCGGAAAAATTTCTTATGTCGATCACAACTTTGATGCCACCCCATACACCCCAATGGCGGAGTAGCATCGGAATCTAATTTCTTACGTGCTCCAAAAAGACCGAGATCTGCAATCTCGAGCGCAAGCCCCTTGCTGTTTACGGCCTTCGGCGCGCTGGCGGAGGGGGCCCGCGCGCCTCGCAGTCAGGTTGGATAGGAAAGCGTCTCCGGGCTGCGGTCCTTGAGATATTGGTCGAGCCCCCAACGTTCGACCTCCGCGAATACCTCATTGAACTCTTCGCGCGGCA
>DATGDN010000013.1:0-15895 GCA_035310865.1 Pseudolabrys sp. | reverse complement strand
CAGCGCGCCACGCGGCGCAATTGGCGCGATGACGGTGGTCGAAACAGCGCGCAGCGATGCTGGCATGCTCACAATGCGCGGGCCCATGGTCCCGGCCGCGCCCTTTCCGCCGGGCGCCGAGCACAGTCACGCGCAGCGGCTTTCAACCGACCCCGCCGGCTATGTCGACACTGGATTTGCGTGCCGCCTCGACAGGCAGAGCCAAACGCTCGCAATAACGGTGCCGCCACCCGACATTGTCACCATTGGCGGCTACGGTCTTCGTCAGGCCGAGGTCGAAAGCCGACCCGGAGGCGACTATCGTTTCGTTGCCCGATCGCAATCTAGGCCACCGGCTTGGCGGCACGGCCGAAAACCGAGCGGCTGTCGCGGCCGATCTCGAAGCGCAAGGCGTCAATCCGCTGATATCAGGTGCGTTTCGCCCTCGTGGTGCGGCAGAAGCCGCGTAGTTTCGGGTCTCTGTTGACGGGGTATTAACAGCGCTCCCGTAGGCTCACCGCTGATCCACAAACGGCGCGTGCGCCGGGATGTCGCTTCAAGGTCCGCTGATCGTGGTCGCCGAACAACCGGCGACCGAGCTGGTGGAAGCGCTGAGCGCGGCTGGCGCGTTTCCGATCGTCGAGTCCAAATGGGCTGACGCACCGGCCGCCTTCCTCACCGTCAAACCCGCCGCGGTGATCATCGCCGAACCTGGGCCGCCGGCGAACGTGGCCTCGGCGCGCATGCTGTGCCTGCAGACCGCCACGCTGAACGGTCCGATCGTGCCGGTCATCGCACGTGTATGCGGCGATGAAGATGCCGCTGTCCCGATCGCACTGCCATCCGACGCCACATTGCCTGTTGAACGGCTGCTCGCACGGCTGCAGTTTGCCATGCGCGTGCGCGCACTGCATGCAACGGTTCTGCGTCGCATTGAGTTGTTCACCTCGCGCGACGGCAAATTGCCTGCGCTGCCGGTCGGTGATGCGCTCGATGACGCAACTGTTTTGATTGCTGGGCGCGGCCGCTTTATCCGGCCTTGAGCGTCGCTATGGGCGAACGCGTGAAGGTCGCCGGTGCGCTTAGCGTGGAAGCTGCCGCACGCTATCTCGGCGTACGTGACATCGACGGCATCGTGGTAGGCGACGGCTTCTCTCCGCGCATGGTGGAGGCAATCCTCACGGTGCTGGCGCAGGAACCCAGATTCCGCGACATTCCAGTCGCAGTGATCGGCGAAACGCCGCCGGAATTTGCGGACGCCTTGCCGAACATCGATCAGGTTGCCGCGGATCCGGCGCGCTGGTCTCGCGGATCATTCCGCTCGTTCGCATGCGCGCGTTCGAGGCGCGTCTCAAGCGCATGCTCAGATCGCTCGATACCGACGGCATATTCGACCCGGAAAGCGGCCTGCTCACGCGCGACTCCTTCTGGCACGATCTGGGCATTGCCATGGCCGAGGCAGCCGACCGCAGCATGCCGCTCTCGATCGCACGTTTCTCGTTCGATAATTCACCGGACGCGCGAGCGACCCTCGATGCCGCGCGGCTGATGTCACGGCTGATCCGCAATATTGATTTTGCTATGCGCGACGAAGAAGGGGCGATCCTGGTCGCCTTCACCCAGACTGACCTGCGCAGCACGCATGTGATCGCCCGGCGTATCGCGGGCTCGCTCAAGAGGATGATCCTCGCGCCCCAAGGCGAAGAGCCGCCGGCCGCGAATGTGACGCTGGCAACGCTGAAGGCTGGCGACACGCTCGATACGCTGATGATGCGCGTCGTAGGCAGCCGAATGGTTGCGGCGGAATAGATGGCGGCCTAGGCTCACCCCCAAAAGGGAGCCCGCCAATGTCCAGTCAACGCCCTGTTCGTATCGACGTTGTATCCGATGTGGTCTGCCCGTGGTGTTTCATCGGCAAGCGCCGGCTGGAAAAGGCGATTGCGCTCAATCCCGAGACTCCGGTTGAAGTGCACTTCCGGCCGTACTTTCTCAATGACTGGATCCCGCGCGAAGGGATATCGCGCGAGCAGTACCTGACCACCAAGTTCGGCTCGGTGGAGCGCTACCAGGGAATCGCACAGCGCGTCACTGCGGCTGCAGCGGCCGAGGGCTTGACCTATGCCATCGACAAGATCAGCCGGCAGCCCAACACGCTCGACGCGCATCGGTTGATCCGCTGGGCCGACGGCATCGGCAAGGCCGCCGAGATGAAGCAGAAACTGATGGATCTCTATTTCACGGAAGGTGCCGACCTCACTAACCATGCCGTCCTCGTGCAGGCGGCCGCTGATGTTGGTCTCGATGCTGAAGACGTCGGTAACGCTCTTGCCAGCGACCAGGACGTCGCGGAAGTAGAGCAGGAAGCGTTATCCGCGAAAGAGGCCGGCATCAAGGGAGTGCCCTGCTTCATTTTTGGCGGCAAGTTCGCTGTGTCGGGGGCGCAGGCGCCGGAGTATCTCGCCGAAGCGATTGCCCGCACCGCAGAGGCCGCCGACGCCGCCGAGTAGCTTTGGGCACTCGCGATGAAGATCACCGCCGCCGTGGTGCACGAGCGCTCCGGGCCCTTTACCGTCGAGCAGCTCGATCTCTGCGATCCGCGAAGCGATGAACTTCTGGTCGAGGTCGTGGCCAGCGGCATGTGCGCGACCGATCTGCACGGCCGCGATGCCTATTATCCGACGAAATTTCCCAAGGTGTTCGGCCACGAGGGCGCCGGCGTCGTGCGTGCGATCGGCAACGCAGTAACCAGGTTCAAGCCGGGCGACCATGTGGTGATGGCCTATCCGTGGTGCGGCGAGTGCCCGAATTGCAGGTCGCAGCGGCCCAGCTACTGCCTGCACGCGTTCGATCTGAAGATGAACGGGACCCGCGCCGACGGCTCCACGCTTCATTCGAAGGATGGCAAGCCGGTCTACAGCGCCTTCTTTCAACAATCATCGTTCGGAAATTTCACCATCGCCAACGAGCGCTTCGCGGTGAAGGTGCGCAACGACGCGCCAATCGAGCATATTTGCGCGCTCGCCTGTGGCGGACAGACCGGTGCCGGCGCCGTTCTCAACGTGATGAAGCCGCGCGCGGGCGACAGCTTCGCCGTGTTCGGTGTCGGTGCCGTCGGCCTGTCAGGCCTGATGGCTGCAAAAATCGCCGGCTGCGATCCGATCATCGCGGTCGACGTGCATGAGCATCGGCTGGCGCTGGCGCGCGAACTCGGCGCCACGCACACCATCGATCACGCAGGCCGCAGCGATATCGTGGACGAAATCCGGAAAATTTGCGGTCTTGGCGCGCGCTTTACGCTTGAGACCTCGGCGCTTCCCTCTGTGTTCCGCGAAGCAGTCGATTGCCTGATGCCGGCCGGCACCTGCGTTCTGCTCGGAAGCGCGCGCAAAGGCACTGAAGTGTCGTTCGAGATGCCTTTCCTGCAAAACGGCCGCACGGTGCGCGGCGTGATCCAGGGCGACAGCGTGCCGCAAGATTTCATCCCTTTGCTCGTTGAGCATATCGTCGCCGGACGGTTTCCGGTCGAGAAGATGATTACGTTTTACCCGCTCTCCGAGATCAACCGCGCTGCGACGGAATCGGTGTCGGGCAAAACCATCAAGCCTGTTTTGCGGATGCCGCACTAGCGGTCGGCTACGCCGCCTTTGCCTGCTCTGCGATGCTTGCAAGCCTGCGCAGCACCGCCGCGGTGCCTTTCAGACGATCCTCTGGCCGCGACCATTCCTCGAAGAAGACCAGCTGCTGCCCCTTCGGGTTCTTGGGATCGGTACGCATACGGACCCCTGAGCCCTGCTCGCGGATGAAAGCGATCAGCCCTTCCGGGTTCGCAAAAATATTGTCGCGGAAGGACAGTACGATACCCTTGGGACCGGTTTCCACTTTCTCGACATTGGCGCGGCGGCTAAGCGCCTTGATGGCGACCACTTGCAACAAGTGCTCGACCTCCTCGGGCAGCTTCCCGAAGCGGTCGACGAGCTCGGCCGCAAAACCATCGATATCGCGTTCGTCCTCGATTTCAGCGAGCCGCCGATAGAGCGCGAGCCGCACGGACAGGTCGCCGACATATTCCTCGGGGATGAGCAAGGCCGCGCCGATGGTAATCTGCGGCGACCAGCGATCTGCGACCGGCGCGGTGATACCGGCTTTCAAACTCATCACCGCTTCTTCCAGCATCTGCTGGTAAAGCTCGAAACCGACCTCCTTGATATGGCCAGACTGCTCTTCTCCGAGCAGGTTGCCGGCACCACGAATATCGAGATCGTGCGAGGCCAGCTGGAAGCCGGCGCCAAGCGTGTCGAGCGATTGCAGGACCTTCAGCCGGCGCTCAGCTTGCGCCGTGATCTTCTGCTGCGTCGGGAGTGTAAGCAAAGCGTAGGCGCGCAACTTTGCGCGCCCCACCCGGCCGCGGAGTTGATAGAGCTGCGCCAGGCCGAACCTGTCGGCGCGGTGCACAACCAGTGTATTGGCCGTCGGTATATCGAGACCGGACTCGATGATCGTCGTCGAGAGGAGCACGTCGTATTTCCCGTCGTAAAAAGCCGACATGATGTCGTCGAGCGTGGTTGCCGGCATCTGCCCATGCGCAACCGCAACCCGGACTTCCGGCACGTTCTTGTCGAGGAAGGCCTTGGCTCCGGCCAGATCTTCGATGCGCGGGCAAACATAGAAGGCCTGGCCGCCACGGTATTTCTCGCGCAGCAGCGCCTCGCGGACCGTGATCGGATCAAAGGGAGAGACGAATGTCCGCACCGCCAGCCGGTCGACCGGCGGCGAGGCGATGATCGAGAGATCGCGCACGCCCGTGAGCGCCAATTGCAATGTACGCGGGATGGGTGTTGCGGTGAGGGTCAGCACGTGAACCTCCGCACGCAAGGTCTTTAGCTTCTCCTTATGCGCGACACCGAAGTGCTGCTCCTCGTCGACGACAAGCAGAACCAGGTCCTTGAACTTGATGTTCTTACCGAGCAGCGCGTGCGTCCCGATCACGATATCGATGCTGCCATCGGCCAACCCCGCCCTTACCTTGCCAAGCTCTGCGGCAGCAACGAGCCGCGACGCCTGTGCGACGTTCACCGGGAAACCGCGGAAGCGTTCAGAAAAGGTCTTGAAGTGCTGGCGCGCCAGCAGTGTAGTGGGCACCACCACGGCAACTTGTTTGCCGCCGATCGCCGCGATGAAGGCCGCGCGCAACGCGACCTCGGTCTTGCCGAAGCCGACGTCACCGCAGATGAGACGGTCCATCGGGCGGCCCGAGCCCAGATCCTTGATCGTCGCATCGATCGCCGCGAGCTGGTCGTCGGTTTCCTCATACGGAAAGCCGGCACAGAACTCATCGTAGGCGCCTGGGCCGACCGTCAGGCGTGATGCCTCGCGCAGCTGCCGTTCCGCGGCGACCTTGATGAGTTCGCCGGCGATCTCGCGGATGCGGCTCTTCATCCGCGCCTTGCGCGCCTGCCAATTGCCACCGCCCAGCCGGTCGAGGTCGACGGTTGCTTCCTCCGAACCATAGCGCGACAAGAGATCGACGTTTTCGACCGGCAGATAGAGTTTAGCGCCTTCGGCGTAGTGAATTTCCAGGCAGTCGTGCGGCGCTCCGGTCACCTCGATTGCCTGGAGGCCTGCAAAGCGCCCGATTCCATGATCGACGTGAACCACGAGATCCCCGGGCGCAAGGCTGGTCGCTTCGGCGATGAAATTTTCCGCACGGCGGGCGGCACGTCGTGGCCGCACCAGCCGATCACCGAGGATGTCCTGCTCGCTGATGATCGCGGCATCGTCGGTCTCAAAACCGGACTCGATGCCGAGGACGGCGAGCCCGACCGTGGTCTTTGGCAAGGCCTGCGCCGCAGTCCAGTCGGGAACCGGTGTGAGATTGTTAAGTTTGTGGTCGGCGAGGACGTGGCTCATACGCTCGCGTGCGCCTTCGCTCCATAGCGCGATCGCCACGCGCTTTCCCGCCGTCTGCAGTGAGAGCACATGGGCGCTCACCGCCTCGAAGACATTTGCACTGGGCTCGGCGCGCTCGGCAGAAAAGTTGTGTCCAGCGCGAGCACCCACCTCAATTGCGTTTGTCTCCGGCACCGCAAAGGGCGTCAGCCGCGTTAGCGCCGAGTTTTCCAGCCGCGCTTTCCACTCCTGCTCGCCGAGATAGAGCCGGTCCGCGCGCAGCGGCTTGTAGACGGGTGTTATCCCCCGCTTGAGCGCGTCGCAGCGTGCGTCGTGATAGTCGGCTATCTGAGAGAAACGCTCATGTGCGGCGTCTTCTGCAAGATGCTCAAGCGCAAGGGCGGTTCCCGGAAGATAGTCAAAAATCGTTTCGAGCCTGTCGTGAAACAGCGGCAGCCAATGTTCCATGCCCGGATAGCGACGCCCTTCGCTCACTGCTTCGTAGAGAAGATCGTCAGGGGCTGTAGCGCCGAATTCGGCAATATAGCCGGTACGAAAGCGGCGGATCGTTTCAGTGACAAGTTGAAATTCCGCGACCGGAACAAGGTCGAGCCGCCGCAACTGCTCTTCGCTGCGTTGTGTCTGCGCATCGAAAACCCGGATCGTTTCCAGCGCATCGCCGAAAAAATCAAACCGGACCGGCATGTCCATGCCGGGCGGATAAAGATCGAGTATGCCGCCGCGCACCGCATACTCGCCCGGCTCGCGCACCGTCGATGCGCGGATAAAGCCGTTGAGCTCCAGCCATTCGATGATCCCCTGCATGCCGATGACATTGCCGGGCGCAACGGAAAGCGCGTGGGTTGAGACAAAATCACGTGCGGGTACGCGCTGGAGTACGGCATTGATCGTTGTGAGCAGGAGAGACGGCCGATCGCGCCCTTTCACCCGCACGAGCCGTGACAGCGCAGTCATCCGTTGTGCGACAACCGCGGCATTGGGCGAAACCCGGTCATAGGGCAGGCAATCCCAGGCTGGAAATTCGACCGTCTCGATATCGGGGCCGAAAAAGGCGAGCGCGCGCGATAATGAAGCCATCCGCTGTCCATCGCGGCATATGACCGCGAGCGAAATGGCCGGAGCGTCTTTGCTCGCCGCAATGGCGCGTGCGAGATCAGCAAGCACAAGGCTTTCGGCGCCATCGGCAACTTGCGCCAAAACGAGCGGATGGCCCGGCTTTAGCAGCGCAGCGGGTGACTTGCCGACCTTACTCACGCCGGCTCCTCGCGGTGGAATTCGCGCAAGCGGCGGAAGAGCGCGGTGTCAAACTCGGGCGGAGTCGATTCCATTTCGTTGATCCAGGCGAAAATCTGCTGATCCGGGACATCAAGCCAGCGCTCGAGTTCGCCGAGCTCCCCATCGGTCAATGCGGCCAAATTGGAGTCAGCAAACCTGCCGAGCACGAGATCCATTTCACGGATGCCGCGATGCCAGCAGCGGAAAAGCAGACGACGCCGGCGCGGGTCCAGTCCTTCGCTCGACAGGCTCGTTCCTGTGGCCACCGCCATGTCTCCAACGCCAAAAACCCGGACGGGCCGGGCGGGGTTTATATAGAGGCGTTGCCTGGATTTGTCATGGCCGGGCATAGCCGTCCGAACGACGGCCATCCACGTCTTTGAACCCCCCGCGCAAACAAGACGTGGATGCCCGGCACAGGGCCGGGCATGACGCTGAAAACTTTGCAATGATGATGTCCATGCGGCCGATCGCGCTCAATCCTCTGTTTGCTTCGCTGACCAGCCTGCCGGGCGTCGGTCCGAAACTGGAAAAGCTGTATGCGCGGCTGCTCGACCGCGAGGCCCCACGCGTCATCGATCTGTTGTTCCATCTGCCGTCGGGTGTGATCGACCGGCGCGCACGGCCAAAATTGGGCGACGTGCAGCCGGGCCAGGTCATCACCGTCTCGGTGACGGTCGACAAGCATCGCCCCTCGCCGCCTCATCGCTCGCGTGCGCCCTATCGCATCTATGCTCACGACGATACCGGCGACCTCATCCTGACGTATTTCAACGCGCGTAGGGACTACCTTGAAAAGCTGCTGCCGGTCGGAGAAACGCGTTATGTGTCCGGGACGGCCGAGTTCTACGACGGGATGTTGCAGATGGTTCATCCCGATCGCGTCGTCGACGAGGCGGGTTTTGCCGCACTCCCTTTGGTCGAGCCGGTCTACCCGCTCACCGAGGGGCTGGCGCTCGGCAATGTGAGACGGGCCATGGATGGCGCGCTGGCCCGCCTGCCGTCCCTTCCGGAATGGCAGGACAAGAGCTGGATCGCGCGGGAGCAATTTCCCACCTTCGTTTCGGCATTGCGGCATCTCCATCGGCCGAACGAACCTCCGGATATCATGCCGGAGAAACCAGCGTGGACGCGACTCGCCTATGATGAGCTGCTCGCCGGTCAACTGGCGCTCGCCCTTGTGCGCGCGCATATGCGCCGGCAGGCCGGGCGCGGCAGCGCCAGCGAAGGACGGTTGCGCGCCCGAATATTGAAGGCGCTGCCCTACAAGCTGACTCATTCGCAACAAAAGGCGCTGGACGACATCACCACCGATCTCGCTCGCCCGCAAAGGATGCTGCGTCTGTTGCAAGGTGACGTCGGTTCCGGAAAAACGGTCGTGGCATTGGCTGCCGCCGCAGCCGTCATTGAGGCAGGCCGGCAGGCGGCCTTCATGGCGCCGACCGAAATTCTTGCGCGCCAGCACCTTGCGACAATCGAACCGCTGGCCGAAGCCGCAGGCATCCACGTCGCCATCCTGACCGGCCGAGAGCGTGGGCCTGCGCGCAAGGAAATCCTTGATCGGCTGGCGCTCGGCGACATCGATCTCGTGGTCGGAACCCACGCACTTTTTCAGGAAGAAGTCGCGTTTCACGACCTCGCTCTCGCGGTCGTGGACGAGCAGCACCGGTTCGGTGTTCACCAGCGGCTCGCTCTCACGCAGAAGGGCGAAGCCGTGGATGTACTGGTGCTCACGGCCACGCCTATCCCACGCACGCTCGTGCTGACCTATTTCGGCGACATGGATATTTCCGAATTGCGCGAAAAGCCGCCGGGCCGGCAGCCCATCGATACGCGCACTATTCCGCTGTCGCGTCTTGAGGAAGTCGAGGACGCCGTCGGACGCGCGATCGCGGAGGGCAAGCGCGCGTATTGGGTCTGCCCGCTGGTGGATGAATCGGAAAAAATCGACCTTGCTGCTGCGCAAGCCCGTTTCGAAGACCTTCGCAAGAAGTTCGGTAACGGCGTCGACCTGGTGCATGGCCGAATGAAGGGGGCCGACAAGGACGCCGCCATGGCGCGGTTTGCCAGCGGCGAAACCCAGCTGCTCGTCGCCACGACCGTGATCGAAGTTGGCGTTGATGTGCCGGAAGCGACCGTCATGGTGATCGAGCACGCCGAGCGGTTCGGTCTGGCGCAATTACATCAGTTGCGCGGCCGCATAGGCCGCGGCCCCGGCGCTTCGACGTGTCTGCTGCTTTACAAAACGCCGCTCGGCGACACCGCGAAAGCGCGGCTTGCCATCTTGCGCGAAACCGAGGACGGCTTTCGTATAGCCGAAGAAGATCTGCGCCTGCGCGGCGAAGGCGATCTTCTGGGCACGCGCCAGAGCGGACTGCCCGGCTTTCAGGTCGCGCGGCCCGAAGTGCATGGAAAATATCTCGGCGCAGCGCGCGACGACGCGGCACTTATTCTGTCTCGCGATCCCACGCTATCGAGCCCGCGCGGCGGGGCCTTGCGACACCTGCTCTATATTTTCGGAAAGGACGAAGCAGTTAAATTGATCAGGGCCGGCTGATTACTCTGCCGCCTCAGTCTTGCGCTTGGCCCGCGCCGCCTTCGCTTTGATGGCAAGCGCTGCCAGGTTTTTTTGCACTTCCCCTTCAGGCTGAACCATTCCGGCGGAAATCAGCAGCGTCATGGCGTTCTCAACGGAAATATCGAGCTCAATGATATCCTTGCGCTTTACGTAAAAGAAAAATCCGGTCGTCGGGTTGGGTGTGCACGGCATGAATGCCGAGACGTGCTCGCCATGCGGCAGCTTCTTCACGAGATCGCCGCCGGGCGGCTGCGACAGCAGCACCAGCGACCACATGCCGGGCGCCGGGAATTCCACCAGCGCCACTTTGCGAAAACTCGAGCCTGTTTTCGAGAACAGCGTCTCGAAAATCTGCTTCATCGTCTTGTAGATCGGCCGCACGATCGGCATGCGGCCGAGCAGCCCTTCGCCCCAACCCACCAGGGTCCGCCCTACGAGATTTGCGGTGAGAAAGCCAAGCAACGTGAGCGCCACCACCGCAATGATCAGCCCGGTGCCCGGAATCGGCCACGGCAGATAGCTCTCGGGGCGGTACGCGGGCGGAATGATCGGCTGTACGAAATTGTCGACCCAGGTGATGAGCGACCAGATCAGCCAAGCGGTAATTGCGAGCGGCCCAGCGACAATAAGCCCGGTGAGGAAATAATTGCGAAAGCGGCTGGTAATGCTTGTCGGCGGAGCCGTGATTTTCGCGACGTCTTCGGCCAACGGGTCGCTGGGAGTGTTTTTAATCTCTTCCATGCAACCAGTCTATTCCACCGTGACGGATTTCGCGAGGTTCCGCGGCTGGTCGACATCCGTGCCGATCGCCGCCGCGGTATGGTACGCGATCAATTGTACCGGAATTGCATAGACCAGCGGCGTTACCGTCGTGCTCATGTCCGGCAGGATTATGGTTTCGACTGAGTCGATCGTGGCGTCCTTTGCCCCGCGCTGGTCGGTAACCAGAATGATCTTGCCGCCACGCGCGGCGACCTCCTGCATGTTCGATACAGTTTTTTCAAAGACGAGATCGTGTGGTGCGATGACGATCACCGGGATCTTCTCATCGATCAAGGCGATCGGCCCATGCTTGAGCTCACCGGCGGCATATCCTTCCGCATGAATGTAGGAAATTTCCTTGAGCTTCAGCGCGCCCTCAAGAGCGATCGGAAAGCTGGTGCCCCGCCCGAGATAAAGCACGTCGCGTGCCTTGGCGAGGTTCTGCGCAAGCCTTTCGATCTGCGGCTCGAGCGCGAGCGCGACCGCCATCAGGCGCGGCGTTTCAATGAGCGCATGCACCAGATTCTGTTCGTCATCGGCTGAGAGCTCGCCACGCGCGCGGCCGGCGGCAATGGCAAGGCATGCCAGCACAGCGAGCTGACACGTGAAGGCCTTGGTCGAGGCCACGCCGATTTCTGGACCGGCCAATGTCGGCGTCACCACGTCGCTTTCACGCGCAATGGTCGACGTCGGCACGTTGACCACCGAAAGAATGTGCTGCTTCTTCTCCTTCGCGTAACGCAGAGTCGCCAGCGTATCGGCGGTCTCGCCCGACTGCGAAATAAAAATCGCAAGATCGCCGGGCTCGAGCGGGGCGCCGCGATAGCGGAATTCGGACGCGATATCGATCTCAATCGGCAATTTGGCAAAGCGCTCGAACCAGTATTTCGCGACGAGGCCCGCATAGAAAGCCGTGCCACAGGCAGATATCGAAACCCTTTTCAGCTTTTTCCAGTCGAACGGCAGGTTGTCCGGAAGGGCGACACGCTCGTTTATCATGTCGATGTAGTGCGCAAGCGTATGGCCGACCACTTCGGGTTGCTCATGGATCTCTTTGGCCATGAAGTGCTTGTGGTTGCCCTTGTCGACGAGCTGCGCCGACGCCGTGGATTTGACGACCGCCCGCTCAACCTTGCGGTCCCGCTCGTCGCGGATGTCGACGCTGTTGTGTGTAAGCACGGCCCAGTCACCGTCCTCGAGGTAACTGATGGTGTCGGTAAACGGCGCAAGCGCGATTGCGTCGGAGCCGAGATACATTTCGCCGTTGCCATATCCGATGGCGAGCGGCGAACCTTTGCGGGCCCCGACCAAAAGATCGTCCTTGCCGGTGAACAGGAACGCGAGTGCAAAGGCGCCGCGCAGCTGCTTGAGAGCGGCCGCGACGGCTTCGGCCGGTAACTTGCCGCTTTTCATTTCCTGGGTGACGAGGTGCGCGACCGCCTCGGTGTCGGTATCACTGACGAATTTACAGCCTTGCTCGGTCAGTTGCTCACGCAACTCCCGGAAATTTTCGATGATGCCGTTGTGCACGACGGCAACGAGATCGGTCGCGTGCGGATGGGCGTTGTCTTCGGTCGGGCGGCCATGGGTCGCCCAGCGCGTGTGCCCGATGCCGATCGTGCCGCCGAGCGGCTCGCGCTCAAGCCGCATTTCCAGCGCGCGCAGTTTGCCCTTGGCGCGCCGGCGGCCGAGTACTCCTCGATCGAGCGTGGCAACGCCCGCCGAGTCATAGCCGCGATACTCGAGGCGCTTGAGCGCATCGACCAACTGGCCGGCAACCGGCTTGCTCCCGACAATTCCGACAATCCCGCACATCCGCTGGGATGGCCCCTTTACCCATCGCTTATGGTTTAACCGCCGACGGCGAACGGTAGGAAATCAAAACGCATTTCGCCGTATGACAGTGCCGCTCGGGCATTTGCGCCTGAACAGGAGTTCAAGAAGACCTTTTCGGCTTTTTTCGTGTCAGGTTCTTGCCCAAGGCCTTCACCTGCCGCAAGCGCTTTGCCCAGCCTTCCTTAACTGTCTGTTTGGCGCGCGCGACCGCCAGCGCGCCGGCGGGCACACTCTTGGTTACGACCGATCCGGTACCGACATATGCACCGTCACCGATTTTAACCGGCGCGACCAGTGCGGAATTCGAGCCGATGAACGCGCCCTTCCCAATATCGGTGCGATGCTTCGCGATGCCGTCATAGTTGCAGGTGATGGTGCCGGCGCCGACGTTGGCGCCCTCGCCCACGCGCGCATCGCCGATGTAGGAAAGATGATTGGCTTTGGCGCCGGCTTCGATCTTGGCCTCTTTCACTTCGACAAAATTGCCGATGTGCACGTCCTTGCCAAGATCGGCACCTGGCCTCAACCGCGCAAATGGACCAACGCGTGCACCCCTACCGACACGCGCTCCTTCCAAATGCGAAAAGGAGCGGATCGTCGCGCCGTCTTCGACGGTTACGCCCGGCCCGAATACCACATTCGGCTCGACGGTGACGTCCTTGCCGAATTTCGTATCGGCGGAGAGAAACACCGTCTCAGGCGCGATCATCGTAACGCCGGCTTCCATCGCGGCAGCGCGCAGGCGTTGCTGGAGGGCGGCCTCAGCCTCGGCGAGTTGCGTCTTGGTATTGATTCCGCGCACGTCGTCCTCCGAGGTCTCGATCGCCGTCGCCTTCAAACCCATATCGCGTGCGATTGCAACGGCGTCGGTGAGATAATATTCGCCCTTCGCGTTTTTGTTGCCGATGCGATCGAGGATGCTCAGAGCACGATCGCCTGCAAGCGCCATCAGCCCGCCGTTACAAAAGCCGATCCTGCGTTCTTCCGGCGTCGCATCCCGCTCCTCGCGGATCGCGACAAGCTCGGGCCCTTCCAACAGAAGACGGCCATAGCCGTGAGGATTGGCGGGTTTGAACCCTAGCACCGCCACGGTAGCACCGTCCGCAAGCGCGTGACGCAACCTCTTGAGCGTCTCCGCGCGCACCAGGGGTGTATCGCTGAAAATCACGAGAATGTCGTCAGCGCCGCGCGCGATGGCCTTGCGTGCCGATAAGACCGCATGCGCGGTGCCACGCCGCTCGCCCTGCACGAAAATCTGCGCCCGTGGCGCGATCCTGAGCGCCTCTTCCCTCACCGCATCGTGGTCGGGCCCAGCCACGATTGCCAAGTCCCCGTTGCCGGCCGAACCTGCCGCCGCCATCACGTGCGCCAGCAGCGTGCGCCCGCCCAGAACATTTAGGGCTTTGGGCATGCGCGAACGCATGCGCGTGCCCTCGCCGGCGGCAAGCACGATGGCAAGACATGTTCGACGCGGCATCCGACTTCGGCTCATGCGTTCTCAGGCTGTATGCATCCCATATCTGAGGCGAGCGTCAGGCAAAAGCCCGATACCGCGCCGCCCTCAGCATACGATGAAGGCGGGATTGGCCGGATTCTGTTAATGTTTTCAATGATTCGCCCATCGAGGAGCCCATGGCGATCGAGCAGGCGCCGGTCGAAATCAATTTGCGCGAACCTCGCAGGCCCAGCCATGATTTCTATGCCCTTTTGTGGCTGGGCGGCTGGGGCGCGGCCGCCGCCATTGCGCTGAGCGCACTCGTATTAACCAGTCAGACCCCAACTGCAAACGAGCGCCTGCGGTCGATCTTCGCCGTCAACGAGCCCGCCGCAGTCGCACAAATGCCTCCGCGCGTGGCGCAGCTTGAATCCGAAACCCGGATGCTGATGGAACAAGTCCGTACCTTGAGTGCGGATCGCGACCGGCTGAATGGACGTATCGCGCTGCTCGAAAGCAGCATTGACGACATGACGGGCACCATCAAACGCCAGGCCGCCGTCACCGCGGCCGCGCTTGCCGCAAAGACGGCTCCGCCGGCGCCCGACAGCACAGCCACAAAGCCGGCGGCACAGGCGAGCGTACCAGCCGCGAACGCACCGGCTCCGCCGCCTGTGGTCGCGGCTGTCACCACCGAGCCCAAAGCGGATAGCGCCCCCACTTCAGCCGTGCCATTGCCGCCCGGTCGCGCAACACAGCCCGCCGTCGAGGCCGAGCCGCCGGCCAGCAGCGAATTCGGACTCGATCTTGGCTGGGCATCGACGCTGGATGGGGTGCGGCAGCGTTGGGCGACCGTGAAGGCCAACTTTGGACCTCTATTAAGCGGAATGCATCCGCTGGCGGCACCCGATCGCCGCCAGGGTAAATCGGGTTACCGTCTCGTGGTTGGCCCGCTGCCGAACGGCCTGGCCGCCACCGGGCTCTGTGCGCATTTCAACGCTGCCCATACGGCCTGCCCGTCAGTCAAATTCGATGGTGAGCAAATTGCACAGCGTTGATCGTCACAGCGTTGCAGCTGCATACTGATTGTATGAAATTGTTCCTGCCAAGTGCGCGCGCGACGAACTGGCTGCTGATCGTCGGATTTTGTTCGATCGGTTACGCGCTCTACATGCGCTATCTCGCGGTCGAGCAATCGAGCGTTGGACTTGCCTGCCAGGCCGGACTGAACACCTGGCTGTGCTTCACGCGCCAGATCACGATTGTGATGTTCACCTATTCCGCTTTCGGATGGGCCGCGCTGATCGTCGCGGTTCTCAATTTGGCGAGGCCTTCGCTCGTGCTGTTTGCGATCGCGCTCGCAGCGGCCTGCTGCGGTATCGTCCTTTACAATATCGGGCTGTCCTCGCTGGCTGCCGGCCTGCTGGTCCTCAGCTTCGCGCGTCGCGCACCTGAGCCAGACTGAAAACCAGACCCGCCAGAGCCGCGCATAGCCACAACGACTGCCAATTGGCAAAGCCTTCATTGAAGACAATGTAGACGGCAGACAGGGCGAGAACGCACGCCCCCGACGCCTCAGCCGCGCTGCGCGCTCCTTTCACGCGGCCCACCAGAAGACCATGAACGATAAAAGGAAGGATGGCCGCCGTTAGCGGCGCGAACGGGAAGTCGCGGTAGCGCGGATCGAACACGAGACCCAGCGCGATAAGGAATGCCAAGAGCATCACGACGAGCAGGATGGTGCCGGCAAATAGAGCAAGCGGTTCGCATACACGTTGCTCCTTCGGACCAATCAGCTGCGTGAAGGTCGGTATCGGAGTTTTCCGTATGATCGCTATGCTCAAGACAGGCGGCGCGAAAAAGGCGACCGCAGCCAACGCAAGGGAACGAAGCCAACCCGCAATACCAAGACTCTCGATCGGAATATTTTCAATCGTCCATCCGATGAGTGCGCCGCCGACAACCGCGTTCACGCCGACGCCCAGCCACTGCACAATTGTTGCATCTGGGCTGCGCGCGTAAACCGCCGCGCCGAATACAAAGACAGCGAATAAAATTCCTCCGATGCCCTGCCATATCCAAAGTGGGTGATTGGAGACCGCCTGCGACCAACCGAATTTCGG
>DATGDN010000012.1:0-5533 GCA_035310865.1 Pseudolabrys sp. | reverse complement strand
TTTTCGGCCTAATCAGACTTGGTTGGACGCTCGGCGTACCCTGGGTGGCACGAAGACGGCCCGTTGTTGTGGAAAAAATTAGAAGCGTAGCGGAAAACATCGATAAACGTATTGGCCCTCAGAAAAGATAAGTTCGGGTGGCCCCCGAGCAATCGCAACGGGAATTTCAGGCAGCCTCTATACGCGCAAGGCTAAAATGCTTCGTAAGGCTGTGCCAGCACAGTCCGGGATATTCAAGAGCTCATTCAAGCGATCAACCCGCGCAAGCAGCGCTGGCTGACCAATAGCGGGATGCGCAAATTCGGCTTATGCCGCTGCTGTGATTGGAATGCCATGAGCCAGCTTCTGGCGGTGCTGATCGTTCCCCCATCATGGGGCCGGGGGCGGGAGCTTCCAGGGCGCGGGTCGCCTCGCTGATCCCGTGCTTCCGGCACAGGTCTGAGGCCTTCGCCCCCAGCTCGTGCTCCTTCAGCACTCTGATAATCTGCTCTTCGGTAAACCGCTTGCGCTTCATCGTCTGGTCCTTCCCTCAAGGGCCAGACTCCAGTTCAACCCGGATTAAACGGAGGGGGCAACGTCAATTTCGTTGTAGCAGCGGTCTTGGCTTTGGTGCGGTTGGGTTTAACTTTCAGTCCCGCCTCCAGCAACATGCTTTGCAATTTTGCTCTGAACCGTCTGGCGATTGTGCGCGGTTCCCACGCCCACCAACACAGTAACGTGCTCAACGCCGTTGGATCATAAGTTGTTACAAAATCGCCGCACCTGCTGAGGTCCTCCCACAGGAAGTCCCGGGCGTGCGAATAATCCATTTCTGCTTGGAGGTCGTGGGCCGCGTTTTCGTCGCACTCATATTTTCCAACATCGAAATCAACCTTGCCGCCGGAGACACTACGCCCGAGATCGTCGAAGTATTGCTTGAGACCAAAATCTTTCACAATCCACCGGGGGCTTGGGCCTTCCGGCTGATCGCATTGACCGGACCCACGCTAAGCTGGCGTGGTCCAGCACTACTTCAATCTCGTTCACGTAGCAGAGAGCGCCGTTCACCAACCCGAAGGCATCTCCATTCCCTGCCTTGTCAAAACAGGCGAGCAAGTGTTTTTCGCATTCCATATGTTTGCAGAGAGGGCAGCGCTCAACGGCGTAGTTGTCCTCACTCATGAGCGAAATCCATTGTCGCCGCGCAACGCCGCGGCTATCCGTTTTCGAGCACGATCACGATTTCCATCAGCTCGTCCGCAAGTTGACCGGGCAACAATTTCTGAAAGGCATTTGCCAGTTCGCGATAATACCAAAGGATATCTTCCTTCGGCTGTTTGAAGCGGTCCCACACAGCCGATCCAATTTCCGGCTTACGCAGGTCGCGAAGAATGGAGCGCGCATTGTGAGCCTTGTCCGATAACGAAACTAAGAGCGTTTCCGAGTCGACAGTTTTCAGATGTTCGATGTACCGAACTTTACGCGTGCGCCAATCTTCTTTCTGCTGACCAGCGGCCGTATTTACCACGCTATCCGAACATGCGCGCACAATGTCCGCCACGCGATCGCCAAAGCGGTTGCGAATGTCTGCCAAACGCGGCTCGCCCCCCTGATCTTCAACCGCATCGTGCAACAGCGCGGCGACGGCCATGTCTTCCGAGCCACCATATTCAAGCACGGTCGCTGCAACCGCGAGGAGATGTGCGATATAAGGGATCGTCGTTTTTTTGCGGACCTGACCGCCGTGAACGTGGGTGGCATATAACAGGGCGCGATCAAACCGATCGGTCAGGATTGTAGCGGCTGGCATCTTTAAGTCCTCAAACTTTCTGAAGCGCCGAGATAAGTTACTGCGGACATGGAGATTGCACTGCGAAATTGTTGACGATGCTGGCGACGACAGTTGCAGGCGAATTGGGACACGTGCCCGGGACGGACGTTGGTGCCCATACGTCGATTTCCATCTAATGGAGAGTCGCCGCGAAGCAGCATTGCCCAGTTCAACCGACTACAAAAGAAGTAGTGCCCTGACCGCTATCGGCGAGTAAGCGGACATCACGCGGACACGCTTTCTGCAGTGAGTGCGAGGCGGGATGGATGATGGTCGCTTTCGGCGCAAAGCAGACATTGTTCGGCGCTGGGGCGAGATGGCTCGGTCGCGAATGACCCAAAGTGGACAGGGTTGCCTTGATAGACACTCTCAACGCCCGGCCATAAACTCCATTCGACCCCCTGGGGTAGGGCAATCGATATGGCCGAAGAGCGCGTTGAACGGCGATTGACCGCCATCCTCGCCGGCGATGTCGCCGGCTACAGCCGGCTCATGGGTGCAGACGAAGAGGGCACGCTTAAGCGCCTCAACGCACACCGGCGCGAGTTCCTGGAACCCAAGATCAAGGAACATCGCGGTCGCATCGTCAAGCGGTCAGGCGACGGAGTCTTGATCGAATTTGCGAGCGCGGTAGATGCCGGACGCTGCGCCGTGGAGATACAGCGCGGGATGAGCGAACGGAATAGGCCGGCGCCACCAGACAAGCGGATCGAACTCCGTATTGGCATTCATGTTGGCGACGTCATCATTGAGGAAGGCGACATTTTTGGCGACGGAGTCAACATTGCCGCTCGGCTCGAAGCCATCGCAGTGCCTGGCGGCATTTGCATCTCCGATGACGCATATAGGCAAGTGCGCGACAAGCTCAACATCGTGTTCGAAGACGCTGGCGAGCAGCAGCTCAAAAACATCGCGCGGTCGGTGCGCGTCTATCGCGTCAAACTTGGCGAGGGCGGCGCGACACAGCCAGCCGCGCCAGCATTGGCATTGCCTGACAAGGCATCGATCGCGGCACTGCCGTTTCAGAACATGAGCGGCGATTCCGACCAGGACTATTTCTGCGACGGCATGGTAGAGGACATCATTACCGGCCTCTCGCGGATCAAGTGGCTGTTCGTTATCGCTCGCAATTCGACCTTCACCTACAAGGGCCGGCCGGTCGACGTGAAACAGGTCGGCCGCGAACTCGGCGTCCGCTATGTGCTCGAAGGTAGCGTGCGCAAGGCGGCAGATCGCGTGCGCATCACCGGGCAGCTCATCGACGCCGTAACGGGCGCACATGTTTGGGCCGAGCGCTATGATCGCCGGCTCGAAGACATCTTCGCACTCCAGGATGAAATCACGCTGAATGTTGTGGGGGCGATAGAGCCCAGCCTGCGGCAAGCGGAAATCGAGCGCGTGAAGCGAGAGCGCCCCGAGAGCCTGGGGGCCTACGACCTGCTCCTGCGCGCCTTGCCGGATGTCTACGCGGCAATGCCAGAGGAAGCCAGCAAAGCACTGCAATTGCTCGATCGTGCGCTGACCCTGGAGCCGGAGTATGCCCTGGCCCACGCCTACGCGGCATGGTGCCACGAAATCCGCTTCCTCCGCGCCGGACAAAAGTCCGATGATCGGGATGCTGCGATCCGGCACGCCCGTGCGGCGATCGCCAACGGCCCGGATGATGCAACAGCGTTGGCGCTGGCGGGTTTCGTCATGGCTATTGTCGCCCATGACATGCCAACGGCGCGTAAGGCCTTCGACCAGGCGCTAACGATCAGCCCATCTTCTTTCTTTGCGCTCGCCTTCGGCGGGACGGCTGTCGGGTGGAAAGGCGACGCGGAGCGCGCAATCGACTGGGGCGAGCGCGCAATCCGGATCAGTCCGTTCGACCGGCTGCTCTATATGCCCAATCACGCGATCGCAGTCGGCAATTTTTTGCTGGGACGCTACGACAAGGCCGCAGAGGCGGCGCGGCAGGCGATCCACTCGAAGCCGGAGTTCAGCATCCCGCATGTCATCTTGGCGGCTGCACTTGCTGCCGCAGGGCACTTGGACGAGGCGCGGGCCGCCGCTTCACGTGCTCTGGCGCTGCATCCTGGTTTCAGTACGCGCGGGTTCTGTTCCGCGATCGCGATGCCGCCCTCCCTCGCCACACCATTTTCTGAGGCGCTCCGCGCGGCGGGCTTGCCGGACTAGCCGTCGGGACCAAAAACGCGCGACACTGGGTTTGCTATTGATGCTGTGGACGGCTCCTCCACCGGCAAGTGAGTGCCACGAATGTGGGCGCTGTTAAATAACGGAGGACACGCCATGAAGGTCGGTTTCATCGGGACGGGCCGCATGGGCCAAGCCATGGTCCGCCGGCTGCTCGACGCCAAGCACGACGTCGGCGTCTATAACCGCACCGCCGAGAAGGCCAAGCCGCTGGCCGACGCCGGCGCCAAGATCCTGTCGTCGATCGCCGGCGCCTCCTGCTACGGCGAGGTCGTGTATACGATGCTGGCCGACGACGCGGCGCTGGAGGATGTGGTGTACCAGCAAGGGCTGCTCGCCGCGCTGCCCAAGGGCAGCATCCATATCTGCGCCGGCACCCACGGCATCCCGGTGATCCGCAAGATCAAGAAGGCCCACGCCGACAAGGGCCACGTTCTGGTTTGCGCCCCGATGATGGGCCGCCCCGAGATGGTTTCCTCCGGCACTGCCGGTGTCTTCGCATCCGGGCCCGCCGACGCGATGGCGAAGTGCAAGCCGCTGTTCCACGTTCTCGCCCGCCGCACCTTCGAGGGCGGCTCCGAGCCGGAGGCCGCCACCGCCATGAAAATCGCGATCAATTTCGTGCTCGGCTGCGCCATCGAGGCGATGGGCGAAGGCTTCTCGCTCACCCGCAAGTACGGCGTGGCGCAGAGCGTATTCTACGACATCATGACCGACGGCCTGTTCAACTGCTCGGCCTACAAGGTCTATGGCAAGATCATGGTCGACGAGAGCTATTCGAAGGTCGGCCACATGGCGGTGCTTGGCCTCAAGGACGCCAACCTCGCGCTCGATGCAGGGTTCCTTGCCGCGGTGCCGCTGCCGAGCGGCAACGTCTGGCGCGATCGGCTGGTCGGCGCCGTCGCCCACGGCGACGGCGACAAGGACTGGGCGGTGATGGCGCTCGAGCAGGCGCGCGCCAGCGGGCTGGCGTAGCATGATCCCGAAAAGTGGGAAGTGCGTGTTTTTGATTAGGACCCGATCCGCGCCGAGCATTAGGGCCAGCGGCTACATCCGCCGCATCAACAGACCGGACACGCGACCGCACCCGACCAATGCTGCAGCAGCGTCAGAAAGTCCTTGCCAAGGCGCCGTCCACACGTGACCCAAAGCGGACATTACGGGTCGTCCAACCCTTCAAGTCGATACGGTGAGTTGGTACGGTCTGATCCTTGGGGGCGGCGATGAAACGGCGCGACAAGACAGCAACAGACCTAAAAAACTTCCAGGTCGAAAGACGATTAAGCGCCGCAATGCGCCAAAGATCACGAGGCACCGCATTCCTCTCGCTATCGGTGAGGAAACGAACATCGCACGGCTCACCCGCGAGCGCGATGAGGCGCTAGAGCAACAGACGGCAATCGCCGAACTGTTGAAAGTGATCAGCCGGTCAGCAATTTGACCTACAAGCCGTGCTCGCCACTTTGGTCCGCTCGGCGGGCCGATTGTGCCAAGCAGAGAATGTTCAAATCTTTCTTCGTGACGAC
Organism: Pseudolabrys sp.; assembly: GCA_035310865.1. GTDB lineage: Bacteria > Pseudomonadota > Alphaproteobacteria > Rhizobiales > Xanthobacteraceae > Pseudolabrys. Next base: position 1 of record DATGDN010000012.1, on the reverse strand, counting down.
G
>DATGDN010000011.1:0-3164 GCA_035310865.1 Pseudolabrys sp. | reverse complement strand
CTCACGCCAACTGGATGGAATTTACGACAGGGACAACCGCTGGGCGGCCTAGACGACGCCTCGACGTCCAGCGCCAAAACAATCGGAAACCTATACGGTGCCATCTGACCACGGTCTCGGGTCGAACGATGGCAAGCGCGTCGCAGGCCTTCGGAAACAGGTGGCAAGCCCAACTCAGAACGACCCTGTCGACAGCCAGAAATGGCACCCGACTGGGCCTACCTCGTCGCAGCACGATGATCTGCTGCCGCAACACCAGGATCTCGGCTTCCAACGCCGCGCGCGGTCGGAACAGATCGAGGACAATCCCAAAAATTGTTCTGCAGAGATCCAACATCCCGCAGAAGATCATCCGATTCTGCGTCTCACGCCAACTGGATGGAATTTACGACAGGGACAGGGGGCTCCGGTGCAACCATGCCGCCCCCCGGCTGGAAATCGCGCGGCATGTCATCGATGCCTTCCTTGCAAAAGACTACGAGCGCGCGGCGGCGATGAATTTGATCGGATTGCCTGTCGGCGAACCCTACCCGCCCTATGCCCCGCTCAGTCGCGATGAGATAGCGGCACTGGCGGGTTCTGAGCACCACCGTACTGGCCGACCGACTGCCAGTGACGGCGGCAGCCTGAATTTTGGAAAACAGCCGAGATGTCCGGTATTGGCCCTTAGCGGACATCAGTGCTTGTGCTGCAAACCGCTTTCGGAGGTAAAGCAGACATAGCTCTCGTATGCAGATATCCGCTAGTGACCCAAAGAGGATGTGAGCGTCCGGCTTGCGTAGGCTCCGGCGCGGCTCCTCAATTCAATAATCCCATTCTACATTCTTTGCGTTAGTGTTTGACGCGGCGTCTTTCCACGAACGCTTGAAGCTTATTTTGAGCGGCATCCGTCATAGCGACGTTGCAAAAGTCCTCAACCGCATTAGCGATACTTCGGCGGTAGTCAAGGTCGTTTTGGCGCATAAATGCAGCGCGGCCGAGGCGCATCACGACAGCTGATTTTGCAGCAAATGTTTCGGCCATTGCTTGCGCGTGGGAAACCAGTTCCTCGTCGGGCACGACCCTGCTGACAAGGCCGAGACGGTATGCTTCTTCGGCGCCGAAGCTCCGCCCAGAAAACAACAACTCGAAAGCACGGTGGCGACCTACGATGCGAGGAAGGTGAGTGAAATGTATCGCCGGAATAACGCCAGCATCGATCTCTGGGTATCCAAACGTCGCGCTTTGTCCTGCTAGGATGACATCGCATGAGATGGCCATCGTCATTCCACCACCGCGCGCCGCTCCTCCGACCGCTGCGATTGAAGGTTTGCCCAGATTGTACTGGGTGTCGTAAAGCCGGACGTAAAGTTCCTGAAGCAGTTCGCGGACTTTTTCCTCTGATTTGCCGAGCAAGATGTTGAGGTCGAGTCCGGCCGAAAAGGCTTTAGAAACTGCGCTCGTTAAGACGATTGCACGAATACCGTCATCGTCCCCGGCAATTTCGATTGCTGCGACAACGCCCTGTATCATCTCGAGAGTGAGCGCGTTTACCGTGGGTCTATTCAGGATGATGCGTGCGACACCGTTTGAAACCTCACAATCAACCGTTTTATCGGTCATGCGCCAGCTCTCCCATTGTAGCCACCAAACTATAGGCGACACGATACCGCGATGCCACTAAACACCTGCGCAATTGCCGCTAGCGATCGCGAGGCGCGCCTCATGATGCACACAACGATATCTGGTCGATGGTCTTAATGGCATGCGTCCTGCGTTGCAGCAGGCAGCTGATTCACGGCGGCACGACGCCTCCCCTTACCGCCCCTTGAAATTCGGCATGCGCCGCTCGGACACCGCGTTCACGCCTTCCTTGAAATCCTCCGTCTTGCGCAAGCGGGTCTGCTCTTCGAGTTCGTGGTCGGTTGCCTTGAGCACGCGGTCGGCGATGCCATTGCGCATGGTCATCCGCGTGGCGATAAGTCCGAGCGGCGAATTCTCGCCGATCTCGGTAGCGAGCTTGATCGCGGCGTCGCGCACTTGGTCCTGCGGGACCAGCACGTCGGCAAGACCCATTGCGTAAGCTTCCTCGCCTGACACGCGACGGCTGGTATAGAACATCAACGCGGCTTTGGTTTTGCCGATCACTGCCGGCAATGTGACCGTCAGCCCAAAGCCGGGATGAAAGCCGAGGCGGGTGAAATTCGCGCAGAAACGCGCCTCCGGACAAGTCACGCGGAAGTCGGCCACCATCGTCAGCCCGAGGCCGCCGCCAACGGCGGCGCCGTGTACGGCAGCTATAATCGGTTTTTTGGTGCGGAAGAGCCGGTTGCCCTCGATATAGAGCGGGGCGACGCCTGGCCCGGGCTCGTCACGGCGGCGGCCCTGCGCGTCAAGCTCCGAACCGTCGCCGAAATTGGCTCCGGCGCAGAAGGCTTTGCCTTGCGCGGCCAGCACGACGGCACGAATGCTGCCGTCTTCGTCGAAACTCTCGAAAGCGTTGGCAATCTCCTTGATCAACGGGATATCGAAGAAATTGTTTGGCGGCCGTCTGATCTCGACCAAGGCGACGTAGCCGCGCTTTTCAATGCCAATGTCGCTCATGGTATTCTTCTCCTATTCGGCCGCGCTGCGGCTTTCCGCGTGCTGCGCGGCGTGTCTGATGATTAGGGCATCCACCACGCTCACGCCGTCACCTTTGCTGTGCACGATCACCGGATTGAGATCGATTTGGGTGATGGCCTCGGCGTGATCGAGTGCAAATTGCGAGAGCCTCACCATGAGATCAGCAAGCGCCTCGGTGTCGGCCGCCGGCATGCCGCGATAAGGCTCGAGAACAGCCGCACCCTTCAGGCTGCACAGCAGAGCCATTGCGGCATCGTGATCGAGCGGCACCGGCGCCAGCACCACGTCGCGCAAGGACTCGACCAAAACACCCCCAAGGCCGACCATCAACAGCGGGCCCCAGCAGGGATCGCGGTTGACGCCAAGGATCATTTCGCGCCCGGCCGGCGCCATGGCCTCGACCAGAACGCCCTCGATATGTGCGGTGGGTGCGTGCCGCAAGGCATTCGCAAGTACGCGCTCGTACGCAACATGTACTTCGTCAACGCCAACATTTAGCAAGACAGCGCCAGCCTCGGTTTTATGCGGGATATCGGCCGACTGGACTTTCAGCGCGACCG
>DATGDN010000010.1:0-4749 GCA_035310865.1 Pseudolabrys sp. | reverse complement strand
AACAGTGCGTAAAACGAGCCGTTGATCAGTCCGATCAATAGCTGACCAAACAGCGCCGTCGAGGGGATGCCGAAGATCTCGAACACGAAAGGGCTCCGTCAGGAAGAACGGGGCGGGCCCAAAGCCCGCCCCTTTATTTTCCGCTGATCAGCCGCTCACCAACGGGCAATTGCCTTCCTTGAGCGGACGGAATGCCTCGTCAGCCGGGATCGTCGCGCGCACCTTGTAGAAGTCGCCCGGATATTTCGATTCCGCAGGCGATTTCACTTCGAACAGATACGCGGGATGGATCTTGCGGCCATCGGCGCGGATCGAACCCTTGCCGAACAACGGATCGTCTGTCGGCATTTTCTTCATCTCCGCCACGACCGCCTTGCCGTCGGCGACACTCTTCAAGGCGGCGACCGCCTTGAGATAATGCGTCAGGCCCGAATACACGCCGGCCTGCACCATCGTCGGGAATTTGCCCGCCGCGGCGCGTTCCGCCTGCCAACGCTTGGTCCATGCGCGGTTGGCGTCGTTCATGTCCCAATACCAGGTTTCCGTCAGGGTCAGTCCCTGTGCGGTCGGCAGCCCGAGCGCGTTCACGTCGCTCGCGAACACCAGCAGACCGGCGAACTTCTGCCCGCCCTTGACGATGCCGAACTCCGCCCCTTGCTTGATCGAGTTGATGGTGTCGCCGCCGGCATTGGCCAAGCCAACGATCTTGGCCTTTGACGCCTGCGCTTGGAGCAGGAACGACGAGAAGTCATTGGTATTTATCGGATGGCGCACTTTGCCGAGCACCTTGCCGCCGGCCATCTCGACCGCCGCCATGGTGTCGCGCTCCAAGGCGTGACCGAACGCATAATCCGAAGTCAGGAAGAACCAGGTGTCTCCGCCGGTCTTCACCAGCGCCTTTCCGGTTCCGTTGGCGAGCATCCAGGTGTCGTAGGTCCAATGGATTGTGTTGGTGTTGCACTTCGGGCCGGTGAGATCCGATGCAGCCGCGCCGGAGACAATGAACACCTTGTTCTTGCTAGCGGTAACCTGGCTCACTGCCAGCGCCACGCCGGAGTTCGGCGTATCGATGATCAGATCGACTTTGTCGACGTCAAACCATTGGTTGGCGAGCTGCGACCCGATGTCCGGCTTGTTCTGATGGTCGCCGGATATCAGCTCGACTTTCACGTTCGGATTGGCCTTGGTGAAGTCGGCAATCGCCAGCTTAGCGGCAGCGACTGAGCCCGCTCCGCCGATATCGGAATAAAGGCTCGACATGTCGCTAAGCACGCCGACCTTAACAGTCACCTGCTGAGCGTTAGCTCCTCCGCAGGCAAGGGCAACGGCAAGTGCCGCAAGCCCTAAAGTTTTTCTCATGGATCTCTCCTCCTTGTTTTCAATTCACACAGATACTGGGCGTATCGACACTGGCGGCCGGTGCCGCCATTGGCAAATTTCAAACTTAGCCGCTCACTAGTGGGCAGTTTCCTTCCTTGAGCGGACGAAATGCTTCGTCTGCCGGAATTGTGGCGCGCAGCTTATAGAAGTCGCCCGGATACTTCGATTCGGAAGGCTTTTTCACCTCGAACAGATAGGCCGGATGCAATTTGCGGCCGTCTGCACGGATCGTGCCTTTGCCGAACAGTGGATCATCGGTCGGCATTTCCTTCATCTTGGCAACGACCGTCTTGCCGTCGGGATTGCTGCCAAGCGCGGCGCGCGCCTTGAGATAGTGAAGCGTCCCGGCGTAGACACCGGCCTGATTCATGGCAGGATACTTTCCGGGCGCGTTACGCTCCGCGTGCCAGCGCTTTGTCCAGGCGCGCGTAGCGTCGTTCATGTCCCAGTAGAAGGTCTCGGTCAGAACCAGGCCCTGCGCGGTCGGCAAGCCAAGCGCGGCAACGTCGGTTGCAAATACCAGGAGGCCGGCGAGACTCTGCCCACCCTTGACGATACCGAATTCGGCCGCCTGCTTGATCGAGTTGATGGTGTCACCGCCTGCGTTAGCGAGGCCAATGACCTTCGCCTTCGACGACTGCGCCTGCAGCAGGAACGACGAGAAGTCGTTGGTGTTGAGCGGATGGCGGACCTTGCCGAGCACTTTGCCGCCATTTTTCAGGACAACCGCTTCGGTGTCGCGTTCAAGTGCGTGACCGAAAGCATAGTCGGATGTGAGGAAGAACCAGGTGTCGCCGCCGGTCTTCACGACCGCCTTACCTGTTCCGTTCGCGAGCATCCACGTATCGTAAGTCCAGTGCACCATGTTCGCATTGCATTTGGGGCCGGTCAGATCGGAGCTCGCAGGACCGGACGCAACAAAGACCTTGTTCTTCTGGCTGGCGATCTGGCTGATCACAAGAGCTACGCCGGAGTTCGGCACGTCTGCAATCATGTCGACGTGATCAACGTCGTACCATTGATTGGCAATCTGCGAACCGATGTCCGGCTTGTTTTGATGATCACCGCTGATGATCTCAACTTTTACATTGGGATGATCTTTCATAAAGTCGGCCGCCGCCATCTTGGCGGCAACGACAGAGCCGGGCCCGGTCGCATCCGCGTAGAGGCTGGACATATCCGTAAGCACGCCAATCTTGACGTTGATCTGTTGCGCACTGGCCGCGCTGCAGGCCAACATAACGGCAAGGGCCGTCAAGCTCATCATTCGTTTCATTGACGCTTTCTCCCTGCTTTCTGCCTTAACGGCTTTTTCTTGTTAAACACCGAGATAGTCGTGCAACTTATCGACATTGACGTCCAGTTCGGCGTTGGCGAACTGGTCGATGATACGGCCATGTTCCATGACGTAATAGCGATCGGCAACGGTTGCCGCGAACCGGAAGTTTTGTTCCACCAGCAGGATGGTAAAGCCCTGTTCCTTAAGAGCCCGGATCGTCTTGCCGATCTGCTGGATGATGACCGGGGCAAGACCCTCGGTCGGCTCGTCCAGCAGCAAAAGCAGGGCACCCGTACGCAGGATGCGTCCAATAGCCAGCATCTGCTGCTCGCCGCCGGAAAGCTTGGTTCCCTGGCTGGAGCCTAGCCTCTCCTTGAGATTGGGAAATAGTTCGAAAATGCGATCGAGCCCAAGCCCGCCCGGCCTGACCACGGGCGGAAGCAATAAATTCTCTTCAACGTTTAGGCTCGCAAATACACCGCGCTCTTCGGGGCAGAAAGCAACACCAGCACGGGCGATCTGATCCGAGCTGCGGGCGATCAGTTCCTCGCCCTGAAACCGCACAGAGCCCGTGCGGTGGCCGACGATCCCCATGATCGATTTCAAGGTCGTCGTCTTGCCGGCACCATTGCGTCCCAGCAATGTGACGACCTCGCCTTCATGCACATCGAACGATACGCCATGAAGAATGTGAGATTCGCCGTACCAAGCCTGTAGATCCTTGATTGCAAGCAACGGTGTGCGCAGGTCAAGCATGGCCCACTCCCATGTAAGCTTCGCGCACTTCGGCGTTGGCGGACACAGTCTCATAGTCGCCCTCTGCCAAAACCCGCCCGCGTGTAAGGACGGTGATGTGGTCGGAGAGGTCGGCAACCACTGAAAGGTTGTGTTCGACCATCAAAACGGTGCGGTCGGCCGCTACGCGCTTGATCAGCTGCGCAACGCGATCGATATCTTCGTGACCCATGCCCGCCGTCGGTTCGTCGAGCAGAAGCATTTCCGGATCGAGCGCCAGCGTTGTTGCGATTTCAAGAGCGCGCTTGCGGCCATAAGGCAGTTCGACAGCGGTCCAATCCGCGACAGAAGAAAGTCCGACATCGGCAATCAATGCCATCGCGCGCTCGTTTAGATTGTCGAGCACCGACGTCGAATGCCAGAAGTCAAACGATCCGCCACGGGCGCGCTGCAAGCCGATGCGCACGTTCTCCAACACAGTCATATGCGGGAACACCGCTGAAATCTGGAACGACCGCACCAGGCCAAGACGCGCAACGTCGGCCGGTTGCATGTCCGTAATGTCTTCACCCTTGAATAGGATGCGTCCACGCGTTGGACTCAGAAATTTCGTGAGCAGATTGAAGCAAGTGGTCTTGCCGGCCCCATTCGGCCCAATCAAAGCATGGATAGTCCCGCGCTTGACGCGCAGGCTCACGCCATTCACGGCGATAAAGCCGGCAAAATCCTTGGTCAGATCCTCGGTCTCGAGGATCGTATCTTCACTCATACGCAGTGGCCCCTCGTCGCGCATTCTTGGCAGGTTTTCGCCATGCGGCAAGGGCTACTACACAGCCGAGTCCTGCGGCTAAGTGACTGATTCCATTGGGTAGGTGCTGCTGGGCCCGCGTCCAGACGTTTACGGAAATCAGACTATTTAGCCGCGCAATTGCTCGGCCTCGCGCTTGGCGACATTGGCCAGGATTTCCGCGCCCCGGTTGGCCGCTGGCAGGCCACGAAAAAGAAAGCACAGGCTTACAACCGCCTGCATTTCCTCCCAGCTGGCACCGGCGCGCCGCGCAGCAATAGCGTGCAATTGAGCTGCATCGCTCAAGTCCATAAGCAGCATGCCGAACAGCATCAGTTGCGCAGTCTTTACATCGAAGCATTTGGGATACATCGCGTGCTCGCGCATTCTCTCCTGCAGATCAAGCAGTGCAGGATCGAGCGCGCCGGTGACCGCCATACGTGCCTCGATGCGCGGCGGCACGAAGCCAATCAATTCGCGATAGATATCGGTGCGATCCTCGAGGGAAGCCGTCGTATCTGCATAGGCGCCGATGCGCTCACGCACCACGTTGGTATCTATGCGGGGA
>DATGDN010000009.1:0-2032 GCA_035310865.1 Pseudolabrys sp. | reverse complement strand
CTGCCCTCCGGCGTTACCTCCCGTTGGTCGCAACGGCCGGCAAAAAGGTTCACGCCCTTGCGGGCCGCGTGAAACCGGAACCCGGCTGGCGTATTATCGTCTGGTCTCGGGGAGGCGGCGTATTGGGAGCACGATCATGCCCGCGCTGTTGCCGACCATATTGACCGCATCGCAAATCGTTCTGGTGGCGGATGCGGTACCGAAGTTCAATGTCGAACCAACGCGATGAAAATGACGCCCGCGGCAAGCTCGAGCAGGACTGGGCCCGGTACAATCCGGCGCAGCGCACGGACTGCGTACGGTTTTCCTCGCTCGGCAGCTCACCCAGCTACGTCGAATTGCTGACCTGCCTGGAAATGGCGACACAGGCCAAGGAGCTGCCCGACGCATCAAAAATGGGCACGTCCGGCCAGCGGTGATCGTCAGGACTTCTTGCCGGGCGGCGTGCTGTAAGGACTGCTGGATGAGCCCTGCATCTGCGCCAGCTTGTAGGCGGAGAGCTGCTTCGGCTTGTCCTTTTCGGCCTTCGGCTTCTTCTTTTCCTTCGCGGCGCGCATCTGACCTTTCGCCATGATGACCTCCCTGAAGTCGAGCGATGGCGAATGCTAGCCGGCGCGCCGGCCGGCGCAAGGGGATCAGAGCGCGGACCAGTCAGGTCTTTGGCGCTGTTCCGCCCGCGGCCTTGAGCTTCTCGTCGATGCACTTGTTCACGAGGTCGGCGCGCTTATCGAGGTCCTCGTGGGCACTTGCCTTTTCGGTCCGCATCCAGCATTCGCGCGCTGCGCGCGCGCGCGTCATTGGCTCGGGATCGGCAGCGGGCTCCGCCGGTTTCGCGGCTTGCGTCCTCGCCGTTTCCGGCTTGGGTGCTGTCTCCGGCTTGCTCGAGGCGGCATGCGCCTTGGGCGCGTCGGCGGCCGCCGGACCGGTGCCGTCGGTTTCGCAGGCCGTGAGTGTGAGCGCGGCGGCCAGTACCGCTAGACTCGCGGCGGCGCGGATTTTGCGGACCTTTGAAATTGAAACGTTCATACATGCATTCCAGACGATGATTTGCGGATCGGTGCCGCAGCGGGCACTCTGAGGCCCGCCGGCGGCCCGCTATTTGCCCGAATTGACCCTATTTACGCAACGCCTGCGGAACAGGCTTTCACAATTGCGTGCGCAGCCATGAACCCGCCGCCCGAAGCTCAATTTCACCAACGAGAAGCGGGAGCAGATGACGAAAATGCCGGAGCTGCGATGAAGGACCAGGCATCAACGCGATGACCAAGACAATCGTCGACGTCTTCCCGGAAACACGGCCGGTGACGTAAAGGCGAGCCAAAAAGTTAAGCAAAAATGTCGTTCGATGCTTAACCAATCCGGCCGTTTTGATTTGCATCACGAGGCGTGATTGGCGAGACATGGCGCAAGGTTTCGTCCGGCTTTGTCACCAGTCCCGGTTATCACCATGAAACGCCTTCTTGTCGCGACTGCAATCTCCGCCGCCGTTCTTGGCGGCGCCTGCACTCCATCACTGGCCGCGGACCTCGGGCCGGTGATCGGCAAGCGGCATGTCAGGACCACGTGGTACGGTTCGAACTGGCGCGACCGCTGCGCCTTTGCCGGCTACTACTGCCTCTATGCGTGGGACGGCTACGTCTATCACTATCCGTTCGACGACCGTCCCTCCGCTTACTATCATCCGCGCCGGCACCAGCAGCGGTTTTAGCGCGCCACCAACCTCTCAGCTGTCATGGCCGGACTTGTTCCGGCCATCACGATTCCTGGAGCACTGCCGTCCGTACCTAAGCGGGATCACCGGGAAGAGCCCGGTGATGACGAGGCTGCGTTTACGGACCTGGAACGTCCAAGCGCTTTTGCCCGTTATCCCGGTGAACCCGGAGAACAGTCATGAAAATCCTGATTTACAGCGCTGCAACGGCGCTCGTCTTGCTGTTGAGTCCCGCGCTGGCGGGAGACAAGATCACCATCGATCCGAACGAGATCACGGTCGACGCGAAGCGGCCGCCGCTGCAGCTCAATGGCAGACAGC
>DATGDN010000008.1:0-2608 GCA_035310865.1 Pseudolabrys sp. | reverse complement strand
TTACTGATCTTTGGCGAGTCGCAGCTGCGGCGAGTGCTTGCTTCGTATGCGGCGTATTAATCAGACGCGCACTCACTTGGCACTACAGAAAGATGCACCCTTGCGTCGAGCAGTCCAGCGGTATGGGCAAATCGTCACCATCCCATTTTATCCGGACTCCATCATCAATATGTGCGGATGTGAGGAAGGGACAACCGGGCGTGACTACGACCAAAGCTGGAGATTGCTAAAGCCTCACCGGTCGCTTGGCAACTGCCCACCGATAAGCCGACACTCGCCCTCATCGCGCCGAACCTGAGGAAACGCGATGCCGGGACACAGACCGAAAGTGGTGATCGTCGGCGCCGGCTTCGGCGGCTTGGAAGCCGCCAAGACGCTGCGAGGTACGCCCGCCGATGTCGTCGTGGTCGATCGCCAGAACCATCATTGCTTCCAGCCGCTGCTCTATCAAGTGGCGACCGCGGCGCTGTCGCCGGCCGATGTGGCCTGGCCAATTCGGCACATCCTGCGCGCTCAGGCGAATGTGACGGTGCTGATGGAAGAGGCGCACGGCGTCGATCCGTCGCAAAAGCTGCTGCACACCAATTTCGACGACGTTACTTACGATTATCTGGTGATCGCGACCGGCGCTATGCATTCCTATTTCGGTCACGACGAATGGGCCGACTATGCGCCGGGCTTGAAGCGCATCGAGGATGCGACCCGCATCCGCCGCAGCATTCTGATTGCCTTCGAGCAGGCCGAGCTCATAACCGACGCCGCCGCGCAGCGGCGTTTGCTTACTTTCGTCATCGTCGGCGGCGGCGCCACCGGGGTCGAAATGGCCGGCGCGATCGCGGAGGTCGCGCGGCAAACCTTGGCCGCGGATTTCCGCCGCATCGATCCGCGCACGGCCCGCATTGCGCTGATAGAAGCGGGGCCGCGCCTGTTGCCGACATTCCCGGCCGAGCAATCCGACTACGTGCGCGCGGCGCTTGAGCGCGCCGGTGTCGAGGTTAAAACTGATACGCGTGTGATCAAGTGCGATGCGCAGGGCATCGATTTCGAGGTCGGCCGGATCGATGCCGGCACGATCATTTGGGCCGCCGGCGTTGTGGCTTCTCCGGCCGCACGCTGGCTCGATGCCGAGGCCGACCGTGCCGGGCGGGTGAAAGTCGGCCCCGATCTTTCGGTGCCAGGGCATCCGGACATTTTCGCGATCGGCGACACCGCTGCGGTCGCCGGCCGGCTGGTCCCCGGCATCGCACCGGCGGCAAAGCAGATGGGACATTACGTGGCCAAAGTGATCGCGGCCCGCATCGCTGGGCGTCCCGGCGATGCTCCATTTCGTTACAAGCAGGTTGGCGAACTTGCGACCATCGGCCGCCGCGCGGCGGTGGTGAATTTCGGCCGCTTGCACTTGCGGGGATTCATCGGCTGGCTGTTCTGGAGCGTGGTTCACATCTATTTCCTGATCGGATTGCGCAACCGCTTCATCGTGGCCTTCACTTGGCTGTGGAGCTATCTCACCTTCCAGCGCGGCGCGCGTCTAATCACCGACCCAGAGCGGGAGTCGAAAAAATAACTTTCGAAATCAATGCCTGCGCGCCGAGTGGAAACAAATGCCCTATACCGGTTGGAAAGCGGGCGCCCCAACCTCCTGATGCAGCTCGCCGCCCCGCATCAAGCGTCGAGCGATACCGGCCGTCTGCAGCGCCGCGCGTTCGGTCGGTGAATGGGCGGCGAGATAGCGGGCGACCGCAATGAGGATGTGTCGGCCCTCGTCGGTATTGTCCCATACAGTGAACTGCCGGACTCCTGCCTGATCGGCCTATCCTGGATATCCTCTGTCTCGACGTGCACCCGCTCGGCGATAACGCGACATGGCCGACCGAACGCCATAGCCGAGAACAAAGCCTTCACAACGGCGCCAGACGAATGATATTCGGAAAAGCTGCGAGCAACGAATGTGCGCCTACGGGAACGCCATCTGGGCCGAGCTGGATTTCTGACTTTCTGCCAGCTCGGCCGCTTGAAATTTCAGTAGCCACGATAGGGTGGGACACTGTCCTGGCGGTCGAAAGCGGCACGGGCGATCCAGGCCAACAGCCAAATAGTTCCCGCTAGAACAAATGGGACAAGGGGAACAAAAGGCAGTCCTTCGGCTGCGTCATACCCGGCGTTGACGAGTGCAGCGCTACGAGGAGCCCAGCGAGCATTGAAGCGGCCCGATAAAAAACGTCTGTCCACGGTTCTGCCATAGCACGCCCTTTTATCGGTGGGACAACGCGGAACCGTGCGCTTGGGTTGCGCGGCTTTAGGCCGCCGCTTTGTTGCCATAACAATAAACCGACGGAGACGACGTTGTTGCTTATTTAACGACATCACGTCTTTACGCTTTTCATCCATGAAACCGAGGTCGAGACTCCATTGAGAAGTTATCAATGAGGTCGCCGCATGATCGAGATTTCACCCCGTCGCCGTCTTCGGCTCAGTGTTGATAATCGCCTTGGTCGGAGTACTCCTACTAGACGCGACGTCTCGGTGAGGAAACTCTGATGTTCACGCTACTCGCATTTTTTGTCACGACGCTCGCGCCATCGTTATTGCTCTTATCCCCACAGCCCTC
>DATGDN010000007.1:0-11086 GCA_035310865.1 Pseudolabrys sp. | reverse complement strand
AATGGGTGCGCCCGCCCGCCGTTGCCTGCTCCCAACCCGGCGTCGCCGGCAGTCACATGAACAAAGATGCACTTGGTCCCGCCGTCGAGGACGTCCTTGAACGCGGTCGGATTCATGAACAGCTGCCAATCATCCTGATGCGCGCTGAAATAAAACGAAACGCGCTGCGACGTTTTTTCAGGCCTTTCATCTGCGTCGTTTGGCATGTGCATCTCGGCGGTTGGGTCATACGCAGCGGCGAATATAGGGCCGGTTCACTTCCCACAATTCATCAAGCAGCTTCACTGCGGCGGAAGCAGAGTTGACCACCGGATCAATCAGCAGCGCCTGCAAGGCTATCTCCTTGGATCCATGCACCGCAGCTTCGACGACGAGCTCCTGAACGCTCACTTGCGTGTGCAGCAACTTGGCGATCGGATCGGGCAGGGGCCCTTGCGATATCGGATGAATGCCGGCCGCGTCCGCCATGACCGGCACTTCGACCGCGGCATCGGCCGGCAAATTCGGGATGACGCCGTGATTGGGAACGATGCCGGATTCCAAAACGCGCTTCTTATCGTGCAGGATGCTGCCGATCAGGGCCGCGCCGCGCTCCCCCGACGGCGTTAGCCAATCGGGCGGGAGAGGTGCACCAGCGAGCACGCGATCCAGGGTATTGGCGAATTCCACGCGGCCGCGTTCGTCGGCGGCGAAATCATACCCGTGCTCGCCGCCCTCCCAGCCATAGGCGAGATATTCGCCGAGGTGATCGTCGCTGCATGTCATCCAGTAGCCGAACGCGCGGAACAGCTGCCGGGTGAGGGGGAGGAACGAGGGGTCAAACGCCTTTTCCTTCTCGCGAAGCAAAGGATAGAGATCTTGCCCCGTTTTCCGGTCACGGATCTGCAGCAGACACTGAAAGTGATTGATGCCCGCACCACGCACCTCGACCTGCTCGTATGGCAAGCCGAGAATGCGCGCGACGTCGCCCTGACTCATGAAAATGCCGTGGCAAAGACCGATCGCGCGGATGGGGCTGTATTTTCCAAGCGCAAGAATGATGCGGCTTTCGGGATTTGAGAAATTTATAAACAACGCCTTTGGGCAGAGCTCCTCCATCTCATGCACCAGGTCGAACACCAGCGGTAAGGTCCGCAAGGTGAACATCAGGCCTCCCGGCCCGCCGTTCTCGCCAAGGGTGTGACGTATGCCGTATTTTCGCGGCACGTCGAAATCGATTTTCCACAACCGGTTACGATCGACGGCGGCGGCGTTGACGACAAAACCGGCACCCTCAAAAGCGGCGCGGCGACTGGTCGTTTGCTCGATGATCAGGCCGGCGCCCCTTTTTGTATTCAACAGTGTGGCGAGCTCGGTCATCTTGCCAAGCGTCTCCGCATTGCGGCCGACGAGGGTGAGCGTGCTCCCTCGCAATTCATCGCTGCTGAAAATGTCGCGAAGCATGCTCAGGCCAAATGACATGCTCGTTGCGCCGATGAAGACGATTTTGGTGCGATTGCTCATCGCAATTCTCGCCGGCCCGTCATGTTACAGGCGTTGTTGCCGCGGCATGGAGATTTTCCGCTTCGCCATTGATCGATGTCATCGCGCGCGTGAGTTCAAGATATGGATCGTCCTTGATCGTGACCACGCCGAAGTTTGAATTCTCCCCGTCAAAGCGGCCTTGCGGCGGCTGATCGGCGTGCTCGAACCAGTGATAGCCGATCAATGCCGGATGTTGCAGGGCTGCGGTGACGTAGCGGCGGAAGCTCGATGCCCGTTGAGCTTGATCAGGCACCAGCGGACCGGCGCCATTGGTATTCGGCAAACCGGAATCGGTTGCCCGAAACGAAAATTCACCAATGAGGCACGGCTTTCCCGTCGCCGCATAGGTCTCGATTGCGTCGCTCGGATCGGTCTCGTAGCAATTGAATGAAATGATGTCCGTGTGCCGCCCGGCGGCCTCGATTACCGCGCGCGGCGGAACATACGCGAAGCGGCAGCCGAGCAAGAGGTGATGCGGATCCACAGCTTTGATCGCGGCAGAGGTCGCAGCAAAATAGCGCTCTGCGACCAGTGCCGCGAAAGTCTCGCAATCGGCCATGAAGGTGGCACGATGCGGGTCGGCGCGATTGGCAGTCTCTTCTTTCGGTGCGCTTCGCAGATATGGCAGACTGAGCTGATAAGGCGGCACAACGGGTGCCAGCGCAGCCAACGTCTGCCAGTCTGTGGCCGGCGTGCGCCAAACCGAATTGAATTGCGTGAAGTCGGGATGGCGGTCGCGCAGCCAGGCGATCGCCGCCACTCGGCCAGGGTTTGCGGTTGCCAGATTGAGGAACAACGTCAGCAATTCGTCGGGCCCGCGCCAATCGGCGCCCCACCGCAGCTCGTTGTCGAAGAACCATCCGATGACGCTTTGATCATTGCACCGGTCAGCACACAGCTCTGATGCCGCGTGGCGGATGTGGCTGTCGAAATCCGGATCGAAGACGTCAGGGAAGTCTTGTTGGGGTCCCGCGGGACTGTCGTTGTTCTTCCGCCAGGCAAAGGACATCCCGAGATCGAGGTTCGGTGTCAACGCCAGCCGGAGCGGCTGCGCCGCGGCCGCGACGGCTTCATCGGACCAGCATCCGAGCGTGTTAAAGCCCCAGCTTGTAAGGCGTCTGCCCGCCGCGATGCGCCAAGCAGCTTGGCCGCCGTATTTGCGTTGGCAAGCCTCCGCATAGGGAATACGGCTGCTGTTTTGAATTTCGTCCTGATCAAAGCGCACGGTGTTGACGGCCTTCGACAGGAAACGTCCGCCATCGGGATCGACCAGCCAGAAACTTTGACTATCCTTGCCAAGCCGAAAATATTGGCTCGGTCGGAATCGGCCGTCCGCAACGCCACCCCATTTGGTCCTTGGCACTTGAGCCCGCATCGGTAACCCGGATTTATCGCGCAGCAGATTGCCGGTTTTCCCCACCAGTGTATTGATTTGTCGCAATAAAGTGCTCGCCTGCGCTAGCTTATTGGCGAGTACGGCACCAGGAGGCGATGTTGGTTCCAGGCAGTGGAGCAGGGAATTCGGCCGCGCCAGCCCGTCAAGGCGACTATCCGGAGATTGACCACCTGTCACGAAATTTCATCTGGGGCGTGTCGACCTCGAGCTTTCAGATCGAGGGGGCCGCGCGTGAGGACGGCCGAGGTTTGAGTGTCTGGGATACGCACGGACACAAAGGCGAGGTTGCAAACCGTGATACCGGCGACGTCACGTGCGATCACTATCACCGGTACCTCGAGGACATCGCACTCATGCAGAGGCTCGGTGTTCAAGCGTATCGTTTTTCCGTGGCTTGGCCGCGAGTGCTCCCGCAGGGCCGCGGACAGGCGAATGAGCCGGGATTGGAATTTTATGACCGGCTCATTGACGCCTTGCTCGCGGCAGAGATCGAACCGTGGCTTTGCCTCTATCATTGGGACTTGCCGCAGGCGCTTGACGATCTCGGCGGCTGGGCGACGCGGGACTGCATCGAATGGTTCGGCAACTACGCTGCGCTTGTGGCGAAGCGATATGGCGACCGGGTCAAACGCTTCGCCACTTTCAATGAGCCGTCGATTTTCACTTTATTCGGGCTGGGGTTTGGCGCCGGCAAGCTCGCCACATCGAGCGGTGAAACGCTGCACAAAGCTATCCATTACGTGAATCTCGCTCATGGCACGGCAGTCGATATTATTCGCTCGTCTGTAAGCGATAGTTCGATCGGGGCGATCCACAATTACCAGCCGTGTCTGCCATCGTCGCCGCTGGACGGAGAGGCGGCCCGCCGCTGTGACGCGTATTGGAACAAGGCGTTTCCCGACCCCCAATGCCTTGGTGTCTATCCAGAAATCCTGCGGGCGGCAGTCGAGCCCTTTATGGAAGCAGGGGATCTCGCCCGCATCTGCCGTCCAGTCGACTGGTTTGGGTTCAATCACT
Organism: Pseudolabrys sp.; assembly: GCA_035310865.1. GTDB lineage: Bacteria > Pseudomonadota > Alphaproteobacteria > Rhizobiales > Xanthobacteraceae > Pseudolabrys. Next base: position 7,149 of record DATGDN010000007.1, on the reverse strand, counting down.
ACAGCCCGGTTTTTACGAAGACCGATGCGAATGCTGTTACGGGCTTTGGCTTTGGCGACAAGCCACCGGAAATTCCCGTTACGCCAGTTGGCTGGCCGATCATACCGAATTCGTTTCGCGATGCGCTGCTGGACGTTGCCACCCGCTATCGCTTGCCAATCTACGTGCTCGAAAACGGTCTCGGCGGAGACGACAAGCCGGATGAGGGCGGCACGGTCATTGATACCGCGCGGGTTGATTATCTGCGCGCATATATCGGGGCGATGAACGCCGCGGTTTCGGCCGGGGCCGACGTCCGCGGTTATTTTGTTTGGTCGCTGCTTGATAATTTCGAATGGGATGCCGGCTATAGTGTGCGCTTCGGGCTAACTTACGTCGACTATCCCACGCAACGACGGATTCCAAAGGCATCGTTCGATTGGTATAGCGGCCTGATCAAGGCCGCGCAGAGCAGAGCTGAAGGTTAGGATTTTGCAGCTGGCTTGCCTACGGCCTGCTCTTTTGCTTCGAGTTCATCGAGTGCAACGAGCAAAGTTGCAACGCGGTGCGCCGAAGATTGCCAGTCTGCCAGGCGCTGATAGTTGTCAACGAGCCAATTGAACGCTCCTTGCACGACGACAAATGCGGCGGCCGATTGCGTAAGCTCGCCCAATGTCATGGCGCCGCTGAGATATTTTGGCACGCACAGGAACCAGGCTACTACGGGCGCGAAAAGAAAGTTGCCATGCGAGACCAGTGTGGTCCGAACAAGCTGCCAACAAAACTCCCGCCACCATAGCAAGACGGCCTGCAGCTTAAGTTGCAATATCTGCCGCCTGTCCGTATCGGTCGCCTTTGCCGCTTCATGCTCGGGTTCTTGGCGAAATGCGTCGCCTGCCGCGCGAAATTCCGCTTCGGCCTGGTTCGATCGCTCGATAACGCTCGCTAGATGATGACCAAAGACGACCATAAGGGCAGAAACGGTGCTCGAATAAATAATGACACCAAAAACAAGATAGCCGGGAATCGTGACTGCCTGGCCGAGCACGGTGATGTCGATGCTCCCGCCGACTGACCAGAGGACCCCGAAAAAGGTGAGTGCGGTCAATATCGATGAAATAAAAGCGAGCGTCAGATCGATTGGCGCATCAGTGGCGATGCGGATGTCGACTGCAACGCGGTACTCAGGATTTTCCGAGCCTTTGATCACATGATGATTGAGACGGCGATATCGATCCCGTTCAAGCCATTTCTGAATGACGTGGCGGGTTAATGCTTCTCGCCAGCTGCGCTGCGCCGTCATTCGACCCCATACCGATGTGGCGGCAAGAAAAATACTGGCGGCAGCAAGTGGGAGGAAGATCTGCGCCTGTAGCCAGAGCGCGTGAGCGTCCCTGCGCTCGAGTGCATCGAAAAAGTTGCGGTTCCAGAGATTGAGTGCGACCTGCAACAAGAGCTGCAGCAGCACGACAACAAGAAGGAAGAGAGTAAGGCCTCCGACCTTCAACTTTTCCTGGCGCCAAAAATGTGAGGCCGATTGCCAGAATCGCCGCAGCAACTGGGTCTCATCAAGAATTTGCGTAATTTGACGAAAAGGTCGCATGTTCAATGCTCATGCCGCGAACCGCGGGGATACTAGTCGCGCGGCCGACCCATACAAGGGTGAAACTTAACGGCGGTATCTATGGAACAATCATTACGATACACGGCGCCAAGTTTGAGAGTTTTTGGGAAGTGCTGCCAAGGAGGAGACCGGAAAGCTGCCCGCGGCCTCGTCTGCCGACAACAAGGATGTCGGTTTTTCCCCGGCGGACGGCATCGATAATCGTTTCGGCCGGATCGCCCCACGCAGTTTGTAGTTTGATGTCACTAACCCCAAGACGCTGGGCGCGGTTTTTGGCTTTGGCGAGAACCTGATCTGCCATCGTCGTCAACGTCTTACTGAGATCACCTCCGACGAGCGCCAGTCGTCGCAATTCCTTGCCACTGATATCATGTCCGCCAACCGTCAAGATAATCAGGGTGGTTTTCGTAGCCTTGGCGAGCCGCGCGGCTGCATCGACGGCACGATTTGCTCGGGATGAACCGTCGGTGGCGACCATGATGCGATGCATTGCGCGCTGCTCCCGACGCCGATAGGCCTAAATGCTGCAATCCGAAGTCCATATCGTCAAGCACCGAAGGCCTCGCTGGCGGCAGAATTTTCAATTGGAGAAGACGTGGTGACCTTCAGCGTCTTGACCCTGAATCTGTGGAATATCAATGAGCCGCTTGAGCCGCGATACCGTGCGCTTGAGAAAGGACTGAAGGCACTCCGCCCCGATATTGTTTGCCTGCAAGAGGTCTTTCGTGACCCGAAGTCGGCCCGCAATCAGTCCGAACTGGTTGCGGAAATGTGCGGCCTCCCAAACGTCGTAGAAAGAAATGGCCTAGCAACGATATCCCGATATCGGATCGTTCGATCCCGCAGCACACGTTTGCCTGAATTTCCAGGCGATGCACCACGGCAAGCACTACTGGTGGAATTGTCGATCGAGAAGCGGCCTGTTGTGGTCGCAAATACGCACCTCGCGTATCCACCAGAAATGGTTCGCGAAAGAACGGTCCAGGCCGGAGCGGTCATGGCTGCTATCAAACGTTACCGCCCGACCGGTCGTAAAATCGCGAAATTGCTGTGCGGAGATTTCAACGATGTTGGAGAGTCACCGGCGGTGCGCACGGTCCTGAATAGCGGCGAAAATTTCCGCGATGCCTATGCAGAATGTAACCCTGGCAGTCCCGGAATCACGTATTCATGCAAAGAGAACCGTTATGTGGATCCGGTTTGGACGGTGGATGCAAGAATTGATTACATTTTTGCCAGCCCCGAATTGACGTCAAAAGCCTGCGCCGTTGTTTTCGATGGCAGGAACAAGCTTGATCTTGTTTCCGATCACTATGGCGTCTTTTGCGCCCTCACGTTCCGTGAAGGCCGACGAGTTTCACGGCAACGCAAAATCGGGCGCGGCGCCCCCCTGCGAACAGGGCGGGGTAAGCGTCGCCAAAGCTAGAACTGATTTTGCTGTGCGCTGTTGGTAAAGAAGCCGCGGCTGGATTCGTGCAGGTCAGCCACTGCCGGCCTCCGGCGCTTTCCGCTGATGACCTTTTTGACGCGATGCCGCAGCGCGACTTTGGTTGGCGTCTCGCGGCTTTCGCCGGATTTCACGACCCGAGGCCAACCCTCTTTGTTGACGTCCGGGGAGGCCGACAATTCGGGCACCGATTGTGGGTGTTCGCCGGCCGCGACGACCTGTACCACCCGATATCCGTGCCCCTTCAGTTCCTTGAGCAGGAGGGGAAGAGCCAGCGCGGTGGCCGGGTGGATGTCGTGCAACAACAGAATGCCTCGGCCCTTTTCCTCCAGCCGCCGCATTGCACGGCGGACAATCTCACGCGCACCAATGTGCTTCCAGTCGTCGGCAACCACGTCCGCACTCCAGGTCACCAAGGACTTTGAGGCAAGATAACTCTCTAGGGCGCCGGTCCTGCCCAGACCTGGAATTCGGAAGAATGGTGAAAGGGCCTTCGGATCGCCCAGCGCTGCGTCGACCGATTCAATGCCGCTCTCGACCTGACGTTCGGCATTTTGCACGGTCAAACGCTGGAAGGCGAAAGGGTGGTTCTGGCTGTGGGTGCCGATGGTATGCCCGGCATTGTAGATACGCCGGACAATGGATGGATAGGCCCGGGCCATTTCGCCAACGAGGAAATAGGTGGCCTTCACGCATTGCGAAGCCAAGGTGTCGAGAACGACGTTGGTGTAAGGCGGGATCGGGCCATCGTCGAAAGTGATGACGACCTCATGATCATCGAGTGGCAGCTTCTGGGTGTACTGCATGCTGCCGATGCGGGCGAATTCGCCCGGACTGATGGCCAGAATTCGGCTGGTGCCGAGGGCATCCGGATTGCCGGGACACGGCTCAGCGGCGGATGCGGCAACGCTCGCAAAAATACAAAAAACTAAGACCACTACGCTGCGCATCAGGCCCCCCGACCTCGCGCCGTCCACCTCGAACCGGAGGCGTCCGACATTATGGCGCGCGACATTAACGGATGATTACGCGGTGTGAATGCGCTTCGGGCTTATTCCAATGATTTTTCCTGTGGTGCGGTAAATAGGCGACGCTTTTACTGTGATTTGCTTCCGGAATTGGCGGGAATGACATGCACAATGCTATAGCCGCGGCGTTTAAGCTCATGCAGGAATGCCGGCAGCATTCTGGTGGTCTGCGATTTGGTATCGTGAAAAAGTACGATCCCGCGTCTGATGTGCTCGATGCGGGACAGGATCAAACGCAGCTCTTGTTCAGGTGTCATGGAAAGCCAGTCGCTCGCCCAGACATCGGCGCCAAACACCACCAGGCCGCGCTCGCTCAAGCGGTCGAGCAAAGCCTGGTTTGCTGCAAATCCGGGAATCCGGAAAAATGGCGTCACCGGAGCCGGGTGCCCCTGGCCATAAACCGCCATTTCGTCCGCCGCGATACCTCGGCCGATCTCCGCCTCCGCTCTCTTCAATGACATGTGGCTGAGGAGTGGGTGCGAGTAACTGTGATGGCCAAGGGTGTGGCCTTCGCTCAAGGCGCGCCTGGCGAGCTGCGGGTGTGCGGCCGCGTTTCGTCCCAGAAGGAAGAATGTGGCGCGCACGCATTCCGCCTTGAGCGCATCCAGGACTTTGGACGTAGTGCCCGGCCACGGGCCGTCGTCAAACGTGAGGACCAGTTCCTTCGCGTTCAGCGGCAGCGTCGATGGAAATTGCTTGCGCCCGACCCGTGGCGTCGATTTGGCGTCGACTTCGATGATCCGTTCGGTCCCAAGCGCTTGCGGGTTGCCGGGGCAAGACGCGGCCGACGCGGTGATGGGCAGGAAGGTCGCGATCACCAAAACGATGCGGGTCATGATTCGTCCGATTGCGGCAGCGGCTGGCAACCGCCGGGCGTCTTGAGCAATTGATTCACACGCTAATCATTTGCCCGGTGCTTGGGGAAGGGCGTACAAGCATCGCGTTTTCAGACTTTGCTGGCAGGCTTTTGACATGCTCGACCAGGAACAGACCAGCGGTACCGAGGCTGCGCAGCTGCCGCGCAACAAAGACGGCTCCATCCGCAAGACCTTCGTCAAAGGCGTCGGGCGCAAGATCGAGACGGCGGACGTGCCGGGGTTGCGGGCGCTTGTTGGCGATTTGCACGAATCCGATATGGGCGAACTGATCGAGGCGCTTCCGCCGGAGCAGCGGTCACGCCTTGTCGAATTGCTGGGCATCGACTTCGATTTCACCGCACTCACGGAAGTGGATGATGCGGTACGCGATGAAATCCTCGACGAGCTGCCGCCTCACGCCGTCGCAAAAGGCGTCAGCGAACTGGAATCCGACGACGCGGTTGCGATCCTCGAGGATCTGCCGAAAGAGGAGCAGGCCGAGATCCTCGAGCAGCTGCCGCAACCGGATCGCGCCTCGCTGGCACGCAGCCTGGACTATCCGGAAGAGTCGGCCGGCCGGCGGATGCAGACGGAATTCATTGCCGTGCCGCCGGAATGGAACGTCGGTCAGGCAATCGAGTATATGCGTGAAACTCTGGAGTTACCCGACCGTTTCTTCGAGCTTTATGTGACCGACGAAAGCCGCCGCTTTCGCGGTGCGGTCCCGCTTGACCGATTGTTGCGCAGCAAGCGGCCGGTGCCGGTCTCCGATCTGATGGAGCCGGAGCGCCATCGGGTACGCGCCGACGAAGATCAGGAAGAGGTGGCGCGGTTGTTTCAACGCTACGACCTGGTGGCCGCACCGGTGGTCGATGCCGATGACCGGCTGGTCGGTATCATCACCTTCGACGACGTTGCCGACGTCATCGAAGCGGAGGCTGAAGAAGACATCAAGGCGCTCGGCGGCGTTATCCGCGATGAAGAATTGTCGGATTCGGTCTGGACTATCGCGCGCGGCCGTTTCAGCTGGCTGTTGGTCAACCTCGCAACCGCGTTTCTCGCATCTTCCGTTCTCGGGCTGTTCGAAGGTCAATTGCAAAAAATGGTTGCCTTGGCCGTATTGGCGCCGATCGTTGCGAGCCAGGGTGGCAACGCCACCACGCAGACAATGACAGTCGCTGTGCGTGCGCTTGCCACGCGCGACTTGAGCGACACCAATGCCTGGCGCGTGATCATGCGCGAGCTTATGGTGGGTCTGTTTAACGGTGTCGCCTTCGCGGTTATCACGGGTGCGGCGGCTTACGTGTGGTTTAAGGTGCCGGGGCTCGGCCTGGTCATCGGCCTTGCCATGATCTGCAATCTGGTCGCAGCCGCGCTTGGCGGAATTCTCATTCCGCTGGCCCTGCATAGACTCAAGATCGATCCGGCGGTGGCTTCAACGCCCTTCGTCACCACGGTGACAGATGTCGTCGGATTTTTCTCATTCCTGGGCATCGCCACGTTCTGGTTCGGCCTCCGGTGAGGTCCTCCCGACGTAAGTTACGACTTGTTCACCTTATTTGCTGACCAACGCTTAAAGGCCGCACCGTAACCCTATACCCCACGCCGCATCGCAGGCTGGGAGCACCCCGGTGCGCGAGGTCAATACTGGCGCAGCGCGCTTGCGTCCTGGTCGCTGGCTGCCGGGCTGGGCAAATCGTCAAAGCGCACCATCCGAGGTCACGGGCACATCACCTACGCCAGCAAAATGGATCCTGGCGGCTTCGCGGTTGATCGCCGTTTTCACGGCTCTTGCCGTGGTGGGGATGCTTGCGATCGCGATCACGGGCTACGGTTCGGCACGACAGAGTGACGAACAACTATTGCGCGGGCAGCACGCCGCACTGCGCAACACGATCGCAGAATTTCGTCAGCCGCTCGAACGATCAGGCGCAGTTGATCCGCGTCTGCTGCGGATGGCAGAATACATCCCAGGCCTGAAAAATCTAAAGTTCGAAACGCACACGCGACCGCGAATTGCAGCCTGTGATGGACTTTCGCCCGATGGCGCAAGTCGTGGGGTGGTTCGCATCCTTCTTCGCGCCATCGCGGTCGTTCTGTTCGGCATTGCCGCATTGTCGCTTTGGCAGCTTAAGCGCGCGCGACGCGCGCTCGCGGCGCGGGAAGCGGAAGCCGCCCGTGCGGCCGATGAGGACAAGCTTACAGGGCTGCCTA
>DATGDN010000006.1:0-4886 GCA_035310865.1 Pseudolabrys sp. | reverse complement strand
CGACTGGCGGCAGGTTTTGCCGGGTTATCCCTGATATTAAGGGCCTATTCTGCCGTCACCGCAGCCGAACGGCGGCTGTCGCCGCCGGGGGCATCCAGCTCCGTCCTTTTCAGATTTCGTGGAAGCTGTGCCTGAAAACTTCGAGGAGTTGGAATAGATAATCGAACACCCCTCGCGAATAGATAAACGAACACCCCTCGCGCATGACCAGACAGCGGTAACCCTCGGGTTCCTGATCAGCCAGATTCCCAAGAGCAGCGGTCTCCAAGAAAGATAGCGCTTGGTGGTCAACAGCGAGCGTCCCGAAGCATATCTGTCACTATGAGTCCGTATTTGGCAGCGGTGGATCCAACATTCGGCAGTGACTGGATGCTTTGGACCGGCTGGGAACTCGTGACGTAATTGATCAACCGCAAGCGTTGCAAGCAAAGCACGACCTCGTGGATACGGCCCTTACCCCCTCGGTCGCATTAACGCCGCCCCAACATCAAGCCGATTTGAGCATTATGGAAAGGTAGTATTCATTTTTAGCCGCTACGGGATGGAATGACTCCAGCTTAGGCTTGCGCGCAATGCGGGGACTGGATGATAGAGGGTCCATATCAAGGCTATTCTGCGCAAGCTTAGACTGCATAACCGCACGCAGGCGGCGATGTGGGCATGCAATCACTTGGGCGACGATGGCGACCCCTTCAATATAATTATATCAGCTACTCCTCTTGCCGGCAGGATCGCACCTGCAGACACAAAATCCGCAGTGGCCAAGACTGGGCTCGCTCACCCCGGCCACCGCACGATGCGTGCACGGCATTTTTGACGGACGGTGCTATCCTAAAAGTTCACGGGATCGTCCTGTCGGTTAACAAAAAAACTAGGCGAGAGGAGACCCCCGAAGGCTGCCTCTCGTCTATTTCGCCGACACGACCAGCGAATAGCGGGGATCGGCCGCAAGGCATTCGGCCTGCGGCAGGCCCAGCTCCTTGCGCACCATGTTGGTGCCGAGCACCAGCGATACGATCTTGTAATAGGCGTGGCGGCGGCTCATGCCTTCGCGGCCCATGCCGCAGTCGGACGAAATCACCAGCCGCTCCGCAGGGATGTACTTGAGCGCGCGGCGGATATGGTCTGCGATTTCGTCGGGCCGCTCGACCTGGAGCGAATGGTGATCGATGACGCCGATACAAATTTTCTTGTCAGTAATGGTCTTGCCGAAGGCTTCGAGATCCATCCCGCCGGCACTGACCGATTCGAAGGTGATCACGTCGGCATCGACTTTGTTGAGCATCTCGAGTGCATTCTTGTAGCTCTGCACTTCCTTGAACATGCGCTGCTGAGAAGGATTGCCCCAGCAGGTATGGCACCAAACTTCGGTTTTCGCCCGCAGACCCTTCACGGTCCGGTTGAATACTTCAACGCTGAAAGCCGGATTGATGATGTCGTCCACGATGTTGCGCACGGCCAGGAGGTGTATCTGCGGCTCCTCGAACTGGATCACCGGGCAGCCGGCATCGGCGAGATCGTGCAGCTCGGCGTTCATCGCATCGGTGATGGCGAGAATGCGGTCCTTCAATGACTTGTAGTGCCTGTCCTGCACCGCGAACGCGACCAGCTCGGGTCCGATGGTGCCAAACTTGACCGGCTTTTTGGTCATGCGCTGCGCCACCTTGAACATTGCCGCATATTGCAGTTCGCCCCGCGTCACCGGGCCCGTAATTCCGGGCATCACGCGTGATTCAAGATAGTCGTGCAGAATGTGACCGGGCGGAAATCCGAGTCCGCCCTTTCCGGCCGGCGTCGGCTGCGGATCCTTGTCAAACCCGCCCATATGGCGCGGGGGATAGTTGGTCCAGCTCTGGCCGCCGACGTCGGAATCGAAATGTGCATCGCCGTCGGTGACGATATCGAGCCCGGCAACCTCCTGTTCGTGCAGATACACCGAAACCGCATCGACATATTGCTCGCGGAATTGATTGTTCACCATCGCATCGAGGAAGCTGCGCGATCCGAGATTTTGCGTATACCAGCTCGGCCGCGGCAGCGAGCCGGTGATGGTGGTCGGCAGCATGATATCTTTGGTCGCGCGAAGCATGATTTGTATCTCCCGGGATGGCTTTTTCGTCGGCGCGTAGTCTATGTCCAGGGCGCGCCGCTTGGAAACGGTCTTCGTCATTTCATCGCGCGAGGCATGGACAAAACGAGCACCGCTGCCCACCTAAGATGGGCAGTTTTCATGCTGTGCCAAAATATCTGTTATAGTGACCGCATGAGCAAAGACGGCGACAGCTACATCATCAGGCCTAATCCACTCGACCCGCGGCTGACCGAGCGCGTCACGGGCGTCGACCAGACGGGGGCCCGAATCGACACGTCCGTCACTGTCGAGCGCGCGCTGACGATTTTTCTCAACAGCCAGGAAATCGTCACCGCCATGACAATCGGCGACTACCCGGAATATCTGGCGATCGGCTACCTGCTCAACCAGAACATGTTGAAGCCGGACGATGTGGTCACCGGAGTGGATTACGACGAAGAGCTGTCGGTGGTGGTCGTGCGCACCACGCGCAAGACCAACTACGAGAAAAAGCTGAAAAAGAAAGTGCAGACATCCGGCTGCGCACAAGGGACCGTTTTTGGCGACCTGATGGAAGCCTTGGAGAACGTCTCCATGCCGCAAGCGGAGCTGCGCACCTCATGGCTCTACGCACTCACGCACAAGATCAACACGACGCCGTCGCTTTACCTCGAGGCTGGCGCCATTCATGGCTGCGTACTGGCGCAGCGCGACGAGCCGCTGGTTTATATGGAAGATGTCGGGCGTCACAACGCGGTGGACAAGATTGCCGGCTGGATGTTCAGAGAAAAAGTGCCCGCGGCGGACAAGATCTTCTACACGACCGGGCGCCTCACTTCCGAGATGGTGATCAAGACCGTGCGCATGGGCATACCGATTTTGATTTCGCGCTCTGGCTTTACCGCTTGGGGTGTCGAATTGGCGCGGAAAGCAAATTTGACACTGGTCGGGCGTGCGCGCGGGAAGCGCTTTGTTGCACTCGCCGGCGAGGAGCGCATCGTGTTCGATCAGGACCTGGACTTTGTTGAGGAAGAAAGCGCCAAGCATCGGCGCAAAGCGGCGGTGCATGACGACTAACTATCCGCCAACTCTCGGTCTCGTACTTGCAGGTGGGCTCGCGCGACGCATGGGCGGCGGCGACAAGGCGCGCATTGAGATCGGCGGCGCGTCGATCCTTGACCGCGTATTGGCGACACTGTCCGCGCAGTGCACAGGCATCATCATTAATGCCAATGGCGAACCCAAACGCTTTGCCGACACGGGCCTGGCTGTGGTCGCCGATTCGGTGCCGGATTTCGCTGGGCCATTGGCGGGGATTCTCGCCGGCCTCGACTGGCTGGCCAAACAGAAGAGCGGGATCGAGTGGATCGTCAGCGTTCCGGGCGACTGCCCGTTCCTGCCCGACGATCTCGTTGAACGCCTGCACCAGGCACGGCGCAAAATGGGAGCAGGCGTGCCGCTTGCCTGCGCGCGTTCCGGTCAATGGCGCCATCCCGTGGTTGGCTTGTGGCCGCTGGCGTTACGTGAAGATCTGCGCAAGGCGCTGGTCGAGGAGGACATGCGCAAGATCGAGGTGTGGACCGCGCGGCACGGTGTCGCCATCGCCGATTGGCCGGACCAGCCGATCGATCCGTTTTTCAACGTCAACACGCCGGAAGACGCCGCCCGCGCCGCGCGCATTGCGTTGCAGCATAGCTAGCATCGCCTCTACTTGATTCTTGACCGCGCCTGCAGTGCGTCCATATTTGGTATAGTTAGAAGCTATGGGTTTGGGAGGATTTGTTCGATGAAAGCATTCATCATGGCCTGCGTGGCGGCCGTCATCATCGCCGTTATCGGGGGCGTAGCGCTCAACAGCGTGCCGGACTCGGCGGAGAAAGCCTTCAGTAGCTCGACCGGGGTGCACTTCGGCGCATAGCGCAAGTGCCAGCCGCTACCCCATCAACGCCGCGTAGGACAGGAAGCCAACGCGGGCGCCAGGCTCGATCGTTGTCACGTCCTCCGGGAATTCCAGCAACCCGTCGGTCTCCGTCAGCGACGTGAGAATTCCAGCGCCATCCTGCGGGTGCTTGACCGCCTCGACTTCGCCATCGGCCGCGCGTTTGAGCGCCACGCGGACATATTCGCGGCGGTCCTTCTTTTTCTTGTAGGAGAAGGCAGCACGTACCGGCAGCGGCATAAGCCTGTCAGGCCTTGCGCCCGACAGCCGGCGCAGCAGCGGCTTCACCACACGTACGAAAGTCACGAAGACCGCCACCGGATTGCCCGGCAGGCCGACGAATGCAGCACCCTGCCCTGATGCGGCCGGTATCACGCCGAGCGCGACCGGCCTGCCCGGCTTGATCGCGACGCGCCAGAAAACGAGATTGCCGACGCTCTCGACCGCCTTGCGCACAAAATCGGCTTCACCCGTCGAAACACCGCCCGATGTGACGATGAGATCATGGCCCGCGGCCGCCTGACGCAGCTTGGCCGAAAGCTTCTGCGGATTGTCGGCCATGATGCCGAGATCGGTGACGATCGCACCGAGCCGTTCGAGCAGTTCCATCAGCAGAGTGCGGTTTGAATCGAAAACCGCTGCGGCCCCGCGTGCCGCACCGGGCTCAACGATTTCATCTCCGGTGGAAAAAATTGCAACTTTGAGCCGGCGGCGAACAGCGACTTCGGTCAATCCGAGCGCAGCCGCCAGCGCAATGTGCTGCGCTTCTAGCACCGTGCCTGCCGTCAAAACGGCGGCGCCGGCAGGAACATCCTCGCCGGCCAGCCTGCGGTTGGCGCCGAGCTTCAATCCCTTTGGCACCGTGACACGGCCGCC
>DATGDN010000005.1:0-38171 GCA_035310865.1 Pseudolabrys sp. | reverse complement strand
ACGGCTGAAGGCCGTGATGGAACAGCCGGTGCTCGTTGACCTCCGCAATGTTTACCGGCCCGATGAAATGGGCCGCCGCGGTTTCGTCTATGAAGGTGTGGGGCGGGGAAGGGACTAAAATGTTGGCCGGCCTGCCTATCGATAGAAGTCGTCGTCCCCCGCAAAGGCGGGGGACCCTCTAACGCCTGGTTTCACAATAGAACCGATGTTTGTGTTACTGGACCACCCGCTTACGCGGGTGGCGACAGGCAACAGCCGTGGCACAAAAATTCGATACGTCTCTTCCAATCGACGTTGCGCTGCCGGATCTGCGCGCCGCGTTGTCCGATCAAAACACTGCCGTGCTGGTTGCTCCACCAGGCGCGGGGAAGACGACACGCGTTCCACTGGTCCTGCTCGACGAGCCTTGGGCGATCGATAAGAAAATTCTTGTGCTGGAACCGCGTCGGCTTGCGGCGCGTGCTGCTGCCGCGCGTATGGCGGCGACGCTGGCCGAACAGGTCGGCGATACCGTCGGTCTGCGCGTGCGTTTCGGCTCGAAGGTTACCGAACGCACCCGCATCGAAGTTATTACCGAAGGCATCTTCACGCGGCTTGTGCTCGATGACCCTTCGCTCAAGGGTGTCGCTGCGGTGCTGTTCGACGAATTTCATGAGCGGTCGCTCGACGCAGATCTTGGACTGGCGCTCGCGCGGGATGCGCAGCAGGGATTGCGGGAGGACCTCAGGTTGCTGGTGATGTCGGCCACGCTCGACGGAGCGCGAGTGGGAGCTCTCCTTGGCAATGCGCGCGTGATCGAAAGCGAGGGCCGCGCATTTCCGGTCGAGACGCGTTATCTCGTCCGTGACAGCCGGGCGCCGATTGAGCGGCAGGTCGTAGAGGCGGTCGAGCGCGCGCTACGAGCCGATACGGGGTCGCTTCTTGTGTTTCTGCCAGGTGCCGGTGAAATCCGCCGCACCGAAACGTTGCTGAGCGAGCGCATCAGAAATCCCGACACCGACATTGTCGCTCTTTATGGTGCGCTCGACGCGCGCGAGCAGGATCGGGCAATTTCTCCTGCACCGCCGGGCCGGCGCAAAGTGGTGCTGGCAACATCGATTGCCGAAACCTCGCTCACCATCGAGGGCGTGCGCGTTGTCATCGACAGCGGGCTGTCGCGGGTGCCGCGCTATGAGCCCGATGTCGGCATAACAAGGCTTGAAACCGTGCGGGTGTCGCGCGCCGCCGCCGATCAGCGCCGCGGCCGCGCAGGGCGTACCGAGCCGGGCGTTTGTTACCGGTTGTGGGACGAGGCACAGACGGCATCACTTGAGGCCTATACGCGTCCCGAAATCCTGTCCGCGGATCTGTCGTCATTCGTGCTCGACCTGGCGCAATGGGGTACAAGCAACCCGGCGAAGCTTGCATTCCTTGATGCGCCTCCACTGGCCGCGCTTGCCGAGGCCAGAGCGCTGCTTGCCGACCTCGGCGCGATCGATCGCGACGGCCGTATCACCGAAGAAGGACGCAAATTGCGCGCGCTCCCGTTACCGCCGCGGCTCGCGCGCATGGTTGCGGATGCGGCTGCTGAAGGCGCCGGCGAATTGGCTGCCAACGTCGCCGCTATCGTTACCGAACGGGGTCTCGGGGGTGATGACGTCGATTTACGTCATCGGCTGGATAATTTTCGCCGCGATCGTTCGCGCCGGGCTGAGGATGCGCGGGCGATGGTGAGGCGGTGGGCTGAAACGACCGGCTTCAAGACAGGAAACGGCGGACATTCACCTGGCTCACTGCTGGCACTGGCCTATCCCGACCGCGTCGCAAAGAATCGCGGCGGCGATAGCGGTGGCTTCCTGCTCGCCAACGGCCGCGGCGGCAATGTCGACCCGGCATCGCCGCTCGCGCGCGAGCCTTATCTGGCGGTGGCCGAACTCACAGGCGCGGCGGCCGCGAGTCGTATCGTCCTGGCGGCACCAATAACGCTTGCTGAGATTGAAAGACGCTTTGCCGGTCAAATCGAGGAACGCGAGACGACGGTATTCGAGGCCGCCTCTGCTTCGCTTCGCTCGCGCCAAAGCAAAAAGCTCGGCGCGCTGATCTTGAGCGAACAGACGCGACCGGTCACGACGGGCACCGAGAGTGCGAATTTGCTCGCTGGCGGCATCGCCGGATTGGGACTCGACAGGTTGCCGTGGAGCAAGTCGCAGCTGCAATTTCGCGACCGCGTGAATTTCCTGCGCAGGGCCGAAGGCGATGACTGGCCTGACCTCTCTGACGCCGCCCTGGCACGGATAACGGCAGAATGGCTGGCTCCATTTCTCGGCGGCAAGACTGCATTGTCGCAAATCGGTGCGGATGATCTTGCCGGCGCGCTCGACGCGTTGATCCCCTGGAATTTACGCAAGCGTGTCGACACCGAGGCGCCTACTCATTTCACGGCGCCTTCCGGCTCGCATGTGCCGATAGACTACGAGGCGGCGGAGGGGCCGAAGCTTGCCATCCGTGTTCAGGAACTGTTCGGGCTTTCGGTGCACCCGACGATCGCGGGAGGGCGCGTGCCCTTGCTGATCGAGCTGTTGTCGCCCGCGCATCGGCCGGTGCAGGTCACGCGCGATCTGCCCGGCTTCTGGCGGGGCAGCTACAAGGACGTGAGGACCGACCTGCGAGGTCGTTATCCGAAGCACCCCTGGCCGGAGGATCCGCTAACCGCGCCGGCGACGCGCCGCGCCAAGCCGCGGGGCCAGTAATTCCGCGACTATTGGTTTCAATTGTCTGCAATCAACTAACTGGCGGCTGACCATTGGCAAAGTCGAGATGGGCGCGCCTGTTACGTTAAACTCCCATTTGGCCTCCTCGAGTATTGTCGCGGCGGAGCTCTTGGGTCTCGCCATGCGCCAGCTGATGTTTTTTGCGGTTGCCCTGGTTGTGGTCGGTGCGGTCGTTGCCCGCTACGCCGACAAAGCAGTCACGCAACCGACGCCGCAAGCTGCGATTGTGCAGCCGGCATACGAGCCCACGCGAGCCGAGCACGTCCGGCCGCAGCCTGATGCTTGAGGCGGATCGTCAGGGCCACTTTCAGGTCGAAGCTAGGATCGATGGCCGCCACGTCGACTTCATCATTGACACCGGTGCGTCACTCGTGGTGCTGCACGAATCGGACGCCGCACTGGTCGGAATTCGCCCACAGCCGCGCGATTACACCTCTACAGCCATCACCGCCAACGGGAAAATCAAGGCGGCACGTGCCACGATCGACCGCATCGATATCGGCGGTATTACTGTCTACGATGTTCGGGCCATGGTGCTTCCCGACGAAGCCCTCGCAAAGAACCTGCTCGGTGTTTCGTTCCTGCCGCGCCTCAAGCGCTACGAATACGCCAATGGACGCATAGTCCTCGAACAGTAAGACGGGATGTCTGTTTTCCGACAAATTGGCATGCCGAAGGAGCGCTTTGCGGCTTTGCGGCGTTAGGGTATTGGATTCTCCCACCTGTTGTTTTGAGGACCTGATGTTTCCGACGCCGAAACCCGCGCTGACGCCAAATACATATGCCTATGAATCTTCACCACTCGTGAAGCCGACCGGCTTTCGCGAATATGACGCGCGCTGGCTTCTGGAAAAGGAAATCAACCTGATGGGCGTGCAGGCCCTCGGACTTGGGCTCGGCACGCTCATTCGCGAATTGAACGTGAAGCCGGAGATCGTCACCGGCCACGATTTCCGCAGCTATTCATCATCGGTGAAGATGGCGCTGGTTTCCGGCTTGATGGCGTCAGGGTGCAAGGTTCACGACATCGGCCTTGCGATTACACCGATGGCCTATTTTGCCCAGTTCGAACTCAACGTGCCCTGCGTTGCCATGGTCACCGCCTCGCACAATGACAACGGCTGGACAGGCGTGAAGATGGGGGCCAACCGGCCGCTTACTTTTGGCCCAGTCGAGATGAAGCGCCTGAAGGAAATCGTGCTCGGCGCGAAGTTCGAATTCAGGGATGGCGGCAGCTATGAATTCGTCGAGAATTTTCCCGAACGGTACATTGCCGATCTCACCAAGAGGCCGAAGCTCAAGCGAAAGCTGAAAGTTGTTGCCGCGTGTGGTAACGGCACCGCCGGAGCATTTGCGCCGCGAATCCTGCAGGCAGTCGGCTGCGAAGTGGTCCCGCTCGACTGCAATCTCGATCATACATTCCCGCGGTACAATCCCAATACGGAAGATATGAAGATGCTGCACGCGATGCGCGATGCGGTACTGGTCAATCGCGCCGATGTGGCACTCGGCTTCGATGGCGACGGGGACCGCTGCGGCGTGGTCGACAACGAAGGCGAGGAGATATTTGCCGACAAGGTCGGAGTGATGCTCGCGCGCGACATGTCGACGTTGCACCGGAACACGACCTTCGTGGTGGATGTGAAATCGACCGGACTGTTCCTTACCGACCCGGTGCTGAAAGCAAACGGCGTAAAGGTCGACTACTGGAAGACGGGGCACTCCTACATCAAGCGGCGCGTGAACGAGCTTGGTGCTATTGCCGGTTTTGAGAAGTCGGGGCATTTCTTCTTCAACAAGCCGTACGGGCGCGGCTATGACGACGGAATGATTTTCGCGCTCGCGGTTTGCGACATGCTCGATCGCAATCCGGGAAAGACCATGGCCGATCTGCGTAAGGCGTTGCCGAAGACGTGGGGCTCGCCGACGATGTCGCCGCATTGCGACGACGAGAAAAAATACGCGGTCGTGGACGCCGTGGTGAAACAGTTCGAGGCGGCCAAGGCGGACGGTACGAAAGTCGCCGGGCAGCCGATCCGCGAGCTGGTGACCGTCAACGGCGTGCGCGTGACAGTCGAGGACGGCACGTGGGGACTGGTCCGCGCATCTTCCAACAAGCCGGAGCTGGTCGTTGTGGTCGAAAGCCCGGTATCCGAGCAGCGCATGCGCGACATGTTTCAGGCGGTCGACGGGGTATTGCGCACGCATCCGGAAGTTGGTGCGTACAATCAGACGATCTGAGCGTTGTTGCCGCTTTCGCCGGTACGAGTGCTCTGAGACACTAAGCCATGCGCATCGTCATCCTCGGCGCCGGCCCCGCCGGCCTCTACCTCGCGTATCTGATCAAGCGGCGCCAGCCCGACGCCGACGTCACGGTCGTCGAGCAGAACGCGCCCGACGCGACCTTCGGTTTTGGCGTGGTATTTTCGGACAAGGCGTTGGAATTCCTTCGCGAAGACGACGAGGAAACCTACGCGGCAATCATTCCACACATGGAATCGTGGAATGACATTGCAATCGTGCATCTTGACGAACGGGTGGTGATCGATGGCGTTGGTTTCGCCGCCGTGGGCCGTCTCAACCTGCTGCAATTGTTGCAGTCACGGGCGCGGTCGGTCGGCGTAACGCCGATCTACCGGCGCACGATTCGAAGCCTCGACGAATTGGGCAAAGCCGATCTGATCGTCGGAGCAGACGGAGTCAATTCGCTTGTGCGACGTACCCATGAGAGCGAATTCGGTACGCGCATTCGGCTTCTGACCAATCGTTTTGCATGGTTCGGTACGACCAAACTCTTTGAGACGCTGACCCAGACGTTCATCCAGACCGACCTCGGTTTTTTCAACGCGCACCATTACCGGTATGCGCCGGACTTGAGCACGTTCATCGTCGAGACAGATGAGTCCACATTCGCACGTGCGGGTTTTGCGCAGATGGATGAAGCGGCTTCCCGGCAGCTGTGTGAGCGCATATTCGCGCGCGCGCTGGACGGGCATTCGCTGGTGTCGAACAATTCGATATGGCGGCAGTTCCCGATCGTCCACAACGAAAAATGGTCGGTGCGAAATTGTGTGCTTGTCGGCGACGGATTGCACACCGCGCATTTCTCTATCGGTTCGGGCACTAGGCTCGCCATGGAAGATGCGATCGCCCTTGATAGGGCATTGGCCGGCCATCCAGATGATGTCGTGGCGGCCCTCCGGAGATACGAAGCCGTGCGGCGGCCCATCCTCGAAAAACTCGTGGCCGGCGCCAATGGCAGCGCAGCCTGGTACGAGCATTTTGCCGAGCACATGCAGCTAGAGCCGATCGACTTTGCCATGAGTTATGTGACGCGTTCCGGACGCGTCGGTCTCGACCGGTTGCGCAATCTTTCGCCGCTGTTTGTCGGGCGTTTCGAAAGGGAAACGCGGCAGCGGCCTCATGACCGGCCGGCTTCCGGTTAACAATTAATAAAAGCTTGCGGCCTTATAAAGTCGGACCTTTGGGGGCGGGTGGGCTTGGCTTATCTTTCCGAACAAAACCTCCAGACAAATGCCATCGTAGCCATCGGTCTTGCCGCGGTGGCGACTGCATTCTTTTGGCATCGTCGACGAATTGGCGGGCGCAGTGATGGCGCCTTGTTGTCGATGGTCCTCAATAACATGACGCAAGGCGTCGTTCTGTTCGACGCGCACGAGCGTGTTCTTGTCGTCAACGATCGCTATGTCGAAATGTATGGTTTGTCAGCGAACGTTGTGAAGCCCGGCTGCACGCTGCGGACCTGATCAAAAACCGCATCACGACCGGAAGTCTGGGCATCGATCCCGAAAAGTATCGTGCGGAGATTATGACAGCCGTCCGCCAAGGCGCCGCGATGAACCGCATCGTCGAGACACCAGACGGCCGCGCCGTCCTGGTGGTCAACCGGCCGATCAAGAACGGTCAGTACTGGATCGGCACGCACGACGACATCACCGAGCGCATTCACGCCGAGCGGAAAAGCGCTGCTCTGACCGAGCAGGAGCGGCGTCGTGTGTCGATCGAGACGGCGCGGCGCTGAATTCTATTGCCGTCGCCCTGTCAGATTCATCGGGTTTTACCTCAGATCGTGCCGCCAGTGCCGTGCAGACATCGAACGAGGCGTCCGCCAACATGATCGCCGCGGCGGGTGCCACCGAAGAGCTTATCGCGTCGATTGGTGAAATCGGAGGTCAAATAAGTCGGGCCGCGGAGGTCGCATCGCATTCGGTTGTGGAAGCGCAGACGACAAACAAACACATGGCCCGGCTCACCGATACGGTTCAGCAGATCGGAGAAGTCGTCAACCTGATCCGGAATATCGCCGGACAGACAAACCTTCTCGCGCTCAATGCCACGATCGAAGCCGCGCGCGCGCGGGCGAAGCCGGGCGCGGTTTTGCCGTGGTTGCATCGGAAGTCAAATCGCTTGCGGTTCAGACCGCGAAAGCGACTGAGCAAATCGCCGGCCAGATTGAAGCCGTGCAAAATTCGACGCGCGTGGCGGTCGACGCGATCCGGCGCAACAGCGAACGGATGCGCGAAATCCACGGCTATACGTCGGCGGTGGCGCTATCATTGCAACAGCAGGACAGCGCGACCGATGAAATTTCGCACAACGTGGCGAGCGCCGCGACGGGTGCCAAGGGGATGGTCTCCGTGCTCGATGAGGTAACACGGGCCGTGGGTGATACGCGCAGCGCGGCGGGCAAAGTGCTGGAGGCGTCGGAAACGGTCGAGGAGGCTGCAACCCGTCTCCAGCACGGCATCGAAGGGTTCCTCGGCCGCGTCGCCGTTTGACGCCTAGTCCTTCTCTTCTTTGAACGTTTCGCGGAACGGATGGGCGGGGTAGACGCCGAGCACCGTCAATTCCTTGGAGAAGAAGGCGAGTTCTTCAAGCGCGAAAACCAGCGCCCGGTCATCCGGGTGTCCTTCGACGTCGGCGTAGAATTGCGTGGCGAAGAAATTTCCGCCGACCATGTAGCTCTCGAGCTTGGTCATGTTGACGCCGTTGGTCGCAAATCCGCCGAGCGCCTTGTAGAGCGCCGCGGGCACGTTACGGACTCTGAACACGAACGTTGTAATGACCTTGCCCGCGCCCGGCTTGGCCCATTTTTTCTCTCGCGAGAGCACGACGAAGCGCGTTGTCGAGTGCGATTCGTCCTCGACATTTTCTCTCAGGATATTCAGGCCATAGATTTCAGCTGCGAGGCGTGAAGCAATTGCCGCGCGCGTGGGATCCTTGGCCTCCGCGACTTCACGTGCCGAACCGGCGGTATCGGCGGCGACGACGGGTTTTAGTTTCAGTTCGCGGATGACATTTCGGCACTGGCCGAGCGCCATCACGTGGCTCTGTACGGTCTTTATTGTTTTCAGGCTCGCGTTTTTCGTGGCCATCAGCTGATTGCGGATCGGCAGAAACCACTCAGCGATGATGTGCAGCCCGGCGGTCGGCATCAAATGATGAATATCGGCGACCCGGCCGGCGACCGAATTTTCAATTGGGATCATGCCGAGATCGACATCGCCCGCGACCAGTGCCGTAAAGCAATCTTCGAAGGTGGGGCAGGGGACCGTTTCGTGGTCCGGATAGGCCTCACGACAGGCAAGGTGCGAATTTGCCCCCGGCTCACCCTGAAAAATGATCTTTTTCTTCGCCATGTCCCACCTTGTTGCGGGTTCGTACGCAGACCTTTGAGCTTGAGTCAACCGCCGAGCAGCTTGCGCGCCTTTTCCAAATCTTCCGGCGTATCGACGCCGAGTGGCACGCTCTTTACGATCATCACGTCTATGCGCATGCCGGCATCGAGCGCGCGTAATTGCTCAAGCTTTTCGCGCCGTTCGGCAGCCGATGGCGGCAGATGCACAAAACGCTCCAGCGCCGCACGCCGATAGGCGTACAGGCCTATATGGTGATAGTGCGGGCCCGGACCGACTGCATTTTCACGTGTGAACCTGTCGGCTTTAAGGTGGTATGGCGCGATTTCCGGTCCCGAGACCTTGACGACGTTGGGATCGGTCAGTTCGCCGGGGTCGTCGATCACCGCGGCGAGTGTGGCAATGTCGACCTTTGCATCAGCCAGTGGCTTGATCGCTGCTTTAATGTCGGCGGCCGCGATCGTCGGCAGGTCGCCTTGGACATTTACGACAATCTCGACACGGCGCTCGGGATCGAGCGCCTCCAACGCTTCGTAGATTCGGTCAGACCCCGACTCATGATCGCTGCGCGTCATGACTGCGCGCCCGCCGGCTTTCTCAACTGCCGCGGCAATTGCCTCCGAGTCGGTTGCGACCACGACTTCACCGATCTTGGCGGCTTCCGCGCGGCGCAGCACGTGAACGATCATCGGTGTGCCCCGCAGGTCCGCCAGCGCCTTGCCGGGCAAGCGGGTGGAGGCCAGCCGCGCTGGAATGAGGATGATTGTATGGGGCATCGGGGCTGCCGGGACGCTTGGCCACACGTGACGATAATGCCGCAGGCGCTTATACGGGTTGCCAGAGGCCAGGCAAACCGGTATCTCATCGCCGCCGCCGGGCCCCCTGGCGGTATTCGCCCCGCACCAATCACGTCCCGCCCCGGGAGCCGTATTTCGATGAATTCCTTTGAACTGAACAAGATCCTTGGCGCAATCCTCGGTACCTGCCTCATCATGCTTGCACTGAATATCGGTGCCGGTGCCATCTTCGCGCCCGAGAAACCGGCCAAGCCGGGGTACAACATAGCAGTCAAAGAAGCGGGCGAAGGCGAGAAGGCAGGCGCGGCCAAGGAGCCGGAGCAGCCGATTGAAACATTGCTTGCGAGTGCATCCGTCGAAAAAGGTCAGGCTACGGCCAAGCAATGCCAGGCCTGCCACACGTTTGAGAAGGGCGGCCCCAACCGGGTCGGTCCCAATCTTTGGAATGTTGTCGGGAGCGAGCGCGGGGAAGGCCGCGGCTTCAACTTCTCAGCCGCGATGAAGGCCAAAGGCGGAAAATGGACCTTCGACGAGCTCAACAAGTTTCTGGCAAATCCGCGCCAATATATCCCGGGAACGGCGATGACCTTCGCCGGGCTGTCGCGTCCGGGACAGCGCGCCGACGTGATCGATTATCTGCGCACGCTGGCGGACAATCCGGTTCCGCTGCCGAAGGCAGCCGAAAACGCGCCAGCGGGCGGCGAGTCGCCCAAGAAGTAGCCGCAATTGCAGTGCTTCATCCAAACGGCCGGGCGCTTTGCCCGGCCTTTTGTTTACCTTGCGGCGTTTGGCCACGGAAATTGTGACCTTTGTCGACTAGGTGAGAATATCCACCCGCTGGCGGTGAATCGAAAAACCGACATAATCGGCGGTAATTGCATTTGGTTGGTACCTTGCGCGTCGGAGCTATTGCATGAATTTCAGCCGTCGGTCGGTCCTGCATGCCGGTGCCGCCAGCCTTGCCATGCCCGCACTGAGCGCCATTGGTGTCAGCTCGCTTGCGGTGAAAGCGGGCGCGCAAACCAAAACTTGGCGTCATGGTTTGTCGCTGTTCGGCGACATCAAATACCCGGAAAGCTTCAAGCATTTCGACTACGTCAACCCGCAGGCCCCGCAAGGCGGCACCGTGCGCCTCGGCTCCTTTGGCACCTTCGACAATTTCAATATCGTGATAGCAGGCGTGAAGGGCAGCATTGCTGCCGGCACCGAGTTGTTCACCGAAACGCTCATGACTTCGGCGCTCGACGAGGTTTCGAGCGAATATGGATTGCTGGCCGAGGCAGTCAGTCATCCTGAAGATCATTCGACGGTCACCTATCGTTTAAGGGCAAATGCACGCTGGCACGACGGCAGGCCCGTGACGACCGACGATGTCCTTTATTCATTCGACGTGCTGAAAAAGAGCAGCCCGTTCTATGGCGCCTATTACCGCCACGTCACGAAGCTTGAAAAGACCGGAGAACGCGAAATCACCTTCACTTTCGACGGACCGGGCAATCGCGAATTGCCTCATATCGTCGGGCAGCTGCCGGTACTTCCGAAGCACTGGTGGGAAGGGACCGACAAAAACGGAAACAAGCGTGACATTGCGCAGACGACTCTGGAGCCGCCGCTGGGAAGTGGACCATACAAGATCAAGGAATTCGTCCCGGGCCGGACACTGGTCTACGAAAAAGTAGACGACTATTGGGGCAAGGACCTGAACGTTGTCATCGGCACACGGAATTTCCAACAAATCCGTTACGAATATTTTCGAGATCTGACTGTCGCTCTCGAGGGATTCAAGGGCGACCAATTCGATTGGCGCGTAGAGAACAGCGCAAAGGACTGGGCCACTTCGTATGATTTTCCGGCTGTGCGGGAAAAACGGGTCCTTCGGGAGGAATTTCCGATTCGTGACCGGGGCGCGATGCAGGCCTTCGTGTTCAATATCCGTCGCGAAAAATTCAAAGATGCGCGCGTGCGGCGTGCGTTCAATTTCGCCTTCGATTTTGAAGAAATGAACCGGCAGCTTTTCTCGAGTCAGTATTCGCGTATTGCGAGCTATTTCGAGGGCACCGAACTTGCTGCAACGGATCTGCCCTCGGGCAGGGAGCTGGAAATCCTCGAGGCCGTTCGCGCCAAGGTGCCGGCGGACCTTTTTACAAAGCCCTATACCAACCCGGTGGGAGGCAATCCGCAGGCGGTGCGTGACAACCTGCGCCAGGCGCTCGCCCTCTTGCGGGACGCAGGATACGAAATCCGCAAGACAAAGCTGGTCGAATCCAAAAGCGGCGAACCTCTTACTTTTGAGTTTCTGGTCGACGATCCGCCGAGCCAGCGTTTCGTGCTGTTCTACAAGCCATCTCTTGAACGAATCGGCATGACGGTGAACGTGCGCGTGGTTGATGCGGCACAATACGAGAACCGGCTCCGGCAGTGGGACTACGACGTGATCGTCGCGCAATGGGGCCAGTCGCTGTCACCCGGTAACGAGCAACGCGATTTCTGGAGCTCGCAGGCAGCCGACCGGCCCGGCTCGCGCAATCTCATCGGCATCAAGAATCCGGCGATCGATGCGTTGATTGAGCGTGTCATTTTTGCCAAAGACCGCGCCGATCTGGTTGCGGCCACCAAGGCGCTAGACCGCGTGCTGTTGTGGAATTTCTACGTAGTGCCGCAGTGGACATATCCCTACGTGCGGACGGCGCGGTGGGACCGGTTCAGCCGTCCGGAAACCATGCCGAAATATGGCCGTTCGGCGTTTCCTACGATCTGGTGGTGGGACAAAGACAAGGCGGCCAAGGTGCCGCAGCGATCGTGATTGCATGTCATTGAGCCGACGCGACGCGTTGAGCGTATTTGCCGGTGCTGCGATTGCCGGCACCGGTGCCCATGTCGTCCCTGTCTGGGCGCAAGATGGCGAACGGCATGGAATGTCGGCCTTTGGCGACCTCAGCTATCCACCCGATTTTACTCACTTCAATTACGTCAATATCAACGCGCCTAAGGGCGGCAGCTATTCGGAAATCGTCGCAACCCGCGTCTACAACGGATCGTTTCTGACATTCACTTCCCTCAACGGTTACATCCTGAAGGGCGAAGGCGCGCTGGGGATGGACTACACGTTTGCCACGCTCATGGCGCGTTCAGGTGATGAACCTGATGCCATGTACGGCCTTGCTGCGCGCAGCGTGCGAATTTCCGACGATGGTCTGACGTATCGCTTTACTGTGCGGCCGGAGACGCGCTTCCACGACGGCACGCCGCTGACCGCACATGACGTGGCCTGGTCGATCACGACGCTGAAGGAAAAAGGCCATCCAATCATCACCCAACAACTGCGCGACTGCAAAGGCGCGGAAGCGCTCGACGACCGGACGGTTGTGGTGCGTTTTGCGGAAGGGCGTGCGCGCGACGTGCCGCTGTTCGTGGCCGGGCTCCCGATCTTTTCGCGCACTTACTACACCAAGCAGCCGTTCGACCAGTCGACCCTGGAAATTCCGCTAGGTAGCGGACCTTACAAGGTAGGTCGTTTTGAAGTCGCGCATCACATTGAGTTCGAGCGGGTCAAGGACTGGTGGGGCGCAAATCTGCCGGTATCGCGCGGGCTGAACAATTTCGACACCATCCGCTACGAGTATTATCGCGACCGCGAAGTCGGCTTCGAGGGCTTCACTGCCAAGAATTATCTCTTTCGCGAAGAGTTCACCTCGCGGACCTGGGCGACGCGCTACGATTTTCCGGCGTTCAAAGATGGCCGCGTGAAGCGGGCGGTGATTCCCGATGCAACGCCGTCCGGTGCGCAGGGTTGGTTCATCAACTTGCGGCGCGAGAAGTTCAAGGACGGGCGGCTGCGACAGGCATTGATCGATGCCTTCGATTTCGAATGGACCAACAAGAACATCATGTACGGCTCCTACGACCGTACGCATTCGGTGTTCGAGAATTCGCCGATGAAGGCGACCGGAAACCCCAGTGCAGCCGAAGTCGCACTGCTTGAACCGTTCCGAAACCAACTGCCGGAGGAAGTGTTCGGCGAGCCCTATGTGCCGCCGGTGACCGATGGCTCAGGGCAGGACAGGCGATGGCTGCGGCGTGCGGCGCAGCTGCTCAACGATGCCGGGTATAAATTGGTGAACCGCAAGCGCGCGATGCCGAATGGCCAGCCGATTGAAATAGAGTTTCTGCTCGACGAGCCAACCTTCAAGCCGCATCACCTCACCTATATCAAGAATCTTCAAGTGCTCGGCTTCATTGCAAGTTTGCGCATCGTCGATCCGGTTCAATATCGGCGGCGCGTGGACGACTTCGATTTTGATATCACGACCGACCGTTTTAGTTTTTCGTCAACGCCGGGAGATTCCCTGCGGCCGTACTTCAGCTCCCAGTCAGCAGCGATCAAAGGGTCGCAGAACCATGCGGGTATCGCCAATCCGGTGATCGACAAATTGATTGAAATCATTATCGCCGCCAAAACACGAGACGAGCTGGTCACCGCCTGCCGGGCCTTTGACCGCGTATTCCGCGCCGGCCGATATTGGATTCCGCACTGGTACAAAGGGTCGCACTGGATTGCGTTCTGGGATGTGTTCGGCCGCCCCGCGGCCCAGCCGCGCTATTTTCGAGGCATTCCGGACACCTGGTGGTACGACCGCGAAAAGGCCGCAAAGCTCGAAAAGGGCGGCTAGAACCGGTGCAAAATTGCGTGCCGCGAGGTTATGGGCTTCATGGTGCGCTTTCGCAGCGCCTCGGAATGCCATACTAAGAAGCCAATGACCGCTTATATTATCCGCCGCATCCTGTTCATGATCCCGACGATGTTCGGCATCATGCTGGTGGCCTTCGTCGTGGTGCAATTCGCACCCGGCGGGCCGGTCGAACAGGTGATCGCCAAGCTCACCGGCGCTGATACGGGCGCAACATCGCGAATTTCAGGCTCGTCCGGCGGCGACTTTGGCAGCCGCGGTCTCGCGCAGGGGGCTTCGCAGGTCGACTCGGCGACCTCGAAGTACCGCGGTGCGCAGGGCCTCGACCCCGAGTTCATCAAGAAGCTTGAAAAACAATTCGGCTTCGACAAACCCGCCCACGAGCGCTTTGCGCTGATGATCTGGAACTACATACGGTTCGATTTCGGAAAGAGCTACTTCCGGGATGTCAGCGTGCTGCAGTTGGTCAAGGAAAAGCTGCCGGTATCGATGTCGCTCGGAATCTGGATGACATTGCTGACTTATTTGATCTCCATCCCACTTGGCATTCGAAAGGCGGTAGAAGACGGCTCCCGCTTCGATGTATGGACGTCAAGCATCATCGTAATCGGTTATGCCATTCCCGGCTTCCTGTTCGCCATCCTGCTGATTATCCTGTTTGCCGGCGGTTCGTTTTTCGACTGGTTTCCGCTGCGCGGGCTTGTCTCTGAGCAGTGGTCGCAATTGCCCTGGTGGCAGAAAATTCTGGATTACTTCTGGCACTTGACGCTGCCGATCGTGTCGATGGCGCTATCGGCGTTCGCCACGATGACATTGCTGACCAAAAATTCCTTCCTTGAGGAAATCCGCAAGCAGTACGTGCTGACCGCACGCGCCAAAGGTTGCAGCAGCAACCAGGTGCTTTACGGCCACATCTTCCGCAATGCCATGCTGATCGTGATCGCCGGCTTTCCATCGGCATTTGTGCACGCCTTTTTCACGGGGTCGCTTCTGATTGAAACGATTTTTTCGCTCGATGGCCTTGGCCTGCTCGGATTCGAGAGCGTGCTCAACCGCGATTATCCTGTGGTGTTCGCGACGCTGTACATTTTCTCGCTTATTGGCGTGATCGTGAATCTGATTTCCGATCTCGCTTATACCTGGATCGATCCTCGTATAGATTTCGAGACGCGAGAGGTCTGAGGTGGACGCGCGCACCGGCACCAAACCGCAAGATACGGCGGCCGTCGGCACCTCCGGCGTGGCCGCAAGGCCGCGCTGGATAAGAATATCTCCGATCAACAAGCGCCGCTGGGAGAATTTCAGGGCCAACCGGCGCGGTTACTGGTCGTTGTGGATCTTCCTGGCAATGTTCCTGATTTCGCTATTCGCCGAATTCATTGCCAACGACAAGCCGATATTCATTCACGTGAACGGCCGATCCTTTTTCCCGGCCATCTTCACCTACCCGGATACGGCCTTTTCCAAGGGAGACGATCCAAGCCTGTTCGGCACGGCCGCAGACTACCGTGATGAATACCTGATGGGGTTGATCCAGAACAAGGGCGGCACGGTGATCTGGCCGCTGGTCCATTTTTCGTACAACACGCAGGTGAGCAAGCCGCCGTCACCGTTTCCGTCCAAGCCCACATGGATGCTGACGCAGAAGGACTGTGAATTTGCCGCGAGCCACGGTTTCGCGAAATGCGACGAGGTGGAAACCAACTGGCTCGGCACCGACGATGGCGGTCGCGACGTGGTTGCCCGATTGATCTACGGATTCCGTATATCGGTGCTGTTTGGGCTGACGCTTACAATCATTTCTTCGATCATTGGTATCGCCGCTGGCGCAGTGCAGGGCTATTTCGGCGGCTGGATAGATCTTCTGTTTCAGCGATTCATCGAAATCTGGACTTCGATCCCATCGCTCTACCTGCTGTTGATCATTTCGTCGGTGCTAGTGCCGGGGTTCTTCGTTCTGCTCGGGATATTGCTTTTGTTTTCCTGGGTATCCTTGGTTGGGCTGGTGCGCGCAGAATTCCTGCGCGGACGCAATTTCGAGTATATCCAGGCAGCTCGGGCTCTCGGTGTCTCTAACGCGGTCATCATTTTCCGGCATCTACTGCCGAATGCCATGGTTGCAACCATGACATTCCTGCCGTTCATATTGTCGTCCTCGGTGATGACGTTGACGGCGCTCGATTTCCTTGGCTTTGGCTTGCCGCCAGGCTCGCCGTCTCTCGGCGAATTGCTATCGCAAGGAAAAGCCAATGTGCAGGCGCCGTGGCTCGGCCTTACCGGATTCTTCAGCATTGCGTTGATGCTTTCGTTGCTGATCTTTATTGGCGAAGCAGTGCGCGATGCCTTTGACCCGAGGAAAACCTTTCGATGAGCACGAAGGATACCCTGCTCTCTATCAGCGACCTCTCGGTTGCCTTCGGGCGCGGCGCGCGCGAAGTGCTCGCCGTCGATCGCGTATCGTTCGATATCGGCAAGGGAGAGACCGTCGCTCTTGTGGGGGAGTCCGGCTCCGGAAAATCGGTTACTGCCCTGTCGGTAATGAAATTGCTGCCCTATCCGTCCGCGCACCACCCGTCAGGCTCGACTATTTTCAAGGGTCGCAATCTCATGGCGATGAGCGAGCGTGAGATACGCGAGGTGCGCGGCAACGACATCACGATCATTTTTCAGGAGCCGATGACGTCGCTCAATCCGCTGCACACGATCGAGAAACAAATCGGCGAGATTTTGTCGTTACATCAACGTCTTACGGGCCAGGCGGCAAGGGCGCGCATCATCGAGTTGCTTGGCCAGGTCGGCATTCCCGATCCGGCCGGGCGGCTGGGCAGTTATCCGCATCAGCTCTCTGGCGGCCAACGTCAGCGCGTGATGATCGCGATGGCATTGGCGAATGAGCCGGATCTTCTTATTGCCGACGAACCGACGACGGCTCTCGACGTCACTGTGCAGGCGCAAATCCTGAAACTGCTGAAGGACACGCAGACGCGCCTCGGCATGTCGGTGCTTTTCATCACTCACGATCTCGGGATCGTACGCAAGATCGCCGACAAGGTCTGCGTCATGCAGCGCGGCAAGATCGTCGAGAAAGGCGACGTGGAGCGTGTCTTCACTTCACCCGAACACCCTTACACGCGTGCACTCCTCGCCGCTGAACCCAAACCCGACCCGGCGCCGCCGCGGCCGGAAGCACCCATCATCGTGGAGACGAAGGATTTGAAGGTGTGGTTTCCGGTCAAGCGCGGAGTTCTACGCAAGGTGGTTGGGCACATCAAGGCCGTCGATGGCGTCAGTATCGAGGTGCGCAAGGGTGAAACGCTTGGCGTCGTCGGCGAATCCGGATCCGGCAAGACAACCCTCGGCCTTGCCATAATGCGGCTAATCTCTTCGACCGGCCCCGTGGTTTTCATGGGGCATCCAATTCAGTCGCTCAAATTCAAGGAGATGCGGCCGTACCGTCACAACATGCAGATCGTATTTCAGGATCCGTATGGCTCATTGTCGCCGCGCATGTCCGTGTCGGATATCATTGAAGAAGGTCTGTGGGTCCATCATCCGCGGCTGTCAGCGGCTGAGCGTGAGCAGCGCGTCGCCGCGGCACTGAACGACGTCGGCCTCGACTCGCAGACCCGGCATCGCTATCCGCACGAATTCTCCGGCGGCCAACGTCAGCGTGTCGCGCTGGCGCGTGCGATTGTGCTGGAGCCGACCTTCATCGTGCTCGATGAGCCCACCAGTGCACTCGATATGTTGATCCAATCGCAAATGGTCGACCTGCTGCGGGACCTGCAAAAGCGGCGCGATTTGACCTACATGTTCATATCGCATGACCTGCGCGTCGTGGCGGCGCTGGCGAGCCGGCTTTTGGTGCTGCGCCACGGCAAGATGGTGGAGGAAGGTGCCGCGGCGGAACTGTTCAAGGCGCCGAAGAGCGACTACACGCGTGCGCTGTTCGCCGCCGCATTCAATCTTGAGGCCGCGCCTGAGGGCGTCGTGTCACAGTAACTTTCCATGACAAAGCGCCGTGAGCTTGCCGATCTGCCTGCGAACGTTACTTTTTCGCCCCCACGAATACTCGCCAAGGCCTACCGCGATTATTGCCACTACAGTGTGACCTTGCGAGCTGAAGACGGCGCTCAAGTCGCGCAAGAGCGCGACTTGCTGATTGCGGGCAAGGTTGTAGTGGTAATGCCGATCGACATAGCTCGGCAAGAGCTCGTATTGATTCGCCAATTCCGCCTGCCGGCGCATCTTGCCAACGGCCACGGCGACTTGGTTGAGTTCGTAGCGGGGCGGGTCGAGCCGGGAGAGTCGCTGGCCGAGGCCGCACGGCGCGAGTGTCGAGAGGAAATCGGCATTGCGCCGGAAAAAATGGTCGAAGTGCTCACATTTTTGAGTACCCCCGGGCTTACCGACGAAGAGGTCACGATTTTTCTTGCCACCATCGATGCGTCGAAAGTGAACGAAGGACCACGCGCGACCACAGACAACGAGCAACTTTATGTTCATCGCGTGACGATCGACGCGGCGATTGGGACGCTCGACCGCCATACAATGCGCAGCAGCCCGCTGATTATCGGCTTGCAGTGGTTGGCGCTCAATCGCTCTCGCATTGATGATGTGGTGCGCGCGAGAGGAGTTTCGCAATGAAGCGTGTGGTCCTTGCCATTGGGCTATTTTGCTTTTCTTTTGTAGCGGCCTCCGCAGCGCAGTTCGGCCCCGACCAATACGCCATCAAGAGTGACGAGGGTGACTCCATCACCAATTTCGACTTGAGGGTCGAACTATCGGCGCGGCTCGCAAAGCTGCCCGGCCAGATCGCCGTCGGCAATCCGAAGGGCGATGTGACCCTACTGCAATTTTACGATCTCAACTGCCCATTCTGTCGGGAAGCCGCAGCCGACGTGGACGCGCTCGTTCGCGCTGACAAAAAACTCAAATTGGTGTTCGTGCCCTATGCCGTTTTGTCGGTGCAATCGGCGCAAGGCGCGCTGGTCGAACTTGCCGCCGGCGAAATGCTGACGCCGGAAAAGTATTTGGAGTTTCATCGTCGTATCTATGCGGGCCGGGGGCTCATCGATGCGCCGCGTGTGCTTGCGGCGGCTGAGGCTATCGGGCTCGACCGTCAGGAATTGGCCGAGGCCGCCAACACAGAGAGCATGCTCGGCATTCTCAAGCAAAACGCTGTTTTCGGTTCGGAGGCGAAGCTGATCGCGACGCCGGCTTATATCATCAACGGAGTCGCCATCCTCGGCCATCCGGGTCTCAAGTCGTTGCAAAACGTGATCCGGTCGGTGCGCACCTGCAGCAAGGTGGTTTGCTGAACTGTTGCTAGATCCTGCGCACGCTGGTGACTTCCATGCCAGCCGCCTTGATCCGCGTAATCGCGTCCATGGCCGGTTCGATCGCAACCATCATGTGATGTGCGTTCGCGTGAATAAGGGTCTCGGGATCACGCGCAACCGCTACGTGGCCCTTCCAGAACACAAGATCGCCGCGGCGTAGGCTTGCAAGTGACGATAGCTTTCCGAGCGCAAGCTCCTGCATGTCGCTGTCACGGGGGCACGATATGCCGGCGGCCTGCAGCGATATTTGCACGAGGCCCGAGCAGTCCAGTCCGAGCGAGGTCTTGCCTCCCCATAGGTAAGGCGTGCCAAGAAATTGTTCGGCAACCGCAACAAAGTCCGGTTGCCGCACTTTGACCGGCGCCAGATACACTTCGGGCACGTGCCATCCAAGGGCGGTCACGGCGAATCGCTCATCCTGCCGCGTGACGGCAAGGCGTGCGCCCATTGGAAGCGCGGCCGCGGGCGGCAGCTTGATGTCTGGTCCGGCAAATGCAAATGCACGAGGAACCACGACCTTGTGGGTCGGCGCCGTGCCCACCGCTCCGAGCGCGTTGGCCGAGAGCCAGCCCACATACCCGTCTGTTTCAAGCTGGCCCCAGGCCCAACCCTCGTCCGTGCTTTCGTAGATCATCACAATCTCGCCCAGCAGGGCTTCGGTATCGAGCCTTGCGTCGTGCGACGGCGTCCGGAGCAGCGCCGTGGCCGGCTCTATGAACTGGCGCCGGCGGCCTTCGACAAAGCGTTTGGCTTCGACCTGCCCGCGCAGGTGGCTCGCCGCGATTTCCGGCCGGAACGGGTTGATGCGGGGGTCGAGTGCGACCATCGTTCAGGAATAGCGCGTGCAGAGCAATGCGTAGAGGGCGCGGGCCGACTGGCACTCGGCGCCTTCCGGGCGCCCGGGCTTCGCAGTGGGCGTCCACGCAAAAATATCAAGATGCACCCACGACTTTGCAGTGACGAAACGCCGGAGGAACAGCGCCGCCGTGATCGCGCCGCCGTGTCCCCCGGTCGCCATGTTGTTGAGATCGGCGACTTTTGACTCAAGCAGTGTGTCGTAGGGGCGCCACAGCGGCAGGCGCCAGAGTGGATCGCTCTCGGCAACGGCTGCGCGCATCAGTTCATCGGCTAGTGCATCGTCGTCGGTAAAGAATGGCGGCACGTCAGGGCCGAGCGCCACGCGCGCTGCGCCTGTGAGCGTCGCAAAATCGACCACCAGCGACGGCTTGTCTTCATCAGCAAGCGTCAGGGCATCGGCGAGGATGAGCCGCCCTTCGGCATCGGTATTGCCGATTTCGACGGATATTCCCTTGCGCGAAACGTAGACGTCACGGGGCCGAAAGCTGGCCCCGGAGATCGCGTTTTCGACCGCAGGGATGATGACGCGCAACCGTACTTTCAGTCCCCGCGCCATGACCATGTGCGCGAGTGCCAGCGCAGTCGCCGCGCCGCCCATATCCTTCTTCATATTGAGCATGCCGCTCTCTGGCTTGATGTCGAGCCCGCCGGTATCAAAACAGACACCTTTGCCGACCAGCGTGATTTTAGGATCGCTGGCCTTGCCCCATGTCATATCGATCAGTCGCGGGGCACGTGCTGAGCCGGCACCAACGGCGTGGACGAGGGGGAAATTTTTGGCGAGTGCATCGCCGATCGTCACTTGAATCTTTGCGGCATGCCGCTTTGCGAGCGCACGGGCCGCGGCCTCCAGGTCGGCGGGGCCCATTTCGTTCGATGGCGTGTTTGTAAGATCACGGCAGAGCGTCACACCCTCGACGACATGGCTAAGGACTTCGCCGTCGACGTCCTCCGGAAGCACGAGACACACATTGCGTGCTTCCGCTTTTCGATAACGCGAAAATTGATAGCCGCCCAATGCAAATGCCAGTGCAGCCAGCCGTGCGTCATGCGGCGCATTGGCAAACCGGTATGTGCCGGGCGGCAGAAGACCGGACAATTGTCCCGGCCGGAACCGGTCGATGTCTGCATCACCCGAGCCTTCGATCCCAAATAACGCGCCGGAAAGTTTGCCCCCTGCGCCCGGCAGCAACAATGATCGGCCGGGCCGGGGTTCGAAGCCGGCCGCCGTGATGAAAGTTTGCTCCGGCTCGCCAAACTTCTTTTTAACGGCATCGAAATTGCCGGCATGGACGAACCAGATCGGTATTGCCTGGATCTTGCCGGCGCTCGCAAAAATCGGATGCATGACTACTCCGCGGCGTCCCGCATCGGGGGTTTGGGAGCATAGCCGTCACGTCGTTGCGGTAGCTTCCAACCCAGCATTTTTGAAGCAACAAGGGTACGGAGTACTTGCGCGGTGCCGCCACCGATCGTGAACATTCGCACGTCGCGCGCCATGCGTTCGAGCGGGAGCTCGCGCGAATAGCCGCGCGCGCCGAAAAATTGCAGTGCGTCGTTGACGACCTTAATGGCGGTCTCGGATGCGAATATCTTTGCCTGCGCGGCGAGCATGGGATCTGGAAACGCGCTTTCGTCGGGACCGCGCGAACGTGCCGCTTGATAAAGCATGAGCCGGGCAGCGGTCAGCTGCGTTTGCATATCGGCAAGCATCCATTGCAGGCCTTGGAATTCGGCGATCGGCCGGCCGAACTGTTCACGCGTCTTGGCCCAGTCCAGAGCATGCTCGAGTGCACCGGCCGCGACACCTAGCGCGACGGTGCCTGCGCCGACACGTTGACTGTTATATGCGTTCATCAGATCGCTAAAGCCGCGACGGAAGCCCGACGGCGGCAGCACGGCCATGCTTGCCGGCACCTCGAGATTGTCGCAAATGATTTCACCTTCGGGCATCCCGCGCAGCCCCATGGTCTGTTCGCGCCGGCCGATCCGCAGTCCTTTCGATTGCTCCCGCACCGCGAGAAAGCCTCCAATCCCGAGTTCGTCACCGCGCTCGTCGAACACGCGCGCGAATATCAGATGCAGGCGCGAGACGCCCGCGCCGGTGATCCAGTGCTTTTTGCCGTTGATGACGAAGACGTCGCCGCGCTTGTCTGCGCGCGTGGTCATCGCGGTTGCGTCGGAGCCCGCGTCCGGCTCGGTAATGCAGATCGCAGGCTTGTCGCCTTCCAGCACCAGCTGCGCCGCCAGCTTTTTCTGCGATTCGCTGCCATAGGCCATCACGGTCGAAATTGCGCCCATGTTTGTCTCGACGACGATAC
Organism: Pseudolabrys sp.; assembly: GCA_035310865.1. Classification (GTDB taxonomy): domain Bacteria; phylum Pseudomonadota; class Alphaproteobacteria; order Rhizobiales; family Xanthobacteraceae; genus Pseudolabrys. The sequence goes on along the minus strand of DATGDN010000005.1, from coordinate 15,758 downwards.
GTGCGGTGACCGTGCAGGCTTTCGCCATCTCTTCAATCACCAGTACCGCATCAAGGAAGGACCGGCCCTGACCGCCAAAGGTCTTCGGGATGGTCATTCCACAGAATCCTGACTGGCCCAGCGCGTTGACGATGTCCCAAGGGTATTGCTCGTCGCGGTCAATAGCCGCCGCGCGGGGCCGGACGATATCGGCGGCGAACGCGCGTGCGCGGGCACGCAACTCAAGCTCATCGGCGGAGAGGCCCAGATCCATTGTGACAACCATAAATTCCGTACTGGCAGCAGTTTACAAGTTAACCACTCGTTAGGGTTAACGTTTTATTGCTCGACTATGCCGCTGAGAACCCAACCTCCGCATTTGCTTGCCTCGGCTGCCGTGGCGGCCATTCTAGCCCTGGCGACGGGTGGGTGCTCCAATATCGGGCCCCGCGAAACGACCGGCTCGGTGGCCGCCGCGAACAGTACACCGACCAATCAGGATGAATGGCGACGATCGCTTGAGGCTTTCGGTGCCCGCTATCGCCAGAATCCGAATGATGCTGACGCCGCCATCGCTTGCGCGCGGGCGCTGCGTGCAACCGACCAACGTGCCCAAGCCGTAGCTGTGCTTGAGCAGGCCTCGATCCGCAATCCGCGCAACATGCTATTGCTCGGGGCTTATGGGCGCGCATTGGCGGAGGCAGGCCAGTATCAACAGGCACTTGAGACGCTCGGTCGCGCGCACACGCCCAACAATCCGGATTGGCGTATTCTCAACGCTCAGGGGGCCGTGCTGGACCAGATGGGCCGCCACGCTGAGGCACAAAAGCATTACGCCTCGGCGCTCCTGCACCTGACGTCAACGCAGTTTATCTGACTTCTGCCAGCGGCAAAGCCGTTGTTGATTTAATTCGTTCCATTGCAAATCGCGACGTGACGTTTTTTAGTGGCACCGTAGCAATCAATTTCTTGTAGAACGCGTCGTATCCCGCAATGTCGGTCACGACGACCCGCAGCATGTAATCGACATCGCCGGCCATCCGGTAAAACTCCATCACTTCAGGCATCGCGCCGACCAGGTTGGCGAAGTTCTTGAGCCAGTCCTGCGAGTGGTCGCCGGTTTCGATTGAGACGAACACAGTCGTGCCGAGACCGACTTTTTCCGGATTGACGATCGCCACCCGACGCGTAATGACGCCGTCGGCCTCCAGCCGCTGCAATCGCTTCCAGCATGGCGTCGACGACAAGCCGACGCGCTGACCGATGTCGGCGACCGACAGTGACGCGTCCTCCTGCACCACGGCGAGGATCTTCCGGTCGATTGCGTCCATTCCTTAGTTCCTTGAGGATTTAGAATATAAATACTAAGCTATGTCGGTACAGTAAAAATATATTCTTTTTTGATCGCTGTATCTGTCTTTACAGAGAAAGATATTCTATTTCAATAAAAATCTCTGGCGTCACAGCCAGTCCAACCCTGAAGTCGTGTCATGAAAACCTCAATTCGATTTAACCCCCTCCATGCCATCCGCCGGCTCGGCGCCGCAATGCTGTTCAGCGCGGCGATGGCGGTTTCGGTCGCCGGTGCGCATGCCCAACCGCTGGTGACGGTGCAGTGGCTCAATGAGCACCTCACCGATGCTGATCTGGTCGTGCTAGATATCCGTTCAGCGATCGATGGCGGCGGCGCGCAGGCCTATGCGTCGGCGCATATCCCGAAAAGCGTGCACACCGACTATGACAAGGCCGGCTGGCGCGTTACGCGCAACAACGTGCCGTTCATGGTGCCGACCGTGCCGGAACTCGAAAAGCTTATTGGCGATCTCGGCATCGATGAAGACAGCCATGTCGTGGTTGTGCCGGCAGGCGTGAACGTCCTCGACTTCGGTTCAGCGACACGCACTTACTGGACGCTGAAATACGTGGGTGTGAAGAATGTCTCGATTCTTGATGGCGGCGTCGCCGCTTGGCGAGAAGCTGGCCTACCGGTCGAGACGGGGACAAAGTCGCCATCGCCGAAGATTTTTACGGCGATGGTCGACAAGAGCATACTGGCGGAAGCTGCCGACGTTGAATCGATCGAGGGAAAGGGTGGGGCGACTCTCATCGATGCGCGACCCGTATCGTTTTTCCTCGGGAAGGCAAAGGCGCCGGCCTCTCAGGCCTACGGCCACATTCCGGGCGCGTTAAATATCGACAGCGCCGAGTTCTATGACTCGAAAACCAATCGGCTGAAACCGAGGGCCGAGCTTGCTGCCATCGCCGATGCCGCGCCGGCCGGCGCAGTCGTGAACTACTGCAACACCGGCCACTGGGCCTCGGCCGACTGGTTCGTATTCCATGAATTGCTTGGCCGGAAAGACGCTCGCCTTTATGCCGGATCGATGGTCGAGTGGACCAGCGATGCAAACCGGCCGATTGAATCTTCGCGCACGAAATGGGACGATTTAAAGAAGGCCCTTGGCCTCGGTACCTGACCTGCGTTTCGGAGTTCCAATGAGCACGGCAAGCTTGGCCGCGTCCGATCAGGGCGCGGCCGTTCGTATCGACCGCTTTTTTCTTGGCCTTGCACTGGCCGCAACCGCGATCTTGGTCGCGCTCGTGCTTCTCGACCGCCAGCCCGCTTCGGCGGCGCTGATCATTGGCGGCTTCGGACTCGGCGTGGCGTTCCTCAAGGCTGAGTTCAGTTACACTGCATCATGGCGGCGTTTTCTATCGCGCGGCGAGGCTGGCGGGCTTCTCGGCGGACTGATTGTGATCGCAATCTGTGCGGTCGTCGTGGTGCCGGTCGCGGCCCTGGCGCCGAAATATGGTGGGGCGATCGCCCCACTCGGGCCGTCGCTGGTCATTGGTGCCTTCGTCTTTGGAATCGGCATGCAGCTTGCGAACGGCTGCGGATCAGGGACGCTTTACACCGTTGGTGGTGGATCGGGCCGCATGCTGGTCGCGTTGCTATTGTTCGTCATCGGCAGCGTATTCGGCAGCCTGTCGCTGCCATCGTTTCTTGCTCTCGGTGGCGTCGATCCAGTACTGGCGTCGGATTATCTGGGCGCCTGGGGCGGACTGCTGGCAACGCTGGCCAGCATCGCAATCGGAGCACTGCTGATCGTCGCGGTCGCGCGCAAGCGTGGTGCGAACTATATGCCGTCGCGCAATTACATCATCGGGGGCATCGCGATCGGCGTGTTATGCGTCGCGGTTTTCGCGGCGGGCGGTCATCCCTGGAGCGTGACGTTCGGCTATACGGTGTGGGGTGCGAAAGCAGCGACCGCGCTCGGTTTTGATCTCTCGCATTCGGCATTCTGGCAATGGCCTGGTCCCAAACACGCCCTTGCCGAATCCGTTCTGTCCGATACGTCGAGCCTTACGGATTTCGGAATGCTGTTTGGCGCCATGGCCGCAGCGGCCGCCACGAAGCCGTTCGCGCGCACTGCCTGGCCACCAACCGGATCACTATTGGCGGCTGCTGTGGGCGGACTGTTGATGGGGTGGGGCGCTCGCCTTGGTTTCGGTTGCAATATCGGTGCATTCGTCGGCGGCGTCGCGTCCGGATCATTGCACGGATGGCTCTGGTTCCTCGCCGCGTTGCCCGGCTGTCTGATCGGCATCCGACTGCGTCCACTCTTCGGCCTGTCGCGGGAGTAGGACCGTGCGCGTTGTTTACATTGTGGTGGTGCTGCTCGGTATTATGGCCATTCTCGCCGACCACCTGTCCAGTCCATCCAGCGGGCGCGCGGTGTCCCCGGAGGACTTCGCGGGTGCATGCGCACCGTGCGGCGCACCCTGTCCATCCAAGAAATAACCATCAGCCCGGATTCCGCTTCAGGAACTCGTCGACCTCGGCGCGCGTAGCCGCGCCTGTCAAGCCGCCGAAGCGCGTGCATTTGATGGCAGCGGCAGCGCCCGCAAAGCGCATCGCGTCGCGTACGTCGCCGCTCTCCACTAGGCGGAATGTGAAGGCGCCATGGAATACATCGCCAGCGCCGAGAGTATCGATCGCCTTCACCTTGAAGGCCTCCATATGACGGACGTCGCCACTTTCAAGCCAGTAGACACCGTCCGGACCGTCGGTGAAGGCAAGGAACCCCTTGAAATGCTGCCCCAGCTTTTTGAGCGCGGCGCGGAGATCGTCAAGTCCGGTGCTGCCGCGCAGCGCCTCCGCGGAAGAGATGACGTGACTGCAGGACAGCAAGAGCGGATCGTCGAGCGGCGCGGCTTTGTCGAGATCGAGCACCCGCGGAATGCCGCGGCCCTGTGCCGCCTTGCAGATCGGGGTCACGAAATTCGGATAGCGATTGTCAAGGAGCACCGCATCGACGTTCGCCACGTTTTGCTCCGCATGCTCAGGGGCTATCGTGCTCAGGCCCTGATCGCGGCGCGTGGCGATCATTTTTTCTCCGTTCGCGTCAACCAGGATCAGCGACACTGAAGAGATCGCGCCCGGCACGCGGATAGCGCCACTGCAGTCGATTTTTTCACGCGTCAGGCTTGCGAGAATACGGCTGGCGAATTCGTCGTCCTTGGCTCCGAGCGGGCCGGCAAAGCTTACGTGACCGCCGAGACGTGCGATGGCGACCGCCGCATTCCCCGCCTGGCCCCCGGACGTGATCAGGAATTCCGATGCCGGTACTTTCGTGCCGGCATCGGGGAACTTGTCGACACGCATGACAATGTCCTGTACGGCGCCGCCGGCGCACAGGATGCGCGCAGTCCCCTTTTGCGGCCGCGACTCACTCAAAGCGAACCTCGTCCTCTACCCATGCGCGGATGATGTGATGCGCGATTGCCACCGGCGGCGGAGTCGTGAGCCCCTGCGGATGCTTGCGCATCAGCATGGTTGCGATTTCTTCCTTGGTAAACCAGCGGGCGTCCTCGAGTTCCTCACGGTCGACCACGATTTCACGTGTCAACGCCTCGGCATGACAACCGATCATAAGCGAAGTCGGGAATGGCCAGGGCTGCGAAGCAAAATAGACGATGCGGCCGCACGTGATGCCCGCTTCTTCGCGCGTTTCCCGGTGCACCGCGTCTTCGATCGATTCCCCGGGTTCGACATAACCCGCGAGACACGACCACATCGTCGGCACGAAACGAGGGCTGCGGCCGAGGAGACACCGGTCGCCGTCGACCGCAAGCATGATAACGACCGGGTCGGTGCGCGGGAAATGTTCGGCCTTGCATTGCGGGCAATCCCGCCGCCAGCCGCCGCAGACCAGTTGCGTCGCAGCCCCGCAATTGGGGCAGAACCGGTGGCGTGCGTGCCAATGCAACACGGCCTTCGCTTCGGCAATCGGTGGCAGGTGGTCAGCTGCGACAAGGCCCTGCACCGCGATCGAGCGGAGGTCCGTAACCTGCAGATCGCCGCGCGCTTTCAATGCCTCAGCTGACTGAGGTGTAAGCCCGTGACCGAACCGTGGTGCGCCATCGAGCAGCCCAAGGAAAATCGTTTCCGTGGCCGCGCTAAGAACCTGCGCTTCCGTGAGGCCGAACAGAGGCTCATTGAGCGGCGAACCCTTCTTCGCCACGATCCATTCGCCGCCAATCACATATGTTCCGGCGCCGGGGTGTCTCGCCAATGCGGCAACGGCGGAAGCATCCGTGCGCAGTTCTGCTGCACGTTCGATGTGACTGCCGGAATATCCCAGACGTGGTTTGGGGCCGAGACGAGATGACATGTGTCACGCAAATTCGCATGCGGGCAGGCGCCGCGCAATGCACGGCTTTTGTTCTCGCCAGGTATGAGGCAAGGAATCACTTAGGCCGGGGATACATCGCTTCGCGCAATTCGGGCCGCTGCCATTGCGGGCCGAGCACGCCCTGCTTGGCGCCGTAATTGAGCGCCGAGGTGACGGTGTCGGTCGTAGCCCGCATTTCGCGTGCCCGGTCGAGGCTGACATCCACCACAAAAAGTCCGGCGGCAGTGCTTTCGAAGAGTATTTCTTCCGGCGTTGCCACCATGGCAAGGCCACGCTCGGCGTGGCTGAAGAGATTCTGGGCTGTCACGACGATGGCGAGATTCTCGATCGCCCGCGACCAGATCAAATTGCGCCAGGTCGCCCAAAGCCGCCGCTTGTCGGTGCCCGCGGGCAGGAAGATTAACTCGGCGCCTCGCAGTGCCAATGCCCGGGTCACTTCCGGCATGTAGGCTTCGCTGCACATTGCGAGGCCGACCTTGCCGTGCGCGGAATCGAACACCGGGAATTCGTGGCCTGGCACGTACTGGAATTCCCACCATTGGCCGCCGGTGTAGATCCAAGGCCCGTTTGGATGCGTGCGCCGATAACTGACCGGCGGACGTCCGTCGCCGTAGGCCATGCAGATCAGATTGTGCGCGGTACCTTCATTGTGACTGAGCGGCTCGATCGTGCCGTAGATCGTATTGATGCCGTGCTTTGCCGCAGCTTCCGCGATACGCGGTGTCGGATCGAATGCATGCGCCATGGCCCGGGATAGGTTTCCGGAAAGCAGACGAAGTCGGCGCCCTCTGATTTCGCGCGCGCAATGAAATTTACCGCATCGGCGATGTTGTTTTCGGCCTCTTCGATCGGGTCTGCGATCGGCTGCACGACGGCGATGCGGAAACCCATGCGTTGTCCTCAGGATGTAATTTCGACGAGAGCTTGAAATGGGCGCCCCTCGGGGTCAAGCGAGCGCTTGATCGATGGCGTCCATGACCTGTGCGGGCTCGAGTTCATCGAGGCACGCGCTGCGGCTGCGGATATGGCGTTCGCAACCTTCGAAGGTACACGGCATGCATGGCAAGGGATTCTGGACGATCCAGACATTGCCGCGGTTCTGGATCGTGCCGCTGGCGGACCAGGGTTTGACGAGCCCGCCGACTGGCCAAGGGCCCCAGACGCGGGGGTCCATCGGGCCGAACAATGCGACCGTCGGGCATCCAGCTGCGGCGGCGAGATGCGTCGTCGATGTGTCGGGACCGATATAAACCCGCGCCTTTGTCAGCAGGTTCATCGTCTGCGGCCATTCCAGCTGATGGACTTTGGCCACGCCACGCCAGACGTTTTCAAGATAGTTGCGCTCAGCTTCGCCGGGACCGCCGATCGCAACGATTGAGAGGCCCCGTTTCACGAGAGCAGCCGCGATCGTGCGCCAGCCCCCCGGCGTCCATTCCTTGTACGTGAACATCGGTGCCGCGTGGATCAAGGCGTAGTTGCCGCCATTGACGATATGAGTGGTCTGCGCCGCGGCCGGGCAAACGAGTTCGGGGACGCGCGGTATATCAAGGGCATCGGCAAGCCGAAGCATCTGCTCGACACGATGAAGCTTGTCCGCTGCGGGAACGGCGCTGTCCAACGCGATGCGCTTTAGCGCTCGTGCAAGCCAGGGGTCGGTTTCGGTTGTCACGCCGGCACGCCGCCGTCCGGCAACGAAAGCAAAGACCGTTGGCCGGTCTCCGCTCTGTGTCGAAATTGCGATGTCATAAAACCGCCAAAGCCGCCCAATCAGGCGCAAGCTTTCCGCCATCGTCGGCCGCTGTGGCATCGTGATGATGCGGTTGATGTCCGGGTTGCCGGCGATGATTCCCGCGGTGTTGTCAAACACCAGAACATCGATTTCAGAATTTGGCCGCGCGCGGCGGATACTGCGGATCAACGGCGTCGTCAGCAGCAGATCGCCGATACGGCGCAACGAGATGATGAGGATGCGTGAGGGGATCGCGGCCATAATGGTTTTTTGCAGAACAGGAACTACCGGTCCATGCCCGCGAGGCCTTCAGGCTTGAGCAATTGCCGGAGCGACTCGAGAAGCACCGAGTGCCGGTCCTTCTCATAGGCAAGCGGCGGTTTCGCGCCCCATACCGGCTTGGGCCATGCTGCATCGGTATGGCGGCGGGCAATCACGTGTACATGCAGTTGGGGCACCTGGTTTCCGAGCGCCGCAATATTGAGCTTGTCGCATTGGGTTATGCTTTTCAGCACGCGTGCCGCAGCGGCGACTTCGCCAAGCAGCTGCACCTGCGCGTTCTTCTCGAGATCGATCAGTTCGACGAGACCGGGAAGCCGCGGCACAAGGATCAGCCAGGGATAATTGGCGTCGTTTGCGAGCAGCACGCGCGCCAGCGGCAGGTCTCCGACAGGAACGGTATCCTGCGTGAGCTGTGGGTGGAGGGACCAGTCCTTCGTAAACCCTGAATCCATTGAACAAATCCGCACGATTCTTTCGGAGGAAAGCTAGCAGAGACGCCGCTCCGCAGCTTGCTTTCCCCCTTTATTGGCCCGATATAGGCACGGGAGGTTGGCGGTGGACGAGCCACTCGCCAACCGGGTCAGGTCCGGAAGGAAGCAGCCCTAACGAGCGCGGTTCGGGTCGCTCGTCAGCCTCCCACCAATTCAAAGACTTGTTCGCGATCAGTCCGCGCGTCGCGCGGCGGCGAAGCGGATAGCACGATGAGCGAGGCCAAAAAATCCGCTGCTTCCGGTTCCCCGGCCGAAACGCCGGCCGAAGGATACCGCGTGCTCGCGCGCAAATATCGTCCCGCAACCTTTGACGACCTGATTGGCCAGGATGCCATGGTTCGCACCATCTCGAACGCATTCGAGAGCGGTCGCATTCCTCAAGCATGGATCCTCACCGGCGTGCGCGGCGTTGGGAAGACCACAACCGCGCGCATCCTCGCGCGCGCGCTTAATTACGAACTGCCCGACGGTTCGGTGAAAGAACCGACGGTCAAGATGCCGGTGATGGGCGTGCACTGCCAGGCCATCATAGAAAGTCGGCATCCGGACGTATTGGAGATGGACGCCGCTTCGCACAACAGCGTCGAGGATGTCCGCCAGATCAACGGTGCAATCCGTTACGCGCCGATGAGCGCGCGGTATAAAGTCTACATCCTCGACGAAGTGCACATGCTGTCCGGTGCTGCCTTCAATGCGCTGCTCAAGACGCTGGAAGAGCCGCCGCCGCATGCGAAGTTCATCTTCGCCACCACCGAAATCCGCAAGGTGCCTGTGACGGTGCTCTCGCGCTGTCAGCGGTTCGATCTGCGCCGCGTCGATGCGGCGCTTCTGGTGGAACATTTGAAAGGAATAGCCGCGAAGGAGCAGGTCGACGTTGAGCCGGCAGCGCTCGCATTGATCGCACGTGCGGCGGAAGGCTCGGTCCGTGATTCACTCTCATTGCTGGACCAGGCGATGGCGCATGCGGCCGGTCCGGTGCGTGCAAACGACGTACGCCAGATGCTGGGCTTGGCCGATCGCGTGCGCGTGGTCGATTTGTTCGAAGCGCTGATGAGAGGCGACGTCGCTGCGGCACTCAAGGAACTGCGCGAGCAATATGAGATTGGCGCCGATCCCGCGGTCATCCTGGGCGATCTGGCCGAATTCACCCACTTCGTTACGCGCGTTAAAGTCATTCCAGCAGTCGCGGACGATGTGTCGCTGTCCGAGGCCGAACGTACGCGCGGCCAAACTTTCGCAGCTCAGCTTTCGATGCGCGTGCTGTCGCGCGCCTGGCAGATGCTGCTCAAAGGTGTTTCCGAGGTGCAGGCGTCGGGCCGGCCCGTGGCTGCCGCAGAGATGGTGCTGGTGCGCATCGCCTATGCAGCCGATCTGCCGACCCCTGACGAGATCGTCCGCTCATTGAGCGAAAATAGCGGGATGCCCGCCCGTCCGCAGGGCAACGGCGGGTCGGCTCAGCCATCGGTCCAAGGCTACGCGCCACGCTATGACGCGCCGCGTGGTTCGACGCGATCATCGGCTGTGGTATCGCCGCGGCCGGCCGAGGATCCGGTCGCGCGACATGATGAGCCGGTGGCCGCGCCAACGTTGTCGATCGATTCTTTCGAAGGCGTGATCGCGCTCGCCGCAGAAAAGCGTGACATTGCCGCCAAGATGTCGCTGGAGCGCGACGTGCGGCTGGTGCGCTGTGAGGACGGCCAACTCGAAATCGCACTTGAGCCAAGCGCGCCGAAAACCCTGGTGCATGATCTTCAGCGCAAACTGACCGGCTGGACCGGCAAACGCTGGATCGTGGTGGTATCGAAGGACCAAGGTGCGCCAACCATGCGCGCCCAGGCCGAGGCACAGCAGGCCGAAATCGAACGCGGCGTGCAGAGCGACCCGTTGGTGCAAGCGGTACTTAGCCGGTTCCCGGGCGCCAAGATCGTCGGGGTGACGCAAAACGCGCCGGATGGCGCGGAGGGTTCTCCCGAGCCCGGCTCGGACGACGAGCATGAGGACTGACTGATGGCGGATTTCCTCGGTCTGATGAAGCAGGCCGCGCAATTGCAATCGAAGATGCAGGCCATGCAGGCCGAGCTCGACCAGATCGAGGTCGAGGGTACTGCCGGCGGCGGGATGGTCGCGGTCACGCTTTCGGCCAAGGGCGACCTCAAGGGAGTGAAGGTCGACGATTCGCTCCTTAAGCCGTCGGAAAAGGAAATTCTCGAGGACCTTATGGTGGCGGCGCACGCCGACGCGCGGCGCAAGGCGGAAGTCGTGTTGCAGGAAAAGATGAAAGAAGTCACCGGCGGCCTGCCGCTGCCCCCCGGATTGAATCTGAGTTAATGCCCACCGCCGTTGCCGGACCCGAAATCGAGCGCCTGATTCAGTTGCTGGCGCGGCTTCCCGGCTTGGGGCCGCGATCCGCGCGGCGCGCGGCGCTGCATCTCATCAAGAAGCGCGAACTGCTGATGGCGCCGCTCGCCGCCGCGCTGGAAACGGCGATGGAGAAGATCGAGGTCTGCAAGGTCTGCGGCAACATCGATACGCAGAATCCGTGCACGGTTTGCACGGATGCCAAGCGCGATGCATCGATCATCGTTGTCGTCGCCGATGTCGCTGACCTGTGGGCCCTGGAGCGCGCCCATGCGGTCAACGGGCGCTACCACGTGCTCGGCGGGACCCTGTCGCCGCTCGACGGCGTCGGGCCCGGGGATATTTCCATCGATGCCCTGATTTCGCGCGCGCACGAAACGCCGGTGCAAGAGGTGATACTGGCGCTGAACGCGACGGTCGATGGCCAGACCACCGCCCACTACATCACCGAGCTTTTGGCCGACGCGAAGGTGAAGGTCACGCGGCTGGCGCACGGAGTGCCGGTGGGCGGCGAGCTCGACTATCTCGACGAGGGGACGCTCGCGGCAGCCATCAAGCAGCGCACGCTATTCTAGGCCGCTGCCGAACGACTCAACGCCGCCGTAGGGAACTGGCATCACGTAAATCGATCTTGCGACGCCGTCGGGACCAATGGCGACATGCGAACAGTCGCCCGATTTATTCATGTTCGTTTTGTTGTCGTACGAGTTGTGTGAGTAATAGTAATGGCAAATGCCGTCGTCGTATTGAACATTGGTCCAGCTGCCGCTGGTTTCGCGGTAGATATACGGCTTATGCCAGTCCGCGGCTGCGGGCGACGATGAAGAAATCGCGCCGGCCAGCGCACAGCCCAGCATCGAAAGTTTCAGGTTCAGACGCATGGCAGCCTCCTTCAAGTATTTGGGGCCAAACGTCTGCCGCGGGCCATCGTTCCGCGCGGGAGCGGTTCATGATTGTGACGACACCGGGCGAACTCGGGCCTCTTTATGGCCGCTTCGGGGAAAGCCTGGCAAAATGTCCGCGCTGTTGCAGCCAGCCGAGCAGTACAAGGCTCGGGACGCCGGCCAGCATGCAAATCACGAAAAACCATGCCCAGCCCGTGGATTCAGCGATGAATCCCGCACCCGAGGACAAATAGGTGCGCCCGACGGCCGCCAGCGCGGTCAGGAGCGCGTATTGCGTCGCCGTGTGCAGCGGGTTCTGGCAAAGCGCAGACAAATAGGCGACGAACATCACCGTGCCGATGGCGCTGGTGAAATTCTCCACGGTGATAGCGACCGCAAGCATGGTCGTGTTGGTGCCTGTTAACGCCAGACCGCTGAATGCGAGATTGGCAACGGATTGGAGAATGCCGCCTATCCAGAGGCTCGTGGTGAGCGGAAGTGTCCGTGCAATGAATCCGCCGGCAAATCCGCCGAGCAGCAGCGCGGCAAGACCGAGCCCTTTTACGATTGCCGCATATTCGTTGCGGGTAAATCCGAGATCGATCACGAACGGCGCGGTCATGGCACCGGACAGCGCATCGGTGAATTTGAACAGCACCACGAAGGCCAGCATCACCAATGCAAGCTCGTGGCCCAGGAAATCCCTGAAGGCGCCGACCGCCGCCTCGGCAATACGTGCATACGGTTTCTGTCCTGCGTGAGCCTTTTCCGCCTGGGCCGAGCGCTCCGGCTCGGTCGCGACCAGCGCAGTGGCGGTGCCGATGAGGACCAGCGCGGCCATTGCGACATAGCCCCACTGCCAGGCCGCCTGCTTGTCGAAGCCGGAGGCCTCGATCGCGCTGACCAGAAACAGTGCGCCGGCCGTCGAGATCAGCATGCCGATGCGGTAGGCCGCGACATAAGAGGCCATTCCTGCGGCCTGTTCGTTTTCCGGCAGGCTTTCGACGCGGAACGCATCGACCACGATATCCTGCGTCGCCGAAGCCGTGGCGACGAGAAGCGCGCCGAGGGCGACGAGCGCCGGCGTCGCGGAAGGATTGCAGGAGCCGAGGAAAACGATTGCGGCCATCAGCAAAATTTGCGTGAACACGAGCCAGCCGCGACGGCGGCCGAGCAGCCGGGACAAAATTGGTATATCGAGCGCGTCGGTAAGCGGCGCCCACAGGAATTTCACTGTGTAGGGCGTTCCGACGAGAGCAAAGAGCCCGATGGTGCCGAGGTCGACCCCGGATTCGCGCATCCACACCAGCAGCGTCGTTCCGGATAACGCCAGCGGAAGCCCGGACGAAAATCCGAGAAACATGACGATCAAGACGCGCGGCTTGAAATAGACCGCCAGTGCGTCGAACCATGATGGCCGCGGTTGCGCGTCAGGCGAAATGGCCATGACGTTATTCGCCGGCTTTCAGTTTGCGCTGACCGGGACCGGGGAGGATGTCGGCACTCGGCGGCTCTTCTCCGAATTCGACATCCTGAATCCTCTCGCCGCGGTTCACAATCTTGTCGGCGGAAATCACAATCTGTTGGACGTCGGCGTTGGCTTGGCCGAAATGCTTGCTCAGGTTCTCGACGCGATCTCTGAGACGACTGACGTCCGCAACCAGCAGACCCACTTCGACTAGAATCTTGCTTGCCGCCTCGCGCATACGGGCGTCCTTGCGGATCTGCTGAATCACTTGGATTGCGAGCATCAACAATGACGGAGAAACGATAATCACCTTGGCGCGATAGGCTTTCTGGAAAACGTCGTCGAAACCATCATAGAGCTCTGCGTAAATCGATTCCGACGGCACAAACATCAGCGCCATGTCCTGGGTCTCGCCAGGGATGAGGTATTTGGCAGCGATGTCGCCGACGTGCTTGGCAATGTCCGCGCGCACGCGCGTGATCGCAAGTTTACGCTCGTCTTCGCTCTTCGCCTCGCGAAAGGCGGTCACCGCCTCGAGTGGAAACTTGGCGTCGATGACCAGGGAAGGACCGTCGGGCAGGTGCACGATGCAATCCGGGCGCGCCTTGTTGGTGAGCGTCGCCTGGAACTCGTAGCAATCCTTCGGCAGGCCGTCCTGAATGATCATTTCCATTCGCACCTGCCCAAAGGCGCCACGCGATTGCTTGTTGGCAAGCACATTTTGCAGGCTCGTTACCTGCGAGGCCAGGTCGGTTATGTTCTTTTGCGCACTGTCGATCACGGCAAGCCGCGCATGCAACTGCTGCAAATGCTCAGCCGTATGCTTTGTTGAGCTCTGCATTGACTCGCCGACCCGGGCGGTCACTGCGTCGAGGCGCTCGTGCACAGTTTGCTGTAATTGCGACTGTGCCTTGGCAAGCAGTTCGCCCATCACCTGGACGCGCGCATTGAGATCGGCCATCCGCTGCTCGGCGGCAGGATCGGGGCGCGGCTTGCGTGGCCACAACAATATCACGATGACGAGGATGATCCCGATTGCGACAATCGCGCCGATAGCCAGCGTGAGAGCCGGCGCGTGCGCCAATAGCGTGTTAGTCAGGGCGTGAAAATCGTACATTTGGCGCTTCTACTCCGATTCGCCCGGGCTGGCGAACGAACGGCGAACGGTAGGGCGATTATGCCGGTGGCTCAAGGGGAAGCGCATTGACCGCGTGACGCCTTGCCCTTACATCGCGCCCATGGCGGTTCGTGACATTCTCATCATTCCCGACAAGCGGCTGCGGCTCAAATCCGACCCGGTGAAGTCGGTCGACAAGCCGTTGCGTGCGTTGATCGAGGACATGTTCGAAACGATGTACGCGGCGCCTGGCATCGGGCTTGCCGCGATTCAGGTCGGGGTGCCGCAGCGGGTCATCACATTGGATCTCGCGAAGAAGGACGAACCGAAGCAGCCCCAGGTTTTCATCAATCCGGAAGTAGCTTGGGCTTCGGATGAGAAATCGATCTATGAGGAAGGTTGTCTCTCGATCCCGGAATACTATGAGGAGGTTGAGCGGCCGAAGTCCGTCAAAGTGAAATTTCTCGACCTCGACCTCAAGCCGCAAGAGATCGAAGCAGACGGGCTGCTTGCCACGTGCCTGCAGCACGAGATCGACCATACGAATGGCGTGCTCTTCATTGACCACATTTCCAAGCTCAAGCGCGACATGGTGATGAAGAAATTCAAGAAGGCGGCAAAGAAAACGGAAGGCACAAAGCCGCTCTCCGAGGACCAAGAGCCTTCGCATCATATCGGCTGACAGCGGACGAGCCCGCGCGCAGGATGGTGCCTCAATGCGCCTGATCTTCATGGGCACGCCCGACTTTGCGGTGCCGACACTGATCGAGCTTGCCGCGCGTGGTCACGAAATTGCGGCGGTCTATACGCGCGCGCCCAAACCTGCCGGTCGCGGCATGGATATGCAGCGCACGCCCGTCGAGCACGAGGCGCGACGCCTGTCGCTTTCGGTCCACACGCCAAAGACGTTCAAGGACGAAGAGGTCCAGGCCCTTTTTCAGGCGCACAAGGCCGATGCGGCGGTGGTGGTGGCCTACGGTCTGATATTGCCGAAATCGATCCTCGAAGCTCCGCGGCTGGGATGCTTCAACGTCCATGCCTCGCTGCTGCCGCGCTGGCGCGGCGCTGCGCCCATCAACCGCGCCATTATGGCGGGTGATGCTGATTCCGGCATCACGATCATGAAGATGGATGAAGGGCTTGATACCGGCGCTCTGGCAATGGCGGAGCGCATGCCGATTGGTGCCGATATGACGGCGGGCGAATTACACGATGCCTTGTCGCGCCTGGGCGCCGATCTGATGCAGCGCGCGCTCGCCGCCGCCGAGCGCGGCACGCTTGCGCTCACGCCGCAACTGCAGACAGGCGTCACCTATGCGGAGAAGATCTCCAAGAACGAGACGCGGATTGACTGGGGCAGGCCATGGAAACAAGTGCATGATCATATCCGCGGCCTGTCGCCATTTCCCGGGGCCTGGTTCGAAGCCGATGGCGTCCGCATCAAGGTATTGCGTTCGACGAAAGGCAAGGGTGCCGGCGCTGCCGGCACGGCTCTTGATGACAAGCTCACCATTGCGTGCGGCGAGGGCGCTGTGCAGCTCACGCAGGTACAGCGTGCCGGTAAGCACCCGATGACGTCGGACGAATTTCTGCGCGGCACGCCGGTGAAAGCCGGCGCGCGGGTTGGCTGACGATGCCGCGCTACCAGCTCACCGTCGAATATGACGGCACACCGTTCGCCGGCTGGCAAATTCAAGCTGACCAGCCCACCGTGCAAGGCTTGCTCACCGCGGCGATTGAAGCCCTGTCGGGCG
>DATGDN010000004.1:0-7278 GCA_035310865.1 Pseudolabrys sp. | reverse complement strand
CTGCAAGCTCCGCAAGAAACTCGCCAATGCATCGAGCGGCAAGAATTACATCGAGACGGTCTGGGGTCGCGGCTATGTACTCCGCGAACCGACCGACGCGGACGAGAGAATTCCGGCATAACGACAGGCGCGCGGCTGCCGCACGCCGCGGGTTCGACTATTCCCCCCGCGTTGCGTTTGCGTGGTTTGAGCCTTCCGGCTCTCTCCCATCCAAACTTCAACCCCCGGCCAAGAGGCCGGGGTTTTTTTTGCACACCCGAATGCGCGTGATACGCTACGGTTTGAGCTGAACGATCTTCCAGCCGAGCTTCTTGATCTCGGCGGCGGCCAACGGCGTGATCGTACCAGTTGCCGCGAGCACTGGAGCAGCGCCTGGCCGAATATGGCGAATTTGCGCCGTGGCCCCGCTGAATGTGCGTTGCTGGATGTCGGTCCAGGCGATGTCGTCGAATGTAAATGCAGCAACGATATTGCCATTTCGCGCAAGATTGATCGGCTGGCCTCCGACCGAAATGAACGATGCGAGACCGCCGAGTTCGGCACTGCGCGCTGCGATAATCTGCGCACGCCGGCGATGATAGAAGGCCACGTTGCGCGAACCAGCGGCGGCGGCCTTCTCGACAAATGACGCGGTGTTTTCCGCGCCGAGCTGCTTGAGAGCGCGGGCCATGATCAGAAAATCCGCAGGCGTGTAGTTCCGGTTTTCGACCAGGCGATCAATAGGCTCTGGCGGCGTTCCGAGCGACGCCAGGGTCGACTTGGCTTCGGCGATGACCTGCGCGGCGGTCTTGTTGCGCAAGCTATCCTTCGCAGTGTCCACGCTCGCGACCGAGGAAACGGCGATCCCGACTCCGCCGGGAACGAGTGCAAGCCCGGCACGGACGGGCAGACCGCCGCCCGCCATCGCACCGGCCATCTGCTTCAGCCTCTGCGCCAGCGGCGGGAAATCCGTGTAGGGATCGACGTCGAGCTCGACGGCCAGCTGACGCTGCGTGTCGCTGACGCCAAGCAGGCTTTCCATCAGATTGTCGCGATCTGCGCGCGTGTTCGACAGTCCGGCGCCGACACGATCAAGCATATTGCCGATGCCGCTCAGCGAGCGCTCGACGGTGTCGGCCGGCTTTGTAATAAGGTCGGCACCAAATTTTATCGGCCCGAGCGCGGCGCGGCCGAATGCTTGGCCAAAGGCGTCGGACTGCGACATTTTTTCGATTGCGGCTGCAGCATTGAGCTCGTGCAGGCGCAATTTCGTGAACTCGACGCCATCGAACGCGAATTTTCCATAGGAGGTGTCGACGTCGAAGATGCGCATCACGCCGTCGCTTCGCACGGTGGGCTTGACCGTGTAGTTGGGTCCGGTCGTCGCAGCGCCAAGATATTTCTCCGCCGGCTGGGGCTTTGGCAGCTCGAGCGCGGCCACCGCCGATACCATCGCCAGACCCACGGGTGCGGCTATGATTAGAGGCAAAAAGAATCTGCTTCCGACAGTATGCGAACGTCGCTGCATTTATCCCCCCGGATACGCACCAATTTCTATGCTCAAACCATAGCACCCGGCGACAGCGCGGGGAAAGCGCGCGCCGAACGGACCGCCTGGGGGTCAAGATCTGCAATTCAGCAGGGAACGGAGAACGGGAACCGCTCAACCTTGCGGCGGGCGCGCCGACATGATGATGGGGACGCAACGAATTTTCGGGTCGCCGCGGATCTCGCGCACTAGCTCGAGCCCGTTCATGCCGGGCATTTCGCGGTCCCTCATCATGAACAGGAACTGCTTCTCGCGCAGGTCTTGCAGCGCAGTCGGCCCATCGTGACACTGCTCGACATTGGTGAAGCCGCATTTGCGCAGCATTCCGTCCACGATGCGCGTTATCGTGTTAAGGGACCGACCAGCACCGGATCGACATAGTCGACCAAGGTCGGATGCCCCCATCAGGCCCTTCAAGGCGTGGCAGCCCGAGAAAGCCGAGGTGCCTTTGATCGTATGGACGAGCCGGAAGATATTATCGAGAATTTTCGCGTTGTTCGGATCCTGCTCAAAACGCACAAGCTCGACGTCAACAACGTCGAAACTATCGTTGGTCTCGGTGACAAATTCCCGCAGCAGGTCGTCCATGAGAAACGCCTTCGTCGACGGGCTTTGGCCCGTCCGCCGCTTTCCGTCGGAAGCGCGGCCAGTGTGTCGGTGAAGGTTTAATTTTCGTTGCGCGGCCGCGACATGCCGCCGCGTGTTAACCGGTCGTTAACCGCCGGAAACGGCACTGCGCTGAGCACTCATTGCGCGGTGATCTCGACCTTTTCGCCTTCGACGGCGACCGTCGCCTTGACGCCGCAGGCCCGGGCCAGCAGGCCGGCGTAGAATGGCTGGATCCGGTGGGCGTCGAGCCCTTCGATACTCTCGCCGCTGAGCAATCCCGGCACCGCGGGCGGAACTTTCGCGCTGATGCCGGCGGCACTGACCTTGAACCCCATGGTATCACCCGACCCGATAGGATCGACCGTTAGCGCGCCGCCACGCGGGATCGCCTGGCCGGCGATGACGAGCATATTGAGCAGCAGTTTGACCCGGTTCTTCGGCGAGAGCGCCCGCGGGAGATTCCAGGCAAGCTTCGTCTTGTCGTCCTCGAGAAATCCCCGTGCGATGGTCTCGGCATCGCCGAGATCAATCTGGGCACCCGCCGACCCGGCAGCGCCAAACGCGATACGGCAGAACTGCAATTTCTTGGAGGCGGTGGTGGCACTGCTTTTGATGAGATCGAGCGCAAATTCCTTGGTTGCCTCGTCCTTTTCTTCCTCGAGCACCTCGAGTCCGTTCACGATGGCGCCGACCGGGCTGATCAGGTCGTGGCAGACGCGCGAGCACAGCAAGGCGGCAAGATCGAGCGCTTCGATGGACGATTCCGTCATGGACTAGTCTCCGCTGGGCATGCACGCTGCGCCGATCGGCGAATCGGTGGTCACGCCGAGTTGCTGGCGTGATACACCGCACCCGCAAAACCGCCAAGGACCGCCAGGCTTCCAGGCAGCCAGGGGAAATGGTATTTGACACCGGGTTCTGACATTTCACCGCCACAGGCGGCGCAGCTCCTGGACGATTTGACCGCGCTCGTTGCGCGCGCATGCGCGGAGATCAGTGCCGTTTCTCCCGAGACGGTGGTGCGACGCGTAAAACCCGACCAATCACCGGTCACGGCTGCCGATGAAGCATCCGAAGCGGTCATCCTGCACGGCTTGGCACGGATGCTCCCGGACATCCCTATCGTTTCGGAAGAGTCGGCCGATGCCAAGAAATCTCCCAGTCTCACCGGCACTTTCATTGTCATCGATCCGCTCGACGGTACCCGCGAGTTTCTCGCCGGCCGCGATGAATTCACGGTCAATCTCGCCATCGTCACGCGCGGCGTGCCGGTCGCCGGAATTATCTCAGCACCGAAACGTGGCCAGCTTTGGCGGGGTGTCGTCGGCGAGAAGGCCGAACGTCTTCGGCTGCTGCCGGACGGGGCCGATCAAGCGCAGACGATTACCACCCGCCGCTGGCCGGACGCAGATCCGGTCGCAGCAGTAAGCCGCTCCCACATGGATGCGGCGACCGATGCATTCGTGAAGGCGCTCGGATCAATCACACGGGCGGCGAGTGGTTCTGCGATCAAGTTTTGCCAGATCGCAGAAGGTAACGCCGATGTCTACCCGCGTCTCGGCACGACATGTGAATGGGACGTGGCGGCGGGCCACGCGCTTGTCACTGCGGCCGGCGGCGTCGTGACGACCCCGGTGGGAAGCGCTTTGACCTATGGCCGCGCCGCCGAAAATTTTCGTGTGCCGGCATTCATCGCGTGGGGCGACCCGGGAAAAGCCGCGGCGGTCAAAATTCAGAACTGACGGCGGCTTACTGCCCCAGACTGCGGACCGGCTCGGGCCATTTTGCGCTCGGCCGAGGCGATAATACCGCCAGGGTCGGCGAGGAGTGCCAGACGCGTCTGCTCGAAAAGGTAAAGCACTGGCCGACGACGACCCAGAACAGGGGGGGTGGCCCGGGACGGACCGGTCACGGCCAATTGCCACGGGATCGTAACCACCCGAACCGCGGCGTATAGACCTCGGATGCAACGCAAATACCCCGCGGTTACCTCGTTGCTGAAGCACCAGACCGCCCCGTCCTTTTTCAATTGAATATCGGGCCTGCCGAATCGCCCTGCCATCCGTGAAATAGGCTACGGGGTCGAAGCCGCTGATAGCCCGGCCGGTGTCAGGATTGACTGCCAATTGGATGTCGGTCGCCGCCTTTAGCGTCCAGGGTGCGAAAATACCGCCCCCAGGGCGATAGCCAGCACCAGGTGAGTTAAGAATGGCCGCTTCCGTTGCTGCCGTGCTGCAGTCATAGTTCTTGGCGAGGGTTGCGTGATTCGGGACAACCTTTCGTCGCCAATTTATTACCGCGGTCGACGTGAGCTTCCGGCTAAACAGGGCCTTGTGCCTCACCATCCATGGAGCATTTGATGCGCGCGACCTTGCGCCTTGCCGCTGTGGCGCTTTGCTTTGTCACCCTTGCTCCCGGATTAGCGGCTGCTCAGAACCAGCCGCCGCCACCACCGCCCCCGGCGCAGCAGCCAAGCACGTTCACACCGGGCGAGCTGGTGCGCGAAGGCCACAAATTCTTCGGAACCGTGTCGCGCGGGCTGGCGCAGATTGTGGAAACGGCCGTTAGCCGCTGGGGTCAGCCCAACGGATATGTCCTCGGCCAGGAAGGCGGCGGCGCTTTCGTCGTCGGCCTGCGCTACGGCGACGGCAAGCTCTACACCAAGAACGCCGGCGACCTGCGCGTGTTCTGGGAAGGTCCGTCAGTCGGCTTCGACTATGGCGGCGAAGGCGCCCGCACCATGATGCTCGTCTACAATCTGCCCGCGACGGGAGCGATCTACCAGCGTTTCGGGGGCATCGACGGCTCGGCTTATGTCATCGGCGGCTTCGGCATGACCGCACTCGCGTCCGGCAATATTATCGTTGTGCCGATACGCTCGGGCGTCGGTCTACGGCTTGGTGCCAACATCGGTTATCTCAAGTTTACGCCGCAGGCGACCTGGAATCCCTTCTGAACCCGACCACATTACTAATTTCGCTGCGGCGGTCATCGAATCCGCGACGCGGCGCTTGCTTTAGGCTAGTATTGAAATCAATGGGGCGAACTGGCAGCGATGGCAATGATGCGCGTGAGTTGGAGGCGTAAGTTTCATGATTGAACCGATCATGTATTTCGGAATCGGATTTCTTGTCGCAGCGCTCATCGGACTTGCCGTCGTTCCACTTGTGCACGGACGTGCCGTACGGCTGACGATGCGGCGGCTTGAAGCCACAACGCCATTGTCGATGGCCGAGATCCAAGCCGACAAGGATCAGTTGCGCGCAGAATTCGCGATGTCGACGCGCCGCCTCGAGATGAGCGTCGAGCAACTCAAGACAAAAAGCACCAGCCAGCTGGCCGAGCTCGGCAAGAAAGGCGATGCAATTAATCGTCTCAAGGTCGAATTGGGCGAGAAGACCGCCGCCATCTTTGCCCTGGAGGCCCGCGACAAGGCGCTGCGCGATCAGCTGCGCGCCACCGAGGAGGAATTTGCGGTCAAGACCAGCGCCATGCACGAAGCACAGAGGGCGCTTTCCGACAAGGAAGCCGACCTCGCCAAGCTGATGGCCGAACTCGACGAACGATCCACGCTCGCGGACTCCCAAAAAGTCGAAATCGTCGCGCTCAGGACGCAGGTCGAAGCCCTGAAAGAACGTCTGGATGTGGCCGGCCATGAACTCAAAGCCGTAGAAGACCGCCGGGACGCCGAGCGGGTCGAATTGAAGGCCGCGACGCAGGAATTGCTGGATGAGCGCGGCAAGGTTGAAAATCTCGGCCGGCGCGTCGGTGAGCTGGAGCAACACCTGGTAGCCCAGACGAAAGAAGCGGAAATCCTTGGACGGCGCGCGCAAGATCTCGAAACGCGTCTCGGCGAACAGTCACGATTGCTCAACCAAAGCGAATTCGAGCTCAAGCACTTGCGGCAGGAGATGGAGATGGCCCGCAAGGTTGAGAGCGACCTGCGCACCACCATTATCGAGATGGATGGCCGCGCCAATTCGGCCTCCCAGAGTCTGAAGACCGAAAACGCGCAGCTGCAGGTGGCCATTGCGCAGATCAAAGAGGAGCGCGATCGCTTCGCCCGCGAACTCGGTACCATGAAGCGCGAGACGGAAGAAGCCTGGGCATCGGAGCGGGTGGAGAACGCCCTGCTGCGCGAGCGCATCAACGACGTTGCTGCGGAAGTCGCCCGTCTTGCCTCCGCGCTGGAAGGCCCGAACTCTCCGATTGAGTCGCTGCTGGCGGCCGAAACGTCCCATGAGCGGATGAGCGGCGCTCCCGCGGCCGGTGGAGATGTCGAACTCGCCGCGCGGCCGAACAACGGCAATCTCGCTGATCGCATCCGCGCGCTGCAGACTCACGCCTCGCGCCTGGCGCAGGCAACCGACGACAGAACACGCAACTAAAGCGGCACGCGCGGACTTCGCTTGACACTGCTCGGAGGCGCTTCTTATATCGCGCGTCCGCGATGGCCGGGCGCTTAGCTCAGCGGGAGAGCGTTCCCTTCACACGGGAGAGGTCGTAGGTTCAATCCCTACAGCGCCCACCAGCAAAATCCCAATAATAAAGCACTTTTCTGGACCGCGCAGAAACTTCATCTGGCAGTTTGTGGAAGAACACCACACGAACATGGAGCGCGGTGGCGTGCAAAATCCGTGCAGGATGTTCGCTTGATGTTCAGTTTCGGCTGAGTGCCGAAGACCCGGATTGTTGCCGCACCACAAGCCGGTTGTTGGGAGCGATAGGGCCGATCATCCGGTGACCAAGCCCCGTCAGGCGCATTTGTGCGCAGTGTTATAGAGCACCCCGGGAGGTCGAGTGATTCAATCCACTCCGGCAGCATCGGCCATCGCTGTTTTTCGCAAAATTCAGCTAACTGGTCGCGAGTGAGTTCAGAACGTCGAGCTCAGGCAGCCGCACTCAACACGCATTCTCACGTCGGCAGCCAAAGGCGAACGTGACCGCGAGCGCTTACTTGCTGCCGCACTTGAAATTGCTGCCTAACCGACAGCCTCGGTCGTGGCTGTTTGGATCCGAAACTTCAGCTTGAGCGTACCGCCTTGGATTTCGTTCCTAGAACAATGAGCTGGCTCTATTGCGGCTTTGTTGTTTGGTACGTGACAAACCGCTCCTTTTCGTCGGTGGCGACCTGAAACCAC
>DATGDN010000003.1:0-3144 GCA_035310865.1 Pseudolabrys sp. | reverse complement strand
GGTTCAACATCGCCGCCATGCGCGGTCATCAGGATGCAGCCCAGCTGCGCCGCGAAATCGCGGAACAGATGAGCGACTCCGAGATCGGCCATGCTCAGCGGGCGGCGCGTGATTGGCTCAAGGCGCATCCGCAGACACCGGTTCCGGCCGCTGCGATTCGCGTCGCGGCCTGATCACCAAGATCATTCTGTTTCGCTCACGCGTCGCAACGCGTCGCATACTGCCGTTATCACGTCCGGCCAGTCGGCTGATGCGCGCTGACGGAACAGCCGCAATTTGGGATACCAGGGGCTATGCTCGCTTGCGAGCGTCCATCGCCAGTCGGGCGAGAAGGGAAGGAGGACCCACGCCTCCCGCCCCATGGCGCCGGCAAGATGCATCACCGATGTGTCGACCGAAATGGTGAGATCTGCGAGCGCTGTGATTGCGGCGGTGTCGGCCATGTCGGACAGTCGTGGTCCGCAATCCGTTATGCCATGCTCAGCCAGCCGCGCCGCATCGTCGCCACGCAGATCGCGCTGAATGCTCACGAATGACACGCCTTCGCACGCGAAAAGCGGCTGCAGCAATTCCAGCTCGATCGACCGATTACGATCATTGGCGTGGCGGGAGTGGCCAGCCCAGGCAAGAGCCACGCGCTTTCCCGGCAACGCCTCAACGGACGGGCGCCATTTTGCGATATGTGCATCGTCAGCGTGAAGATAGGGAATATCGGCGGGAACCGTCGAAGGTTCGGTCTTGAGCGCGAGCGGAAGGCTCCCGAGGGGACAGTAAAGGTCGCAATCGGGCAGGGCTTCACCGCGCGCATGGCAGGATGCGACCCCGCTGACTCCGGAAAGCAGCGTCTTGAGCTCCGGCTGCACTTCCAGGACGACACGCGCGCCCGCGCGCACCAGAAGCGGTACATACCGCACGAATTGAATGGTATCGCCGAGACCTTGTTCGGCCGACAGCAGGATCGTGCGTCTGTCGAGCGGAAATTCGCCGAGCCAGAGGCGGCCGCGGTGGCCGCGTCGCGCGTCCGTCATGCCGGTGCGTTTCCAGCGCCATTCATATTCTTCAAATCCACGCCGGAATTGTCCAAGCGTAAGTAACGACAACGCCGCATTGAAATGCGCATCGGCACTGTCCTTGTCGAGCGCCATCGCTTTTTCGAAGCTGGTAACCGCCTCGTCGTGGCGGTTG
The DNA here is from genome assembly GCA_035310865.1 of Pseudolabrys sp. Classification (GTDB taxonomy): domain Bacteria; phylum Pseudomonadota; class Alphaproteobacteria; order Rhizobiales; family Xanthobacteraceae; genus Pseudolabrys. Next base: position 1,959 of record DATGDN010000003.1, on the reverse strand, counting down.
AGCGCCTGCAGAGCGCGGCCACGATTGGTCCAGGCCTTCAAATGTTTGGGGGCGCCAATCAGTGCACGATCGAGCGCGAGCAATGCGTCAGCGTGGCGCCCAAGTTCGATCAGTGCAGTCCCGCGGTTATACAAGGCCTCGGCATCGTCGGGTGCGCGCGCAAGGACGGCGTCGAAATCGGCGAGCGCTTGCGCGGGACGACCGAGAGTGGCGAGTGCGGTGCCGCGGTTAAGCCGCGCGTCACGGTGGGCTGGATTACGCGCAAGGACCGCATCAAAGCAGGGCAATGCCTCGTTTGGGCGATTGAGCACATTCAAGGCATTTCCACGGTAGAGCAGGGCATCAGGATCGCCCGGCCGAAGTGCGAGCGCCTTGTTGAGGCAATTGAGCGCCTCGCCGTCACGTTTGAGTGCGTGCAGCACATTGGCGAAATTGATGAGCACGTCGGGCACGTTTGGATTGATCTTAAGGGCCGCCGCCATCATGCGGTACGCTTCGCCCGTCTGGCCGTTTTGCGCTTTGACCAGCCCGAGCAGATGCAGTGCATCGAAATTATCGGGCGCGGCCTTGAGCACGCGCGTGTAAAGCTTTTCAGCCTCGCGCAAGCGCCCCTGCTGATGCAGAGTCACCGCGTCTTTCAGGATTTGCGCAATGTCGAACGGCCTGGAGTGCACGGCCGCGCAATTGCGCATGACCGCAACGAGCAGTCAATGCGCGCTAGCGCGGCTGCCGCCACCGCCCTTGCCGCTGTAGGCCGCGCACCACCGGTAAGGGTCGTAGGGCCGTTGCGTCAGCGCCAGCGCCGCTGGAACGCTTAACGCCGCCAGCAGGATCGTTCGATGACGCATGGCTTTTTCCTTTGAAGACTTTGGCGCGAACAACGTTTGATTGATACTAGCGTGGGGATGCGCGGCTCAATGAGCTATGCAACGTTCACAAGCTTGTGAGCCGATGACTAGTGTTTAATGCGTTTGCGGGCGTGCGAAGCCGGCCTTCCCGGATTGTAGAATTGGTTTCGCGCGCAGAAACCGCCGATGCCGCTCACAGTCGCTCTGCACTGATCGAGGGTGAGAAATCCGCAATTGGTGCCGCCACCGCCATCACCTGAATAGTTAGCGCACCACGGGTAAGGGTCGTACGGCATCTCATATGAATGGGCGGGCGCGGGAGGGAGTGCGGCCGTCATGGCAAGTGTGGCAAGCAGGAAAAATGCCGATCGCATGACACGGTCTCCTTGTTCATCTCGGTCCGGATAACCCCAATCTCCCCGCATTAGTTCATGCGCGGATCTACATTGTTAGGGGCTTCTGAATCCAGAATTGGTACATGCCCGCAAATGTATCCGGATGCTCGGCTTCAAAGGCGTGCCAGCGATCGAGATCGGTCCACGACCAACCCGACGAAGCGAAGTGGTTGCGATAGCGATGAAGCATTTGCAAATCGAATTCAAACCCGAGAAATTTGAGTTCGTGCTTCGCGATGAACGTCTCAAGGAGAGGAATGTTCAAGCGCGCTTCATGCACGTGAAACAAAAGATCACGGCACTCGCTGGTGGTGAAAAAATCCGTAAAACGCGTCAGGCTGGCCAGCGGCGTTTCAAGTAATTCCTGTCTGCAGCGCCGGATTTCATCCGGCGTAGCCCCAAAGCCGCGCTCGGCAATTAATTTACGCGCAGCCCAGACGTCGCGGCGGCCGGTTTCGCTGTAAAACCCAAGATGCATCAGTCCGCCCGGCCGCAGCAATGTCAGCAGAATTCGCCAGCCTTCAAACGGATCGGCCATGTGGTGAAGCACACCGGAGGAGTCGATCACGTCGAAGCTGCGGTTGATCGACGCAAGATTGAGAATGTCGGCTTGGGCATATTCGATACGCGCGCCGACGTCGGCCGGCGTACTGCGCTTTGCATAGCAGAGACTGCTTAAGCTCAGATCGACCGCAAGGACGCGTGCCCCCAGATAT
>DATGDN010000002.1:0-6484 GCA_035310865.1 Pseudolabrys sp. | reverse complement strand
AAGAGCTTCAAGGATCTGCTCGATCCGAAATGGAAGGGCAAGTTGATCAAGGCGCATCCAGGCTACAGCGGCACGATCATGAACGCGACGTTCGAGATCGCGCGCGACCTGGGCTGGGATTATTTCGAGAAGCTGGCCGCGCAGAACGTCATGCAGGTCCAGTCGGCGACCGACACGCCGAAGAAAATCTCGGTCGGCGAACGCGCGGTCATGGTCGATGGCGCGGGCTACCTGGTCATCCGCTACAAGGAGGCTGGCCAGCCGGTTGAAATCGTCTATCCGGAGGAGGGAACGCCGCTTGCGACCGGCCCCAGCGCGGTCTTCAAGGCCGCTCCCAACCCGAACGCCGCGCGCCTGTTCCAGAACTGGATGCACTCACGCGAGGCCCAGCAGTTGCTGGTCGATTGGGCCCGTCAGTATTCGCCGCACTCCCAGACCGTGGAAAAGCCCGGCATCCGCAGGCTCGCCGACATCAAGCTAATGAAGGAGGATCCGGAAGGGATCCTTGCTCAGGCCGACGCGGTCAAGAAGCGGTACGCGGAAATCTTCAAGGTGTGATGCAAGTGAACAAAAAGCCCCATCCTTCGAGATGCGGGCTGCGCCAGCTCCTCAGGATGAGGCGGATTAAATGACTCTCGTTCTGCCGGCAAGGCCAGCGCGCCGCTTTGGTTTCGATATTTCGAAGCCGGTGCTGCTCGCTTTTGCAGTGATCCTGTGCGTGCTGATCGCCATGCCGCTGTCATGGCTGGTGTACTACGCGTTCACAACCAAGGGCGGCGCCTTCACCCTCGACAATTTTCATCGACTGGTGTCCGACGCTGCCTATCTCGATCCGCTGCTGACGACATTTGCGCTCGCCACCCTGTCGGCGCTGATCTGCTGCGCAGTGGCGGCGCCCATGGGGTGGCTGGTAGCGCGCACGGACATGCCTCTGCGGCGGACCGTGCGTCTGCTGGTGACAGCATCTTTCGTGACGCCGCCTTTCCTCGGCGCCATCGCCTGGGAGCTGCTGGCTGCGCCAAATAGTGGGTTGCTCAATCAGCTTTATCGCGAGCTCACCGGCGCAGGGCAGGATTTTCATCTGCTCAACATCTATAGCTTCACAGGCCTGGTATTCGTCATCAGTTGCTACACGTTTCCCTATGTCTTCGTGCTGGTCGCCAATTCGCTCGACCGTACGCCCGGCGATCTGGAAGACGCGTCTGCCATTCTGGGAGGCAAGGCCTGGGACACCGCGCGCCGTATCACCATTCCGCTGGCGTTGCCCGCAATGCTGGCCGGCGCCCTGGTTGCGTTTCTGCAGGCGATGACGCTGTTCGGCTCGCCGGCGATATTGGCGATGCCGGCCGGCTTCCACACTATGACGACCAAGATCTGGAGCCTGTTCCAGTTCCCGCCCAAGCCTGAGCTGGCTGCCGCCGCTTCGCTCCCACTTCTTATTTTGACGGTGATCCTGCTGCGCGCGGAGCACATGGTGCTCGGCCGGCGCGGCTACTCGGTCGTTGGCGGCAAGAACAGCGAGCCGCGCATCGTGCGGCTGGGAGCCTGGCGCTGGGTGCTGCTGGCAGTCGCCATGCTTGTGCTGATGTGCCCGGTGTTTCTGCCGTATTTCGCGCTGCTCAATGCGTCGTTCTCCAAGGTCGCTTCGCATCTGGTGTGGTTCAACAATTTCACCCTGCAGAACCTGCATTTCGTGTTCTACGAGCTGTCGGCGACGCAGCTTGCGCTGCGCAACACTTTCATCCTCGGCACGCTCGCCGCGACCGCCGGCACCATTCTGGCGCTGGTGATCGCCTATGTGCACACACGGCAGGCCGTCAGCGGCTATCGCGTGCTTGGCTTCCTCGCGACCGCGCCGGTCGCGATCCCCGGGATCGTGCTGGGCGTCGGCTTGTTCTTCACCTATACGCGCCCGCCCTTCGTGCTCTACGGCACCTTGTGGATCCTGTTGATCGCCTTCGTGACGTTGAGCATGCCGGCCGCCTATCAGCAGCTGCAATCCGCGTTCAAGGCGGTGCACCCGGAGCTTGAAGATGCGAGCCGCATCCTCGGCGCGACGCGCCTGCGTGCGCTCTGGCAGATCACCGCACCGCTCTTGCGCACCAGCGTCATCGCGACATGGTGTTTCATTTTTGTTGGCGTCATCCGCGAACTGTCGGCGGCGATCATGCTGTTCACCTCGGAGACCAAGGTGCTGTCGGTCCTGATCTACGACCTCAACGAGAGCGGCGATCTGGCCGCCATCGCGGTGCTCGGGCTGCTGATGCTGGTCATTACCTTCATCGTCGTAGCGCTGGCTAACAGCCTGCGCGGCGGCAATGCGCGCCGCAACGTTGCGATCGGATAATCGTGGCAAGCAGTAACCTCCCGAAGAATTCCGTTGCCGAACAGCTGGCCGAGCGCGTCGCCACCCTGCGCGTCGAAAAGTTGCCGCCGGCGGTACGGCGGAAATGCGAAGACCTACTCATTGATGTGGCCGGGCTTTGCGTGACGGCGCGCAACGAGGACTACATCAACTGTGCGATCGCCGGCTGCGACGATGATGGCCCCTGTACAGCCATCGGCCATGCGCGCGGCTTCAGCGCCGCGAGCGCTGCCTTCGTGAACGGCACGGCCGCGCACGGCGAAGATTTCGACGACACCTTCGAGGGCGGGCCGGTCCATGCTGGCGCGGTGATCGTGCCGGCGGTGCTGGCTGCCTGCGAGCGTCACCGGCCCGACGGCGGTGCCGCCTTGCTCGGCATTTCCGTCGGCACCGAAGTCATGTGCCGGCTGAGCACGGTGGTGCCGAAGGCAGTGCACAAGGCCGGTTTCCACCCCACTGCGATTTTCGGGGTGATGGGGGCGGCGGCCGGCGTCGGGACCGCGCTTGGCCTGAACGCAAAACAGCTCGTCGATGCGCTCGGCATCGCTGCAAGCTTTGCCGGCGGCATCATCGAATATCTCGCCGAGGGCGCCTGGACCAAACGATTGCACCCGGGCTGGGCCGCACAATCAGGCATCCGTGCGGCGTTGCTTGGGCGCGGCGGCTTCCTCGGTCCGCGCACGGTGTTCGAAGGCGTGCACGGACTTTTCCTTGGCTTCGCGCACACGACGCAGGGCGACTACGACGCCCTCACCGGCGGCTTCGGCTCGAAATGGGTGACGGAAACCCTGGCCTTCAAGCCTTACCCCTGCGGGACCATGGCGCATCCCTACATCGACTGTGCCAGGCGGCTGGCCGCGCGTGGCATCAAGCCGGCCGATATAAAAGAAATGGTCTGCGAGGTGGCGGAGGGCACCGTGCACCGCCTGTGGGAGCCGCTCGCCGCCAAGCAGCATCCGCCCAACGGCTATGCCGCGAAATTCGCAACGCCTTTCATCCTGGCGACCGGCTTCGTGCGCGGCGGCGTCGGCCTCGATGCCTTCACCGATCAGGCGGTCCGCGACAAGGACGTGCTCGCGCTCGCGTCGAAGGTTCGTTACGTGATCGATCCGGACAATCCCTATCCCAACAATTTCACCGGTCATATCCGCGCTGTCCTCAATGACGGCAGCGTGATCGAGGAGCGGCAGCCGCATTTCCGTGGCGGCGCGCATGAGCCTTTGACGCGCGCCGATATCGAAGAAAAATTCATGCTCAATGTCCGCCATGGCGGCTGGGACGACAAACGGGCAAAGTCGGCCCTCGCGCTGCTGGCGAAACTTTATGACGGCAAGATTGATTTGTCGGCGTTGCGGGCATGATGAGTGGAGAAGTCGATGAGTGAACAAGAACTATCCGGCAAGGTCGCCATCGTCACCGGTGCCGGGCGCAATATCGGCCGCGCCATCGCGCTGGCGCTCGCGGAGGCAGGCGCTGCCGTCGTCGTCAATGTGCGGTCGAACAAGGCCGAAGCCGACAGCGTCGTGGGCGAGATCGAGAAAGCAGGCGGCAAGGCGGCGGCCGTTCTCGGCGATGTCGGCGATGACAAGACCGCAGCTGCGCTCGCCGATGCCGCACTGAAAAAATTCGGGCGCATCGATATTCTCGTGAACAATGCAGCACTGCGGCGCGAGAAGCACATCGCGGACATGAGCTTTGCCGAATGGCGGGAGGTTATGAACGTCATTCTCGACGGCACCTTCCGCTGCGTGCATGCCTGCCTGCCGGCGATGAAGAAGAACGGCGGCAGCATCATCAATATCGGCGGCATGAGCGCGCATATTGGCTCGATAGACCGCACCCATGTGATGACGGCCAAATCCGCGCTGGTCGGTTTATCGCGCGGGCTTGCGCACGATCTGGCCGCCGACAAAATCACCGCCAATTGCGTTGTTCCGGGCGCGATCGACACGACGCGGCCGGCCACATCGCAGAAGCCCGCGCATCATCTGACCCACGGCACCATCACGGGCGAGCGCGGCAAGCCGCAGGACGTTGCGGCCATGGTGCGCTTTCTGTGCGGGCCCAACGGTCGCTACATCACCGGTCAGACGATCCACGTCAGCGGCGGCGCCTATCTAGGGTCGTGAGATGTCATGGTGACGGCACGCCTCTGAAAGTGCTAATCCAGCGGCAATCCTGTTCCGGGTAACAAAGAGGCTGGTATGTACACAGATCTGGGTCTTTACATCGACGGCAAGTGGCTCAACGGCGACGGCCGCAAGGGCGAGGATGTCATCAATCCGGCGACCGGCAAGGTGCTGGCGCATCTCCCGCATGCGAGCAAAGCCGATCTCGACGCCGCACTCGGTGCAGCGGAAAAGGGCTTTGCGGTGTGGAAGGCGACCTCGGCCTATGACCGCGCCAAGATCATGCGCAAAGCGGCGGATTTGCTGCGCGAGCGCTTCGACCACGTGTCAAAGGTACAGACGCAGGAGCAGGGCAAGGTCTACCCGGAGTCGCGCGCCGAGGTGCTGACCAGCGCCGATATCATCGAATGGTATGCCGAGGAGGGCAGGAGGGCTTACGGCCGCGTCGTGCCCGGCCGGCAAAAAGGCGTGCGCCAGATCGTGCTGCAGGAGCCGGTCGGCGTGGTTGCGGCTTTCACGCCGTGGAATTTTCCGACGCTGACGCCGGTACGAAAAATTGCCGGCGCGCTTGCGGCCGGTTGTTCAATCATCATCAAGGCGTCGGAAGAGACGCCCGGCGGCTGTGTCGAACTCGTTAAATGCTTTGCCGATGCCGGGTTGCCGGCGGGCGTGCTCAACCTTGTGTTCGGCGTCCCGGCCAATGTGTCGGAGCATCTCATTCCGGCCAAGGCCGTGAAGAAGATTTCCTTCACCGGCTCGATTCCGGTCGGCAAGCATCTCGCCGGCCTTGCTGCCAAAGGAATGAAGAAGGCGACCATGGAGCTCGGCGGTCACTCGCCGGTCGTCGTATTTGCCGACGCCGATCCGGAGAAAGCGGCCGACACCATCGCCGCGTTCAAATACCGGAATGCCGGGCAGGTCTGCATTTCGCCCACGCGGTTCTATGTGCAGGAGTCGAGCTACAACAAATTCCTCGCGCGCTTCACCGAATACGCGAAAGGCCTCAAGATGGGCGACGGGTTGGAGAAGGGCATTACCTTGGGCCCGCTCGCCAATCCGCGCCGGCTTGATGCCATGGAATCGTTTGTGAATGACGCGAAAAGTCGCGGCGGCAAGATCGTCACCGGTGGCTCGCGTCAGGGCAATCAGGGATTCTTCTTTCAGCCGACTGTCATTACCGATGTGCCGGACGATGCGAAGATCATGACCGAAGAACCATTCGGCCCGGTCGCGCCCATCGTGCCATTCAAGACATTCGATGAGGTGGTCGAGCGCGCGAATTCGCTGCCCTTTGGCCTTGCGGCTTATGCATTCACGTCGTCGGGCGCGACCGCGACTGCGATCGGTGACTCGATTCAATCCGGCATGGTCGGCGTCAACAGCATCGCCATCTCGACACCGGAGACGCCGTTCGGCGGCGTCAAGGAGTCGGGTTACGGCTCCGAAGGCGGTATCGAGGGCCTGCAGGCGTACATGAGCACGAAGTTCATCTCGCAGGCGTGAGCCTCGCAACTCCGCTCATTCCCGCGTAAGCGGGAATCCAGAAGGCCTGGGTCCCCGCTTTCGCGGGGACGAGCGGTTTAGAGCGCTTAATTCCCCGCCATGGCCTTCTGGCACGCCGCCCACACCTTCGCGGGAGTGGCCGGCATGTCCATGTGATCGGCGGCGCCGTTCGGAATCGCATTGGAAATCGCGTTCATCACCGCGGCGATTGCCGCGGTTGTGCCGGCCTCGCCGGTGCCCTTCACGCCGAGCGGGTTGGTCTTGGCTGGCGCCGGGCGCAGCGCTTCGCGCAGTTCGATCGGCATATTGTGCGCGTGCGGCATCCCGTAATCCATGAACGAGCCGCTCACCAGTTGTCCGCTGGCGGAGTCGTAGACTGCGTTTTCGACCAGCGCCTGACCCAGGCCCTGTGCAAGCGAGCCGTGCACCTGACCCTCGACGATCGCCAGGTCAAGCGGATTGCCGCAGTCGTCGACTGCCGTATAGG
>DATGDN010000001.1:0-3794 GCA_035310865.1 Pseudolabrys sp. | reverse complement strand
AGACTCGCATCGAAGGCAAACGCTGCGAGCGCAATCGCCCCGCGCCCGGCGACTTTAAGGATGGCGCGGGTGCGGCTCCCTTCCTTTTCGGCGAGCTTGGCAATGCGTGTGATGTCGCGTGGCTCCCTGGCAATCTTGAGGCCATCGAGGGCGGCACGCCCGCCTGCGACTTTCTCGATGCGGCCGACATCCCGCGCAAGATGCAGCAATCCACCGGCGCGTCCGGCTTTCGCCGTTTCGCGCGTGGCGCGCGCCATGCGGACCAGGCTTCCGGCGAACTCAGCACCGAGGCTTCCGGTTTTACGCGCGACCTTGGCAAGCGTTAGCCCAACGCGCGCCGGAGCAGCGGCGCCGAACGTCGCATAGGTTCCGACCGTGATTGCGATGCCGGCGGTTGCGAGACCAAGGATCAGCTCGTCGGGTTTCTCGCCACGTACATATTTCGCACTCTCACGCAGGGCATCGCGGATATCGCCGAAGACGAAAAGATCGCCGGCCGTGGTGCCGGCAAGCGAAGCCATATCCTGTGGCTCGCCGGTAACAAAGCCGCGCGCGAAACTTTTTGCCCGATGTCGCGCGGTCGCGGCCTCGGCGGTTGCCGCCGCCGCCCGCTCCACCAGCTCTGGATCGATCGTTACATGGCGCGCCGCGGCAAGATCGACAAAGCTTTGTGCGAGCTCGGCATCCTGCGCGGAAAGCGCAGCTTCGATTTCCCGCTGCGCCACCGCCGCGTCGAACGTGTCATCGAGCGCCCGGCCTGCGATCCGTGCGGGATCGTCGAGGCTTGAGACTGCCTCTATGGCGCGCGGGATCGCGTAGGCTGCCGCCGCGGCGAGCAGTGTCGCCGCGAGCAAGGCAAATCCAATGCGCGGCTTGCGCGTGATGCTGTGCTTCGACGGTTCCAATTCGTCCCTCCAGCTCGCACCATGATTGCCCGGCAACCAAGGCGTTTCGGCGGCACCCGACATCCACACTTTCGCGATGGAGCTAGGCATCTCACTGCCTGCCCGCTATGGTGCCGCTGGAACTTCGCCGCGTCGGCGCGGCAGCATGAGGATTTGCCATGGCGGAACACGTCGTCCCCCACTTTCAGAATGATCCAGGCGTGCCGGTGATCGACATCGGCGCCAAGGAATTCATGTGCGTCGGGGCTACACCACCTTACGACCATCCGCATGTGTTCCTCGACATGGGCGACGACAACGAGATCATCTGCCCCTATTGCTCGACGCTCTATCGCTTCGATCCGGCGCTCGATCCGCATTCGGCGCGCCCGCCGGAATGCGCACTGCCTCATTCCGCTGCCGCCTGAACCTGACCCCCGTGGCGCCGCCGCGTCATGTCATCGTCACAGGCGGCGGAATTGCCGGGCTGACGGCAGCACTGCTGCTTGCTCGCGCGGGAATGCGTGTGACGGTCTTTGAGCAGGCGGAGAAACTGGAGGAAGCCGGCGCGGGTCTGCAGCTTTCACCGAATGCCAGCCGCGTGCTGATCGCGCTGGGCCTGCGCGAGCGGCTCGAAGCGACGGCCGTCAAGCCGCAAGCCATTCGGGTGATGGCCGGAGGCTCCGGCCGTGAAATTGCGCGCATTCCGCTGGGCGATGACGCCGAGCGCCGCTACGGCGCGCCATATTGGTCCATCCATCGCGGTGACCTGCAATCGGTGCTCGTCGATGCCGCGAATGAAGAGCTCGACATCGCGCTGGAGCTAGGTGTGCGTGTGGAGGAGTTTGCCGCGCACGTCAGAGGCGTGAGCGTGCTCGGCAGACGCGGCACGCAAGTGGTGGATGAGCGCGGCATCGCGCTGATCGGCGCCGACGGAATCTGGTCGACAATTGCCGCGCGGTTGCGCGGCGAGCAGCCACCGACGTTCCGGCACCGCACCGCCTGGCGTACGCTCATTCCCGCGGAAGCAGCGCCTGCTGAATTTCGCCAGCCCTTTGTGCATCTCTGGCTCGGTCACGACGCCCATCTCGTGCACTATCCGGTCAAAAGCGGCCGCCTCATCAATATTGTCGGCATCGTGCATGACGAGTGGAACGAACCCGGCTGGTCGGCGGCCGGCGACCGCACGGAAATAATGCGTCACTTCGTGCGCTGGACCTGGTCGGAAAAAGCGCGCGCGCTCGTTGCAATTCCCGATCGCTGGCTGAAATGGGCGCTCTTCGATCGCAAGATCCCATTCCGCGGCGGCCGTTTGCCGGTGACGCTGATTGGGGATGCCGCCCACCCGATGCTGCCCTTCCTCGCCCAGGGCGCAGCCATGGCAATCGAAGACGCAGCTGTGCTCGCCGACATGCTCGGCAAATACCTCGACGACCCATCCGACGCGCTGCGCGCCTATGAAGGTGCGCGCTGGCATCGCACGATGCGCGCCCAACAAGCTGCACGTCGTCAGGCGCGCATTTATGGGCTGACGGGGCCGGAGGCATTTGTGCGCAATCTTGCGATGCGCGGGATGGGCGGAGAAAAACTGCGCACGCGCTACGATTGGCTCTATAGTTGGCGGCCTCCGCAACGTCACGAGACCGCATAGACATGTTGTTTCCTTCAACCGTCGCCGGCAGCCTGCCGAAACCGTCCTGGCTCGCCGAGCCCAACAAGCTGTGGCCGCAGTGGCGGCTGCAGGGCGAAGAGCTCGCTGCAGCCAAGCTCGACGCCACCTTGCTTGCAATCAAATGGCAGGAAGACGCCGACATCGACATCGTCTGTGACGGCGAGATGTCGCGTCAGCATTTCGTGCACGGCTTCCTTGAATTCGTCGATGGGATCGATTTCGCGCACAAGGTCGAAATGGGCATCCGCGCCGATCGCTATAAGGCTATGGTGCCGGTCGTGCGCGGCGAGCTGAAACTGAAGGGCCGCGTGCACCAGGCCGAAGCGCGCCACGCACGCGCGCATACCGGGCGCAAGCTGAAGATCACGTTGCCGGGCCCGATGACGATCGCCGATACCGTGGCGGACTCCTATTACGGCGATAAGGTGAAAATGGCGATGGCCTTCGCCGGCCTGCTGAACCAGGAAGCGCGCGCGCTTGAAAAGGACGGCGTCGACGTCATTCAACTCGACGAGCCCGCGTTCAATGTATTCATGGATGACGTCGGTGGTTGGGGCGTCGAAGCGATGCATCGCGCGATCGACGGCCTTAGATGCACGACCGCCGTGCACATCTGCTACGGCTACGGCATCAAGGCCAATATCGACTGGAAGAATTCCCTGGGCGGTGAATGGCGGCAATACGAGAAATTTTTTCCGGCGCTCGCCAAGAGCGGGATCGGCCAGGTGTCGCTGGAATGCATCAATTCGCGCGTGCCGCTGAAGCTGCTGTCGCTACTGGAAGGCAAAGAGCTGCTGGTCGGCGTCATCGACGTCGCCACCGACAAGGTCGAGACTCCGGAGCAAGTGGCGCAGGTGATCGGCGACGTGATCAAGGTGGTACCGAAGGAAAAAGTCATCGCCTGCACCAATTGCGGCATGGCGCCGATGCGGCGCGATGTCGCCGAGGCCAAGCTCAAGGCGTTGGGCGCGGGCGCCGCACTTGCAAGACAACAGTACGGCTAAGGCAGCCGGGTGGTTTAATCCGCTCGGCAATGTGCCGCTCTGCTGCTTGATCCACGTCAAAGCGGCACCACCGCATTTCATTACATTCAACCGCTAATATGTGACTCGCGATGGTCATAGCGACATCGGAGAGTTTCTCATGCTCACCGGACAAGCCTGGTCTCCCTATCTTGCCGGGATAGTCATCGGCCTCTTGCAAATACCGGCATTTTTGCTGATCGAAACCGCTCTCGG